>DATINR010000049.1:0-55150 GCA_035473995.1 Solirubrobacteraceae bacterium
GCACTGATCGACCACGGGGACATCGACCGCGTCTCGGCCGAGGAGCTGATCGCGGCCGGCGTGGGGGCCGTGCTCAACTGTAGTCCCTCATCCTCGGGCACCTATCCGAACCTCGGCCCGCAACTGCTCGTCGAGGCGGGCGTCCTGCTCGTCGACCTGCCCGGCGACGAGCTGTTCGGGCTGCTCGACGACGGCGATCCGCTCGTCGTCGTCGCCGAAGGGCCGGCCGACGGGATCACCGGCGAGGTGCTGTGCAAGGGGCAGCTGCTCGCGCGCGGCGCTGTGCTCGGCCTCGAGCGCGTGCGCGCCGAAACGGAGGAGCGCCGGCGCGAGATAGGCGAGGCGCTCGAGCGCTTTGCGCACAACACGATCGAGCACATGCGCGAGGAGCGCGAGCTGCTCGCCGGGCGCTTCGAGCTGCCGCGCTTCGCCACCGACTTCCGCGATCGTTCGACGCTCGTCGTCGTGCGCGGCGTCGAGCACCAGCGCGACCTGCGCGCGCTGCGGCCGTTCATCCGCGACATGCGACCGGTGATCGTCGCCGTCGACGGCGGCGCCGAGGCGCTGCTCGAGGAGGGGCTGAAGCCGGACATGATCGTCGGCGACATGGACTCCGCCGGAGAGGCAGCGCTGCGCTGCGGGGCCGAGCTCGTCGTGCACAGCTACCAGGACGGGCGTGCCCCGGGCCGCGAGCGACTCGAGCGGATGGGCGTTCCGTTCAAGCTGGTTCCGGCCCCCGGCACGAGCCAGGACGTCGCGATGCTGATCGCCGCCGAGAAGGGCGCACGACTGATCGTCTCCGTCGGATCTCAGTTCAATCTCGTCGAGTTCCTCGATCGCAACCGCAAGGGCATGTCCTCGACCTTCCTCACGCGCCTGCGCATCGGCGAGATCCTCGTCGACGCGAAGGGGGTCAGCCGCCTCTATCGCCCGCAGCCGGGGCTGACGCCGCTGCTCGTCGTGATCGCGGCCGGGCTGATCGCGCTGATCGCCGTCGTGTGGATGACGCCCGCGCTGCGCGACGTCGCGAACCTGCTCTGGCTCAAGCTCCAGCTCCTGCTCGGCGGCTGAGCGCCGCTTCCACGCTCCGTGTTCGACTTCCGCTACCACGCGTTGTCGCTCGCCGCCGTGCTGCTCGCGCTCGCCGTCGGCGTCGTGATCGGCGTGGCGATCGGCGACTCCAACCTCGTCTCCTCGGCCAAGAGCGGGATCGTGCACGACCTCAGCTCGGAAGTCAGCGGCGCCCAGCAGCAGGCCGAACAGCTGCGCTCGCAGCTGAGCAGCGAGGAAACGTTCGCCAACGACCTCTATCCGATCGCCGTGCACGGCCTGCTCGGCGGCAGGAACGTCGGGCTCGTGTTCCTCGGGGCGCCGTCCAACGGCGTCAACGGCTACGTGCGCGACGCCATCACGCAGGCCGGCGGCGACCTCGCGACGGTGATCGCCGTGCGCGAGCCGCTCGACCTGGCCGGGATCGCGCGGCTGGCCGAAGGGACGCGCTTCGCTGCGCTCGCTCCCACGCCCGCCGAAGTCGAAGCCGCCGAAGCCGAAGCCGGGGAAGGCGGCGCAAGCACCGGTACGGGCACGACCGGCACGAGCGGCGGCGAAGGCGCGCCTCGCAGCGCCGCATCGGGCGAACTGCTCGAAGACTTCGCCTCGATCGTCGGCAAGCAGCTCGTCAGCGGCGGCGCCCAGGTCGACCGCGAGCTGATCAGCCGTGTGCGCCCGCGCCTGTTGAGCGCCTTCGACGGGCAGCTCGGTCGTCTCGACGGGCTCGTCGTGATGCGCGGCGACCCGACGACGCTCACGCCCGAACAGGCCAAGGCCTCCTCGCAGTTCGAGACGGGGCTGCTCGACGGCGTCGGCAAGGTCGGCATTCCCGTCGTCGGCGTCGAGCTGAGCGGCACTGAACCGTCGCAGATCGCCTGGTACCAGGGCAAAGACCTGGCGAGCGTCGACGACCTCGACATGACCGCCGGCCAGGCGGCGCTCGTCTACGCGCTGACGGGCTCGCACGGCGCCTACGGGACGAAGTCGACGGCCGACTCGCTGCTGCCGAACGTCGTCGGCACGAGCACGAGCTCTCCCTGACCGGCATCCGGTCTCGTCGCTAGCTTCAAGCGATGCACGTGCTCCCGTTCCTGCTGGGCCTCGTGAGCGCGGTGCTCCTCGCCCCGGCGCTGCTGCGTATGCTGGCCCAGGGTGGCCACGTGAAGGCGAACTACCGTGGGCGCGAGCTGCCGTTCCCGTTCGGCGCGCTCGTGCTCTGCGCGGCGCTGCTTGCGCTGATCCCGGTGGTGCTCGTGCAGCGGCTCGGCTCCGCAGACGTGATCTACCCGGAGCTGGGTCCCGTCGCGCTGTACGCGCTCGGCGTGATCGCGCTGGGCCTGATCGACGACACGCTCGGCGAGCCGCGCACGGGGGAGCCCGCCCGGCGGGGCTGGCGCGGGCACGGCGCCGCGCTGCTGCGCGGCGAGCTGTCCACCGGCATCTTGAAGGCCGTCGGCTCGCTGAGTCTGGCGATGCTGGCGATGGCGGCGCTGGGGTACCGCTCGAATTGGCGCTGGCTGCTCGCGACGGCGGTGCTGTTGCTGGCGACGAACGCCTTCAACCTGCTCGACCTGCGCCCGGGCCGTGCGGGCAAGGCTTTCGTTCTGCTGGGTCTCGGGCTGTCGATCGGCGCGGCCTCGCTGCGCCAGCTGTGGACGCTCGGCCTGTTCGCCGCGCCGGCGCTCGTCGCCGGGCTGTACGACCTGCGCGAGCGGGCGATGCTCGGCGATACCGGCGCCAACCTGCTCGGCGCGCTCGCCGGCCTGTGGCTCGTGCTGACGCTGTCCGGCACGGGCCAGCTGATCGCGTTGATCCTGCTCGCTGCGCTGACCGTCTACGGAGAGCTTCGCTCAATTTCCGGGTTTGTCGAAAGGACTCCGGGGCTGCGCCATCTAGACTCCTTTGGCAGGCCCGCATGACCTCGCAATACTCCGACCGACACGCACAGGTTCCAAGCGGCACGCGCTTCATCTTCGTGACCGGCGGCGTCGTCTCCTCGCTCGGCAAGGGGATCGCGGCGGCCTCGCTCGGGCGCCTGCTCGTCGCCCGCGGCCTGACGGTCGGCCTGCAGAAGTTCGATCCCTACATCAACGTCGACCCCGGCACGATGTCGCCCTACCAGCACGGTGAGGTGTTCGTGACCGAGGACGGCGCCGAGACCGACCTCGACCTCGGCCACTACGAGCGCTTCACCGACGCCAACACGAGCCGCGCCTCGAACGTCACGGCCGGCGGCATCTACGACACGGTGATCCGCCGCGAGCGCCGCGGCGACTACCTCGGCGGCACCGTGCAGGTCGTGCCGCACATCACCGACGAGATCAAGCAGCGGATCGCGCTGATCGCCGAGTCCAGCGACGTCGACTTCGTGATCACCGAGATCGGCGGCACGGTCGGCGACATCGAGTCGCTGCCGTTTCTGGAGGCGATCCGCCAGTTCCCGGTCGACGTCGGCCGCCGCCGCTGCCTGTTCATCCACCTCACGCTCGTGCCCTACATCGGCCACGCCGGCGAGCTGAAGACCAAGCCGACGCAGCACTCGGTCAACGAGCTGCGGCGCATCGGCATCGCCCCGGACATGCTGATGTGCCGCTCCGAGGGCTCGCTCTCGCCGGAGATCCGCAAGAAGATCGCGCTGTTCGCGAGCCTGCCGATGGAGGCGATCGTCTCAGCGTGCGACGTCGACGACATCTACAAGGTGCCGATGACCTTCCGTGAGCAGGGCGTCGACGACTTCATCCTCGAGCAGTTCGGTGTGGACGCGCCCGCGCCCGAGCTGTCGAGCTGGGAAGAGTCGATCGAGCGCTCCGAGCGCGCCACGCGCACCGTGCGGATCGCGCTCGTCGGCAAGTACGTGCAGCTCGAGGACGCCTATCTGTCGGTCTCCGAGGCGCTGCGCCACGCGGCCTCGCTGAAGGGCAGCACGGTCGAGATCGACTGGATCGACTCCGAGCAGGTCGAGGGCTCAGACGGCGACTCCGTGCGCGAGCGCCTGGAGCAGGCCGACGGGATCCTGATCCCCGGAGGCTTCGGCGGGCGCGGGATCGAGGGCAAGATCGCCGCCGCGCGCGTCGCGCGCGAGCAGCGCATCCCGTATCTGGGCATCTGCCTGGGAATGCACGTCGCCGTGGCCGAGTTCGCCCGTCACGTGGCCGGCATGGAGGGCGCCAACTCGACCGAGATGGACGTCGAGACGCCCTATCCGGTGATCGACCTGCTGCCCGAGCAGAAGGAGGTCGCCAACCTCGGCGGGACGATGCGCCTCGGCGCCGACCCGATCAAGCTGCACGATGGCTCCAAGGTGCGCGAGATCTACAGCGAGGCCGTCGTCTACGAGCGCCACCGCCACCGCTACGAGGTCAACAACCTGCTGCGCAAGCGCCTGGAGGCGGCCGGGCTGTGCACTTCGGGCACCTCGCCCGACGAGCGCCTGGTCGAGGTGATCGAGCTGGAGGACCACCCGTTCTTCGTCGCCTCGCAGTTCCACCCGGAGTTCAAGTCGCGCCCGGAGCGTCCCGCTCCGCTGTTCCGCGACTTCATCGCCGCCGCGCTCGAGCGCGCCGCCGACGGTCAGACCGACCGTTCGCAGGCGCATGGCTCGGACGGTCGCGTCGGCGAGCGCGCCGACGTGCTGTGAGCATCGACGCCGTCCACTCACGCGTCGGCGAGCTCGAGCGCCGCTACCTGAACGGGACGTTCGCCGAGCTGTGCCGGATCGAGAGCCCCTCCGGCAGCGAGCGGGCATGCGCCGAGCGCGTGATCGCCGAGCTGCGCGCACTCGACGTCGCCGCGCACGAGGACGATGCCGGGCCCCGCGCGGGATCCGATTGCGGCAACCTGCTGGCCCGCATCCCCGGCGACCCCGCCGCTCGGCCGGACGAGCCCGCCGCGCGTCCTGCCGCCAAGCCCGGCGACTCCGCCGCCCATGCCGGCGAGCGCCGCTCGCTGCTGCTGTGCGCGCACCTGGACACGGTGCCGCTGCTCGCGCCCGTCGAGCCGGTGCTCGTCGAGGGCTTCTGGGAGAACGAGAACGAGGGCGTGCTCGGCGCCGACAACAAGGCCGCCGTGGCCGTGCTGCTCGCGCTGGCGCGCCACGTGCGCAGCGCCGGCGCGCCGGTCGATCTCGAGCTGCTGTTCACGGTCGGCGAGGAGACGGCGCTGGCCGGCGCGCGCGCGTTCGACGCCTCGCTGCTGCAGAGCGGCTTCGGCTACGTCTTCGACCACGCCACGCCGATCGGCGAGGTCGTCGTCGACTCGCCCACGCACTTCCGCATCGAGGCCGACTTCCACGGCGCCGCGGCGCACGCGGGCATCCGCCCCGAGGACGGCCGCAGCGCGATCCTCGCCGCGGCGCGCGCGATCTCCTCGCTGCAGCTCGGGCGCCTGGACGAGCAGACAACGGTCAACGTCGGCACGATCGCCGGCGGCACGGCGATGAACGTCGTGCCCGAGCGCTGCACGGTCGTCGCCGAGGTGCGCGGCATGCAGGACGAGCGCGCCGAGACGGTCGTCGCGGAGGTCGTCCAGCGGCTGAACGAGGCCGCCAACCTGCCCGAGTGCGAGTGCGACGTGGACGTCTCCGTGCAGCGCATGTTCGCGGGCTTTCACCTGATCGCCGCGCGGCCGGCGGTGCGCGTGGCCGAAAGCGCGCTCGCCGCGTGTGGCTACGAGCCGGTGCGGATCTCGAGCGGCGGCGCATCCGACGCCAACGAGCTGCTCGTGCAGGGAGTCGAAGTGGTCAACCTCGCCAACGGCACCGAGCGCAACCACGAGCCCGGCGAGCGCGTGAGCGTGGCGGCGCTCGAGGGCATGCTCGACGTCGCGCTCGCACTGCTCGACGCCGCCGCCGATCCCGCGCTGGACACGGCGCGCTAGGTTCGGGACATGCTGAAGCTTCGCCGCGCGATCGTGCTCGACGCAGGGTCCGCGCCCGACGGGACGGGCGCGCGCGAGCAGCGTCTCGTGGTCGAGCTGAGCGACGCCCCCGGCGCTCGCCGCCCTGCGATCTGCGACGTTGGCCTCTTCGGGCGCGTCGAGCCCGGCGATGAGCTGATCGTCAACACCGAGGCGCTCGATCTCGGGCTCGGCTCGGGCGGCTTCGACGTCGTGCACGTCAACCTCACGCGCGGCCTGTCGGGCGCCGGCGCGGCCGGCGCCAACGTGATGAAGCTCAACTACACGAGCCTGCAGCACACCGTCGAGCCCGTCGAGCAAGAGGCGCTCGGCCTGCCGCTCGAGCAGCCGGTCGGCGTGCTCGCGCTGCACGGGCAGCTCGCCGCCGTCGCGTGGGCGTTCGCCGCGGCCGCGCCCGGCTCGAAGCTCGGCTACGTGCAGACCGAGGGCGGCGCGCTGCCGGGCGGGCACTCGCGCACCGTGCGCGAGCTGCGCGAGCGCGGCCTGCTTGCCGGGCACCTGACGGCCGGCGCGGCGTTCGGGGGGGAGGGCGAGGCGATCACGACGGCCGGCGCGCTGCACCACGGATTGCGCGTGCTCGGCTGGGAGGCGGCCGTGTGCGGCCCCGGCCCGGGGATCGTCGGGTCGGCCTCGACGCTCGGGCACGGCGGCATGGCGGCGCTCGACTCCGCGCACGCCGCGCTAGCGCTGGGCGCGCCGACGCTGATCGTCGCGCGGATGTCCTCGGGCGACGAGCGCGAGCGCCATCGCGGCATCTCCCATCACACGCTGACCGTGCTCGACCTGCTGATCGAGCCCGTGTCGGTGGCGCTGCCGGCCGGCATGCGCTCCCCCGTCGGGGTCGACCTGCGCGCCGGGCTCGGCGCCGTGTTCGGCGGCGAGGGCTCCGTTCGCCCGGCGCTCGCGCTCGACGTCGAGCGCCCCGTGCGGATCACGCGCCACGACTGGCGCCGCGCGACGGTCGACCTGCCCGGGTATGCCGCTTCGGGGCTGCCGGCGAGCACGATGGGGCGAGGGCTCGCGCAGGACCCGCTGTTCTTCGGCGCCGCGCTGGCCGGGGGCACGGCGCTGGCCGAGCTGGTGGCCCGGGCATGAGCGATGCCGGTGGCCCGGACAGGGCAGACACGAGCTTCGAGGCGCTCGGCGGCGAGAGCGTGTACGAGGGCAAGATCGTCGACGTGCGCGTCGAGCGCTTCCGCCACGCCGACGGCGAGGAGGTCACGCGTGAGATCGTCCGCCACCAGGGCGCCGTGGCGATCGTGGCCTACGACGAGCGGCAGGTGTGGCTCGTGCGCCAGCCGCGCGAGGCCGTCGACGAGCCGGCGCTGCTCGAGATCCCGGCGGGGCGTTTGGACGTCGAGGGCGAGGCGCCGCTGGCGGCCGCCCGGCGCGAGCTGGCCGAGGAGATCGGCAAGGGCGCCGATCGCTGGCAGCCGATCGTCGTCTACTACACCGGAGCCGGCTTCACCGACGAGCGCGTGCATCTGTTCGAGGCGACCGACCTGCACGACGCGCATGCCGAGAGCGAGGAGAACGAGCGAATCGAGCTCGTGCCGTGGCCGCTCGATCGCCTCGACGAGGCGCTCGCCGAGTGCCGCGACGCGAAGACGCTGATCGGCCTCTGCTGGCTCGCGCGCAAGCTCGATGCCGGCGCTCGGCAGCGGGACGCCTGAGCGCTGCGCAAGCGCCTCGGCGGCGGGCTGGGCTGAGCGCCGTGCACTGAACGCCGGGTTGCACCGTCAAGGAGGGTGGGCGCCGGACGCGAAGCTCAAGCGGTGAGCACGGCCCACCTCGTCACTTCGCGCTCGCCCGGCAAGCTCGCGGAGCGCGACACGCCCGCGCGCCGTGGCCCGGGATCGCGCCGCGCCGCCCCGGCGCAGCCCGGCGAGACGGCCCAGCGTGGGGAGATCGAGGGCCTGCTGCTCGACTTCCTCGCCTACCTCGAGCTCGAGCGGGGCCTGTCGCGCAACACGCTCGAGGCCTACCGCTCGGACCTCTTGCAGTTCGGCGCCTTCCTCGCCCGGCGCAAGGTGGGGGTGAAGGACGCAACGCACGGCGACCTGGCGGCGTTCATCGCAGAGCTGTCGGGCGGCGAGCTGCCGGCGGCGGCTGCGACGCTCGGGCGCAAGGTCGCGTGCCTGCGCTCGTTCTACAAGCACCTGCGCCGCGAGGGCCTGATCGAGCACGACCCGACGGCCGACCTGCACGGCCCGCGCAAGACCCAGCGCCTGCCGCGCGTGCTGAGCCGCCAGGAGGTGGCGCGGCTGCTGCGCGAGCCGAAGGGCACCGAGCCGCTCGCGCTGCGCGACCGCGCGCTGTTGGAGGTCATGTACGCGTGCGGGCTGCGCGTGTCCGAGGTGACCGGCCTCGAGCTCGGCGACGTCGATCTCGAGCAGGGCATGCTGCGCGCTCGCGGCAAGGGCTCCAAGGAACGGCTCGTGCCGATCGGCAGGCAGGCGATCGCGGCGCTGACGGTCTACAGCGCGCGCGGGCGCCCGATCCTGGTGGGCGTTCGCAGCGAGTCGAAGCTGTTCGTCAACCGCCGCGGCGGCGGCCTCTCGCGCCAGGGGCTCTACAAGATCGTGCAGGGCCACGCGCGCGGCGCGGGCCTGCAGGAGCGGATGAGCCCGCACACGCTGCGCCATTCCTTCGCGACGCACCTGCTCGCGGGGGGCTGTGACCTGCGCTCGCTGCAGGAGATGCTCGGGCACGCGGACCTGGCGACGACGCAGGTCTACACGCACCTCTCGGCGGAGCGGCTGAAGGACGCCTACTTCAGCGCGCACCCGCGCGCGTCCTCGCCCTGAGCATGGGCGCTCCGGGCAACGCGGCGCCGGACGCGCGGGCGCTCGTGATCGTGATGGACGCATGCGGCGTCGGCGCGCTGCCCGACGCGGCGAGCTACGGCGATGCGGGGACGAACACGCTGGCGCACGTGGCGGAGGCGGTCGGTGGGCTGCAGCTGCCGGCGCTCGGGCGGCTCGGCCTCGGCTCGATCGTCGCGATCGAGGGCGTGCCGGCGGCGGCGGACCCGGCGATCCACGGCAAGCTGCACCCGCTCGGCCCGGGCAAGGACTCGGCGACGGGGCACTGGGAGCTGATGGGCGCCGTGCTGGGAAGCCCGCTGCCCACATATCCCGACGGCTTCCCGCCGGAGGTGATCGAGCGGCTGCAGCGCGCGATGGGCCACGAGATGATCTGCAACAAGCCGTACAACGGCATCGCGGCGATCGAGGACTTCGGCGCCGAGCACGTGCGCACGGGGGCGCTGATCCTCTACACCTCGCAGGACTCGGTGCTGCAGCTGGCGGCGCACGTCGATCGCGTGCCGCCGGCCGAGCTCTACGCCGCGTGCGCTGCGGCGCGAGCCGAGATGCACGGCGAGCACGCCGTGGGGCGCGTGATCGCGCGTCCGTTCGCCGGCGCCGAGGGCGCGTTCGAGCGCACCGAGGGGCGGCGCGACTTCGCGCTGCCGCCGCCGGGGCGCAGCTACCTGCAGGAGCTGGCCGACGCGGGGGTGGAGGTCCATGGGGTCGGCAAGATCCACGATCTGTTCGCCGGCGTGGGGGTCGCGCACAAGCATCCGGGCGCGTCGAACGCGGAGGCGCTGTCGAGCGTGGAGGCGCTGCTCGAGCAGCTGCAAGCGGGATTCATCTTCATAAATCTGATAGAGACCGACCAGATCTACGGGCACCGCAAGGACGTTCACGGCTTCGCGGGGGCGCTGCGCCAGCTCGACAAGCGGATCGCTCGTTGGCTCCCGCGGCTGCGTGAGCGCGACCTGCTGATCGTGACGGCCGACCACGGGGTCGACCCGAGCCACGCCGGGACCGATCACACGCGCGAGTACGCGCCGCTGCTCGCCGTCACGGGAGCGATGGTGGCGAGCGTGGCGCGCGGCGGGCGCTACGCAGGGGCGCGCCACGACGGGCCGCTGGCGGACGTCGGCGCGAGCGTGCTTCGCTGGCTCGCCGGGCGCACGGCCGAGCAGCTCCCGGGAGAGCCGTTCGTCGGCGGCGCATAAGCTGAGCGCATGCCCGAGCTGCCGGAGGTCGAGACGATCAGAGGCCAGCTGGCGCCGCACGTCGAGGGCCGGCGGATCATGCGTGTGCAGATCGACGATCCGCGCTGGTCGCGCCCGCTCGCGCCGCACGAGCTCGAGGATGCGCTGCAGGGCCGTCGCGTGGAGTCGCTCGGCCGCCGCGGCAAGTACCTTTTGTGGCACCTGAGCGACGACGTGCACCTGGCCCAGCACCTGCGGATGACGGGCGCCGTGCTGCTCGATCCGCAGCCCGAGCCGCTGCACACGCGCGTGCGGATCGACCTGAAGCCGAAGCTGCGCTTGGCGATCGTCGACCCGCGGCGCTTCGGCACGGGCGAGCTGCTGCTCGGCGGCGACGCGCTCGATCGCTTCCTCGACGCGCGCCTGGGCATCGAGCCGTTCGACGCCGAGTTCACCGGAGAGCGCCTGCGCGCGATGGCGCGCGGGCGGGTCGGGCCGATCAAGGCGTTCCTGCTCGACCAGCGCCACGTGGCGGGCGTGGGCAACATCTACGCCGACGAGGCGCTGTTCCGCGCCTACGTGCACCCGCTGCGCCCGGCGGGCAAGCTCACGCGTGAGCAGTACGGGCTGCTGCGCGACGGCGTCGTCGAGTCGCTGCAGGCCGGGATCGACGCGCGCGGGGCCTCGATCGACGACTTTCGCCACATCGACGGCGTCAAGGGCTCCTTCCAGAATCGCTTCCTCGTGCATCTGCGCGAGGGCGAGCCGTGCGTGCGCTGCGGCACGACGATCGTAAAGATGGTCGTTGCCGGGCGCGGGACGTACGTGTGCGAGCACTGCCAGTCGAGGCCACGCCTGCGCAGGCGTCCGGCCAAGCGGGCGCGCGTCGCCGCTTGAGGTCTCAGGCGGCGAGCAGCTCGTCGAGCTCGCCGCTGTCGGCGGCCTCGAGCACTTCGGCGTAGCCGCCGATCAGGCGATCGTCGACGAGCACCTGGGGGAAGCTCATCATGCCCGTGCGGCGGACGAGCTCGACGCGCCCGGCCGGGTCCTTGGAGAGGTTGACTTCGGCGAAGTCGACGCCACGCGACTCCAGCAGCGCCTTGACGCGCCGGCAGAAGGAGCAGGGGTCGGTTGTGTACACCGTGACTTTGCTCATTACTTCATTAAGTGTAGCTTCGCAATTGATGGGTGGTGTCTCAGTTTGACGCTTTGTCTGCATCGGCGAGCCAAGTGTCTCCGTTTGGACCGGGTGAGGGACGTACGTAGCAGTCCATTAGAAGGACCGCGATACGGTTCTTTGGAATGCGTGACCCACATCCCGATCGGCTCGACTGGCCTCCAACCCGACTGGACGTCTTCTCGATCGCTGCGCTGGCCGTAGTGGTCTACGCAGCGGTCGAACGCGAATGGATCATGGTGGGGGTAGCGCTCTTCGCTGCGCTGATCGCCGTGGTTCTGCCGAAACTGCGAGGCCCATTCGAGCTGACCGGACCGATCAAGTTCAAGGGCGAGCTGATAGACCCGCGGTCGCCTCGCCTAAGAGGCGTGGTGGGCGATGCTAGCCCGCGGCAGCTTGAAACCGGCCCGCCAACTCCTCCGCCGCCTCCGGCTCCTCCCGAGCCGAAACAACCTCATTAGGGTTGATCACGACGACCTTTCCGTCCGGTCCTTCGATCTGCAGGAGTTGGCCCCGCGCGATAGCGCCCTCTAGCGCCTTGCTGAGTTGATCAATGGATGCCTGAACTAGCGCTTGCGATCCGTCGCGTAGGTTGATCCTGGTTGCCACGCTATCTCCCTGGGAAGCCTGCTTTTCCCTAGAACACTAGCGCCACCCGGGTCGCATTACACCTAGGTTCGATAAGCGGGCAAGAATGCCTGCACATCGCGCTACTATCGGGCGCATGCCTGACCGCTCACGCAAGCGCCCGCGCGACGCTAACCAGCTCGCAAAGCTCGTGACCGACATTGCGACTGGCGAGGCCGAGGACGACGCGCCTGACGAGGGCAAGAACCCAGCGGCCGTAGAGCTGGGCCGGAAAGGCGGCTTGAAGGGTGGGAAGGCGCGCGCCGAGAGTATGACCGCCGAGCAGCGCCACCAAGCCGCGAAACGCGCCGCGAACGCTCGTTGGCGCAAGCCGGGCTAAACGATACGTAGCTGCCGGCGATGCTCAGGTTCCGGTGTCGGCTCCATCGCCGCGCTCGATTCCGCGCCACCCTCCATCGACCTAAGCATGTGTCCAAAGACCGATTTACTCAGCTCATCTAGCGGAATGCAGAGGTCGGCGGCGATGCTGCTTTGGCTCACGCTTTCAGCTCGTAGGGCCTGCACAACCTTTCCGAGCACCTGGGACGTCTCAGGCATACGCAGCGGTTCGGGCTCGTTTGTCTTTCCGTACTTGCTCAGAGCGATGCAAATGGACCGATACTGCCATTCACTGATGAGCCCAACGCCGTAAACCCGGCGTGCCAATGCAAGTGCGGACACTCTCCAATAGCTCTTGCTTTCAATGAGCGTTTGGAGCGATGCTCCCTGCGGCACCTTCGCAACAATGCTTCCCTTGGGCATCAAGAAAGCCGCGCCGAAGGCAAATGCCTCCCGCTCGGCCTCTCGCCCGCCCGGGCCTCCATGCGCGTGAAGGACTAGGTGCCCGAGCTCGTGCGCAGCGTCCATACGGCTGTGCTCGACCGTCTTGCCCACATTCAAGAAGACAAACGGCTTCTCGCCTCGCCAGAAGGAAAAACCATCGAGGTTGCTTCCCTCGTCGAGCGAAAATACACGAACGCCATGAGCCTCCAACAGATGCACCACGTTCGTCACCGGTCGTTCTCCAAGGCCCCACGCCTCGCGAACGGCTGCGGCCGCCGTCTCCGGATTCGTGCCCTCGTATTGCGGTACGTCAGGGGTTGGCAGCTCAAATCGTGCCTCGATCCAGTCGGACAAGGCCAAGGCGAGAGCTCCAGACGCTAGGGCCTGGTCGCCTTTTCGCTCGGTCAGCGAGCTAAGCGACCGAAAGCTGACGCCCTCACGCACCGGCTCGTCCAAGGTATCGCCATAGAAGAACGGAGCCGGGAATCCAAGGACGTCGGCCATGCGCTGGATCGTCAGGCTCGACGGTTCGGACTCGGCATGCTCGTACTTCCTGAGCATGCGAGGCGATACGCCGACCTCTTCCGCAAGCTTCGCCTTCGTTAGGCCGCGCCGACGACGTGCGAGATCCACTCGGCTGTAGTTGAACGGAGCCATGCCCCGTTTCTACCCGCTGCGGCGAGTCACGTCGATATCGATGTGCTCGTGCTCGTGCTCGAGTTTCTTGCTGCTCGTAGTCTCGGCTTGTGCCTCTAGCAAGATCGGCTCTATGTAGAGGCGTGGCGCGAAGTCCGACACGATCCCGTGACCAGTCTTGCTGTTGAGCACGGTGAATCCGACGCCCCTCGATAGCTCGATCCGAATCTCCCTCTTGCCGGCGTCGCGAAAGTAGAGCAGGAACCAGCTTTGCATTGCCCCCGGCCTTGGAGCCAGATGACGAGGTTCCCGGAGCCCCGGCAGCTCAAGGGCGAGCTGCGTCTCCTTTACGCGATCCTCGGTCCTCGGGCCCTTCTCAGTGCGGGTGCACGGCATCTCGTCGGGAATACCCGTGCTCTCGTTACCTGCGGCTGAGATGATGGCAAACGAGTAGTCAGGACTTACGACCATCTCAAGATTCTGCTTGCGCCCGGTCTTCCAGCCCCGAGGCTTTAGTTCGTCACGTAGGAATCTCATCGGCAGCCCGTATTCGAGGAAGCCTTTCATGGCGAGCACGTCATTGCCCGTGCACTTGATCGCCTCCTTGCGCGCATAGTCCACAGCTTCGCGTGGGAGATCCGGTGGTATGCCCAGCGCCTCTAGCTCTGCTCGTGAGCGGGAAAAGTCGGGCGGATTGATTGGTGCGGCGGAAAGCTCCAAGCGATTGCCCCTTTCCGGGTCGGTTCCGAATAACCTATCACGATCGTGAACGGAAAACCGGAACCAATAAACTGACATTCTGTCCGACCGCTCAGGCATAGTTGCAGTATGAACCGATTGAGCACGGACCGGCGAGCAGCCATCCTCGGGATGCTGGTCGAGGGCAACAGTCTCCGAGCGACAACCCGCATGGCGGGCTGCTCAATCAATACCGTCTCGAAGCTCCTACTCGACACTGGCGCGGCCTGTGCTGAGTACCAAGACCGTGTGTTGCGCGACCTCCCCTGCAAGACCGTCGAGGCCGACGAGATTTGGTCCTTCGTCTACGCCAAGCAGAAGAACGTGCCCGAGGAGTTCAAGGGCCGGTTCGGGATCGGCGACGTGTGGACCTGGACGGCGCTTTGCGCGGACACGAAGCTGATCGCCTCATGGTACGTCGGCGGTCGTGACCGCGACGACGCGCAAGCCTTCCTAGCCGACCTCAAGGAACGACTGGCCGGTCGTATCCAGCTCACGACGGACGGGCACAAGGCCTACGAAGCGGCCGTGGGCGTCGTCTTCCACAAAGACATCGATTGGGCGCAGCTCATCAAGGACTACGCCTCTCCCCGCGAGGGCGAGGCTCGCTACAGCCCGTCGGTCTGCGTCGGCACGAAGACGGTCGTCAAAAAGGGCAACCCGGACCCGGCCCGGATTAGCACGTCCTACGTCGAGCGCCAGAACCTCACGATGCGGGTGGGGATGCGCCGGTTCACTCGGCTGACCAACGGCTTCTCAAAGAAGCTCGACAACCACATGGCCGCTATCGCCCTGCACTTCATGCACTACAACTTCGCGCGCACGCACAAGACGCTCGAATGCACGCCAGCGATGGCCGCAGGGATCGCGGACCATCGCTGGTCGCTGACGGAGATCGCGGGCCTGCTCGACTAGAGCCCGGCCTTGGTAAGCAGCGCGGCAGCGGTCGTCTCCAGGGCAGTCGCCAACTTCGTGATCGTTTCGAGCGACACGTTGAACTCGCCGCGCTCGATCGAGCCGTAGTAGCTGCGGTCGATGCCCGCTTGGGCCGCGAACCGTTCCTGGGAAAAACCGCGCTCGACCCGAGCCGCGCGGATCGCTCGTCCGAGAGCCTGACCTGCATCCGTCTTGTTGCGGCCCACGATCAGAGGCCGATCAGGCCGAGCTTGTCGATCCGCGCCAGAGCCCTCGACTGGCGGATCGTGCGGCCGTTGACCACCACCACGCCGACGGCCTCCAGGCTCTTGATCGCTTTGTTCACCCGCCACGCTCCGAGGTCGCTCAGCGTGCCTTGAAGCTGCTCGCGGGAGCGCCCGTACTTCACGCCCGCGACTTGGAGAACTACGAGACGCTGCGCCCGCACGTCGAAACGGCGGTCGCCCTGCTTGGATTTGCCGTGCATGGGAGCTAACCCTCCTGTGCCACGGCCCCCGGCAGTTAGCGCTGCGCGGGGGCCAACTTGGTCAATGACCGTGCGAAGCTAGCGGGCGGGCGCGGTCAAAACCAACCTGAGACACCACCAATTGATGATCGCCAGGGACAGTCTCCCCGCTGCGCGCGAAGCTCAAACGGGGTCGTCGGCGGGCGCCGGGCGGGCGCCCTTCCGGGCCTGTGCGCGCGGACGGCGATGCGTGCCGGCGGCAATGGCCGCGGGCGAGCCTAGACTCGAATGGTCATGGGCAGAGCGGTCAAGACGGAGGCGGTCGTGCTGCGCTCGATGCGCTACGGCGAGGCCGATCGCATCATGCACCTGTACACGCCCGGGCGCGGGCGCGTGGGGGCGATCGCCAAGGGCGTGCGCCGCTCGCGCAGCCGCTTCGGCGGGCGCCTGGAGCCGTTCTTCAGGCTGCGCATCGAGCTGCACGAAGGCCGCGGCGAGCTCTTGACGGTGACGGGGGCGGAGACGGTCGACGGCCACCGCCATCTGCGCGAGGACGCGGCGGCGCTCGACGCGGCGGCGCGCGCATGCGACGCGGTGGGGCGGCTGTTCGAGACCTCCGAGCCGCATCCGGGCGTGTTCAACCTGCTCTGCCGCAAGCTCGCGCTGCTGGACGAGCAGGCGGCCGGGCGGGCACGACCGGACGCGGGCGCCGGCGCGCCGGTGGCGGCGCGCGCGGGGGCGCTGGCGTTCCGCCTGAAGCTGCTGCTCGCGGCCGGCCTCGCGCCGCAGCTCGGATCGTGCGCGTCGTGCGGCGAGCCGGAGGGTCTCGTCGGCTTCTCGGGCGCGGCCGGCGGGGTCGTCTGTGGGGCGTGCGAGGCGGGGTCGTTTGCGCTCGAAGATCAGGCGTACCGCTTCATGACGGACGCCTTCGGCTCGCCGCTGCACGAGGCGCCGGACGCGCCGGAGCAGGCGCTCGGCCAGGTCGAGCGCGCGATCTCGGCGACGCTCGAGCACCACGCGCACCTGCGGCTGATGCCGGCGGCCGCCCGCACGGGCTGAGCGGACGCGGGCGGGGGCAGCACGAGCAGCGGCGGCGCCAGGTATCTTGGCGCGATGGACGAGGGGCAGCCGATCGCCTACCAGATGCTCGAGGAGGGCGTGCCCGTGCTCGCCTCCGGGGGTGAGCAGGTAGGCACGGTCGGCGCCGTGCTGAGCGCGCCCGAGAAGGACGTCTTCCACGGCCTGCTGATCGACACGCCCAAGCACGGGATCAGGTTCCTCGAGGCGGCCTCGATCGCCTCGATCCACGAACGCGGCGTGGACCTGCGGATCGACTCGAGCGCGGCCGAGGAGCTGCCGCCGCCGGAGCACGCGGCGCCGGTCTACGACGAGGACCCGGCCAAGCAGCACAACTGGCGCCACTGGGTCAACGCGTTCACGGGCCGCGGCGACTGGGACCGCGGCGCGCGCTGAGCACGCCGCGCCGGTTCGCAAAGCGCCGTCCTTGGACGGCCGCGCACGCTGCCAGAATCGAAGGATGAGCACGACAGAGCAGCTCGAGACGGTGGCGGGCGCGTTCGCGGCGCGCGTGCGTGCGCAGGAGCAGCAGCTGCTGGCGCCGGCGGCGGCGCGCTCCTACCCGGCGCGGCGGCTGCGCGCGGAGGACGACTGCGGGCTGCGCACGCCGTTTCAGCGTGACCGCGACAGGATCGTGCACAGCAAGGCCTTCAGGCGCCTGACGCACAAGACGCAGGTGTTCGTGGCGCCGCAGGGCGACCACTACCGCACGCGTCTCACGCACACGCTCGAGGTGACGACGATCTCGCGCACGGTCGCGCGGGCGCTGCGCCTGAACGAGGACCTGGTCGAGGCGATCGGCCTGGGGCACGATCTCGGGCACCCGCCGTTCGGGCACATCGGCGAGGAGGTGCTCGACAGCTGCCTGAAAGAGCGCTTCGGGCTGGACTTCCGTCACTACGAGCACTCGCTGCGCGTGGTCGACCGCCTCGAGCGCGACGGGGCCGGGCTCAATTTGACAGAGCAGGTGCGCGACGGGATCGCGCGGCACTCGAGCCGCGCGCCGGAGCCGCAGACGCTCGAGGGCCGGATCGTGCGCGTGATCGACCGCGTGGCGTACATCAACCACGACATCGACGACGCCGTGCGGGCGGGGCTGTTGAGCGAGGCGGACCTGCCGGCGGAGCCGATCGCGGTGCTCGGCGCGACGGGCTCGGCGCGGATCGACGCGCTCGTGCACGACATGGTCGAGCACTCGGCGCGGGCAGGGGAGATCGTGCAGGGGCCGCAGGCGGGGCCGGCGATGGCGGCGCTGCGCGACTTCATGTTCGAGCGCGTCTACCTGGGGCCGGCGGTGCGCGCCGAGCACAGGCGCATCGCGCGGGTGGTGCGGCGGCTGTTCGAGCACTATGTGGAGAACCCGGCGGAGCTGCCGGGCGGCGCGGGCGAGTTGGACGCGGCGGAGCTGGCGCAGCGGGTGACGGACTACCTGGCGGGGATGACCGATCGCTACTGCATAAGGCTCTACACGGAGCTGGATGTGCCGCAGGCGTTCGCCCGCTAGGTTTGGCGGAGGTGGCGCTCTACACGAACGACTCGAGGGATCGCGTGCGCGACGCGGTCGACTTCGCGGAGCTCGTCTCGGCGCGCACGGAGCTGCGCCGGGCGGGGCCGGCGCGGATGGAGGGGCTGTGCCCGTTCCACGACGAGCGCACGCCGTCGTTCGGGATCGACCCGGTGCAGAAGGTCTACTACTGCTTCGGCTGCCAGGCCTCGGGCGACGTGTTCACGTTCGTGCAGGAGACCGAGGGGGTCGACTTCAAGGGCGCGCTGGAGCTGCTGGCGGAGCGCTACAACGTCGAGCTGAAGCGCGAGCAGGAGGACCCGCGCGAGGAAGAGCGGCGCAGGCGGCGCGAGCGGCTGCTGGAGCTGCTTAAGCGCACGGCGGGCTACTACGAGCGCTACCTGTGGGAGTCGAGCGAGGCCGAGCGCGCGCGTGAGTATCTGAAGCGCAGGGGCCTGCAGGAGGCGACGCTGCGCGAGTTCCGCGTGGGCTATGCGCCGAGCGCGTGGGACCGGGTGCTGCTGGCCTCGCGCCGCGGCGGGTTCTCAGAGCAGGAGCTGTACACGACAGGGCTGGCGCAGCGCTCGAAGCAGAACGGGCAGCTGTATGACCGCTTCCGCGGGCGGATCATGTTCCCGCTGACCGACGTGCGCGGGCGCGTGCTCGGCTTCGGCGCGCGCGCGATGCGCGAGGATCAGAAACCGAAGTACCTGAACACCTCGGACAACGACGTCTACCACAAGGGTCTTCACCTGTACGGCGCCGATCTGGCTCGGGCGCACGCGACGAAGGCGGGGTCGGTGATCCTGTGCGAGGGCTACACGGACGTGATCGCGCTGCACCAGGCGGGGATGCGCAACGCGGTCGGGCTGATGGGCACGGCGCTGACGGGCGAGCAGGTGGGCGAGCTGGCGCGGATGGCGCAGACGGTGCTGCTGGCGCTCGACGCGGACAGCGCGGGGCAGGAGGCGATGCTGCGCGCGTCCGGGCTCGCGGCCAAGCGAAGCCTCGAGCTGCGTGTGGTGCCGTTGCCGGAGGGCGCCGACCCGGCGGACCTGATCCAGCGCGACGGGCCACAGGCGATCGCGGCGGCCGTCGAGCGCTCGGTGCCGTTCGTGCGCTTCCGCGTGGAACGGGTGCTCGCGAACGGCGATCACTCGAGCCCGGAGGGGCAGGACCGGATGATCGACGAGCTGCGCCCGGTGTTCGCGCAGCTGCCGGAGGGGGCGATGCGGATGGAGCTGATCCGGATGGCCTCGGGGCGCCTGGCGGTGCGCGACAGCGTGTTCGAGCAGCGGCTGACTGCGGCGCCGGCGCCGGCGCCAGCGCCGGGCGGCGGGCGCGGCGGCGATCGGAGCGCGGGTCGCGGCGGCGATCGACAGGGGCAGCAGGGCGAGGCGGCGGCAGGCGAGCGCCGGGCGAGCAACGGGGGGCAGGGCCGCGCGCGGACGTTGTCGGGACGCGGGGACACCGAGCGGGCGTTCCTGGCGCTGTGCATCGCCTCGCCGGAGGAGGGCGCGGCGATGCTCGCGAGCGTCGACGTCGAGGAGGACTTCTCCAGCGAGCTGCTGCGGCGCGCGGCGCGCCACCTGGCGGCGGGCGACCTGCGCGAGCCGATGGCGGCGGCGTCGGGGAACGGGCAGGGGAGCCTCGACGAAGATCCCGAGCTGAAGGGCCTGATCGCCGAGCTGATCGTCGAGGGCGGGCGCGAGTCGGTCGCCAAGCCGGCCAAGCTCGAGGCCCAGCGCCTGCAGCTCGAGCTGGCGCGCGTCGACCGGCAGATCCAGCGCGCGCGGGGCGAGCACAGCGGCGAGGTCAGCACGCTCGCCGGGCAGCGGGCGGAGGTCAAGCGGCAGTTCGACCGGGCCTACGGGCGGGTGCTCGAGGAGACGGGCGAGCGGGAGTACTGACGGGCGATCGCCATCGCCCTGGCCGGGTGCGCGACGGCAGGAACCTAGACGATCGTGCAGTACCGAAGTCTGGAACGCTGGGCTACGCTCCCGCGGGGGGTTTCGCGTGGGGAGACACGTGCCATGAGTGCCGCGATCGACATCAGCGTGCTGGTGCCGGTGCTGAACGAGGGCGCTCAGCTGCGTGAGAGCGTCGCCTCGATGCAGGCGCAGGAGCTGCGCGGCCTGAGGATGGAGCTGCTGTTGGTCGACGGCGGCTCTGACGAGGAGACGAAAAGGATCCTCGCGGAGCTT
Source organism: Solirubrobacteraceae bacterium (assembly GCA_035473995.1). Classification (GTDB taxonomy): domain Bacteria; phylum Actinomycetota; class Thermoleophilia; order Solirubrobacterales; family Solirubrobacteraceae; genus Palsa-744. The sequence goes on from DATINR010000049.1 coordinate 20,095, forward strand.
GCCGAGAGCGACCCGCGCATCCGCCTGCTCGAGAACCCCGCACGGACGACGCCGGTCGCGCTCAACATCGCCCTGGGTCATGCGCGCGGCGAGTACGTCGCGCGCATGGACGCGCATTCGCGATTCCCATCGTGCTACCTCGCGACGGGCGTCGAACGCCTGTGCCGCGACGACGCCGTCGAGCAGGTCACGGGGCCGATGCGTCCGGAAGGCACGGGGCGCTGGTCGGGCCGCGTCTCGTTGGCGCTGGAAACGCGCCTGGGGATCGGCGGCTCGGGTCGGTGGCAGGCGACTATATGTGACGGCTTCGCGGAGACGGAACTCGACACGGGCGTGTTCGCGGGGGTCTGGCGGCGCCGGACGGTCGAGCGGCTCGGCGGGTGGGACTGCGGCTTTCCGGTCAACCAGGACTCGGAGCTGGCCGCCCGCATCCTCGAGCGCGGCGGACGCATCGTCAGCGTCTCCTCGATGGTGGCGACGTACCTGCCACGCGACGGTGTGGGTGCGCTCGCTCGGCAATACGGGCGCTACGGCTTCTACCGCGCCAAGACGGCCAGCCGCCACCCCGGCAGCCTGCGAGCTTCGCACCTGCTCCCTCCGGGTCTCGTGCTCACCGCGGCGGCCGCCGTGACGGCGCCGAACCCGCTGCGCGCGACTGCGCGAGCCGGCGTCGGGCTCTACGCCGGCGCCGTTGTCGCGGAGAGCGTTCGCGCCAGGCGCAGGGCGCCTCTGCACGTTGCCGCCGGGCTGCCGGCGGTGCTCGTGACGATGCACGCGACCTGGGGGGTCGGATTCCTGCTGGGCGCGGCGCGGTTCGGCGGCCTGCGCGCGATCGCGCGCGAGCAGCTCGATTCGCGACTCGTGGCGATCGACGGCTCCGCGAGCTCCGTCCTATCCGCTGGGAATTCGACGAACGGCAACCATGCCCGGCGGTTGCGCGCGGCGACTGACGAACGGCGGTTGCGTCCCAAGGGCTGAAGACAATAAGGTGCATGGAGCGTGCCATCTTGAAGGAGCTGTTGGGAGAGGGACTGTCGCTTGCCGAGATCGGCAGGCGGCTCGGGCGGCACGAATCGACGGTGGCGTATTGGCTGGAGAAGTTCGACCTGACGGCTGCCAACGCGCGGCGACACGCCGCGAGAGGCGGACTCTCCCGAGAGCAGCTGACGGCGCTCGTCGAGCGCGGCATGACGATCGCCGAGATGGCGCTGCAGCTCGAACGGAGCAAGGCGACGGTTAGGTACTGGCTCACGCGACACGGTTTGAGCACCCAGAGCACGCGTGGACGCCGGCGCTCGCCAGAGGCCGTAGCGGCGCGTAGCGCGGGGTTGGTGGTCGCGACGATGGCGTGCCCGCGACACGGGGAGACGGCCTACGTGCTCGACGGGCGCGGCTACTACCGGTGCCGGCGCTGTCGCGCAGAAGCGGTATCGCGCCGTCGCCGCAAGGTGAAGGAGACGCTCGTGAGAGAAGCAGGCGGAGCCTGCGCGATCTGCGGCTACGGGGAGAGCATGCGCGCTCTCCACTTCCATCATCTCGAGCCTTCGGAGAAGCGCATCGAAATCAATGCGAAGGGCATTGCGCTGTCGCTCGAAACGCTTCGCACGGAGGCACGCAAGTGCGTGCTTCTGTGCTCTAATTGCCATGCTGAAGTCGAGGATGGAAGCGCATCCATTCCAGCGGTTACGCTGGAGCGGGCCTCGACGACGGAGTGTCCACCCGATCCGGGGTAGCTCAATTGGCAGAGTATCCGGCTGTTAACCGGACGGTTGTGGGTTCGAGTCCCACCCCCGGAGCTTTAGTCGCCTGCGCCGTCAGTCGCCGCGCAGGGCCCGCAGCACCACGCCGGGGTGCCGCGCGACCTTGGGGCCGAGCAGCAGCGCGAGCAGCGTGGTCGCAAACCACGGCCGCAGGTGGGGCCTGATCCGGCGGATCAAGCCGTCGCCGTCCAGATCGAAGACCATCGCATCTCCGATCCGAGCGCCGATCACGCGTCCCTCGGACATCGACACGCGCATGTCGGTTCCCTCGCCGATCTGTTCGACCCAGCGCAGCTCGCTCATCGAGCCGTAGACGGCGGTCAGCAGGATGCGTAGGTCCTCGTGACCGCGAAACACGGCGTTCGCGGACAGCGGCGAGACGAGCGTCGCGTCGGGCGCGAGCGTGGCCATGAGCGCGTCGATGTCCCTGGCTTCGGAGGCGGCGCAGTAGCGGGACACGGCATCGGCCATGCACCCGAGTATGCCAGCGGCTCGGCACGCTCGGCCGGCGGCTCAGGCGGTCTCGCTCCTCGCGGCCAGCTTCTCGACGAGTGCGGCGGCGGCAGCGCCGGCGTCGTGGGCGCGGTTCCACGCCGCGAGCTCCTCGGCGCGGGCTTTGATCGAGTGCTCGCCAAGGGCGCGCTCGACGGCCAGCCGCAGCGTCCGCGGCCCTACGAAGCGCCGCGGGACGCGCACGCCGGCGCCGGCCCAGTCCATCCGCGCGGCGTTCTCGTTCATGTCGCCCACGGCTGGGCAGGCGACGACGGCGCAGCCGCACGAGAGCGCGCGTACGAGCGTGCCGTGGCCGGCGTGGCAGACGACCACGTCGCAGTGGGGCATCGTGCGTGAGTAGGAGACCCAGTCGACAAGGCGCGCGTTCTCGGGCACCGGCAGCGGCTGCGGCGGCAGCCGCCGGTTCCACGTCCCGAGCACGCGCACAGGCGCGTCCGCGAGCCCCTTCAGCGCGGCGCGCAGCATCCGGTGCTCGCCGTCCTGCGCCGTCGACGGCGCGATCAGCACGAGCGGCGCATCGCCCGGCGGCAGCTCGACGTCGGCCGTCGGCGGCTCCCACATCAGCGGTCCCACCACGTGCACGTTCTCAGGCCACGTGCGCGGGTACTCGAGCTGCGGGAAGGTCGCCACGATCGCCAGTTCGCGGCTGATGCCGTTGTGGACGTAGGGGAGAGGGGGCAGCCCGACGCGCTCGCGCGTCTCGTTCAGCTCCGTGCGCCCCAACTCCAGGCCGCGATCGACCGGGCGCTGCGCTCGGCGCCAGAGCGCCCGCCCGAGCGCGCTGCGCGGCAGGCGCGCGCCGAGCGAGTAGATCGGGAAGTCGCGCTCGCCCGGTGGGTAGATGTGCGGCACGAGCGTCGCCCGGCGCACGCCTTCGAGCTCTCCCGCGAGCCCCGGCGCGAGCGTGAGGATGTCGGAGACGACCACGTGCGGGCGCAGCTCGCGCACGAGCGGGCGCGTGTCGAGCGTCGCGTGCACGACCGCCTCGTAGAAGTCCAGCGGCTCGGGGCCCTGCGGGAAGACCTGGTACTCGGGCGCCGTCGCGAACGCCATGCCCTCCGCCTCGACCTGCTCGCGCCAGCGCGTCCAAGTCTGCAGCGTCACCTCGTGCCCGCGCGCCACGAGCGCGCGCCCGAGCGCGATCATCGGGAACGCGTGGCCCGGGTCGCCGAACGCGCCGAGCAGGATCCGCCGCCGGCTGTCGCTCACGCGCTGCTCAGGCCGCGAGCTCGGCGAGCAGGCGCAGCTGCTGCAGGCGCTCGTCCGCGTCGAACGCCGTCGGCGTCACGCCGAGCGTGCCCACGCCCGCGTCGCGATAGATCGCCAGGCGCTCGCGCACGACGTCTTCCGGCCCGCACAGCGAGACCTGGTCGATCAGCGCATCCGGGATCGCCGCCATCGCCTCCTCGCGCTTGCCTTCCAGGTACAGGTCTTGGATCGTCTTCGCCTCGGCCTCGTAGCCGTAGCGGCTGACGAGCTGGTTGTAGAAGTTCTGCTTGCGCGAGCCCATCCCGCCGACGTACAGCGCCACGAACGGGCGCATCGTGTTGCGCGCCGCCTCGAGGTCGTCCGTGATGCACAGGCTGACCGTCGGCGCGATGTCGAAATTGTCGAGCGATTTGCCCGAGCGCGCCGCGCCCTCCTCCAGCAGCGGCCGCAGCTCCGAGACGTGCTCCGGGCTGAACAGCGTCGGGATCCAGCCGTCCGCGATCTCGCCCGCCAGCGCCGTGTTCTTCGGCCCGATCGCCGCCAGGTAGATCGGGATCTGCTCCTGCACGGGGGAGATCGTCAGCTTCAGCGCCTTGCCCGGCCCGTCCGGCAGCGGCAGCTCGAGCGTCTCGCCATGGAACTCGACGCGCTCGCGCGCCAGCGCCATGCGCACGACCGCCACATACTCGCGTGTGCGCTGCAGCTGTTTGGCAAAGCGCTGCCCGTGCCAGCCCTCGGCCACCTGCGGGCCCGAGGAGCCGATGCCGCAGATCATCCGACCGTTCGAGAGCTGGTCGATCGTGGCCGCCGTCATCGCCGTCATCGCCGCCGAGCGCCCCGGCATCTGGAAGATCCCCGAGCCCAGGCGGATCGTCGAGGTCTGCCCCGCCAGCCAGCCCAGCACCGTCGCCGTGTCCGAGCCGTAGGCCTCCGCCGCCCAGACCGAGTCATAGCCCAGGCGCTCGGCCTCCTGCACGATTCGCAACTGGTCCTCCGAGCTGAGGCCGAGGCCCCAGTAGCCGATGTGCACGCCGAGCTTCATGTGCAAATTTCCTTTCAACCGGAGGGTTTCGTTGCGCTGCAGAGACGCGCTGCCTACGCTGGTTCGCGCCCCACGCCGGCGGCTTCGCTCCGCCCCCGGCAGGACCACACCCTATGGGAATTCGTCCTAAATCCTCATCCAGCCGAAACGTCGAGACGCTGCGCCTGACGATCGACTGCCTGCCCGTCGCGACCCGCACCGCCATGCTCGAAGGCGTTCGCAACTCCGAGCGGATCATCGTCGGCGCCTACACCGATGGCTACGGCGGCGTCTGCCCGATGCTCGCCGCCCACCGCCGCGGCGGGCGCACCAACTTCCTCTCCTTCGCGCACGCCTGGGATCGCTTCACGCGCGCTGGTCGCGCGAGTCGCCGCGCGACGCCGCGCGAGCTGCGCATCCTCGTGACCCAGCTCGAAGGCAGCCTCGCGCAGACCGGCGGGCTGGAGCTCGACGAGGCGATCAAGGACCACCATGTGCTTCGCAGCCGCACCCTGAGCGCGCGCTTGGAGCGCTCGCGCGCGGGCGTCGAGAAGGTCTCGCGCGCCGGCCGATCGCGGCTCCCGGACGCCGCCGACCCGAACGGCGAGATTCGCGTGCGAAGGCTGCTCGGCCGTCTTCGTCGTGGGCGCTCCGGCGGTCCGGCGCCACGTGAGTCGCAAGAGTCACGCCAGCCGGTCGCGTCCGCCTGAGCAAGGCCGCTTCGAGCGCTCGGCCAGGTCGACACGATCGCCGGTCGAGCCACCCAAACCGCCGAGCGCCGGCAGCTCACAACGCGTAGGGTCTGCCGATGAGATCGATTCGCAGCCACCTCAGCTATGCGAACGTCGTCGCCACGCTCGCGCTCCTGTTCGCGATGAGCGGCGGCGCGCTGGCCGCAAAGCACTACCTGATCAACTCGACCAGGCAGATCGACCCGAAGGTGCTCAGGAAGCTGAAGGGCCACGCCGGCCGCGCTGGACCGAAGGGCCCCGCCGGCTCACCGGGCGCCAGCGGCTCGCAGGGTGCGACCGGAGCGGAAGGCGCGCGAGGACCCGCCGGGCAGTCGGCGCTGTCGCCGCTGCCTTCGGGGCAGTCCGAGAGCGGGAACTACGGCGTACGCACCGGCAACACCAGCGGCGCGAACATCGATGACGTCGTCACCTTCCCGATAGCCCTGGCAGCCGGCATTCCGGAGAGCAACGTCGCCTACACCAAAGCCGGCACACCGGTGCCCCACTGCAGCGGTCCCGGGCACGCCGACCCCGCGTTCCTTTGCATCTACAGCAGCTTGAGCGAAGGCGTCGAAACGCCGCCGAACGTGTTCAGTCCGGACGGCTCCGCCGCGAAAGAAAAAAACCTGGGCCGGCTGGGGTTCGAGATGGAGTACCGCACCACAGAAGCCGACGCGTTCGACGCGGGCACCTACACGGTCACGGCGGGGTAGCCGAGCAGCGCCCGGCGCAACCCGGCCCCGCAACTTGAACGTGTCTCGGCGCGAGCGCCGACCTCGGCCATGTGGGGCTAGAGCGAGTCGCCCGGGCGGATGAACATGATCTCCGGCACCACGCAGGCCGGCGAGGTCCTCAGCAGGTAGCGCACCGACTCGGCGATGTCCTGTGGCGTGATCATCTCATCCGCCGGGACCTGGCCCTTGACGAACTCCGTCATCGGTGTGTCCACGAACGCCGGACACAGAGCCGTCGACTTGATTCCCTGCTTGCCCAGTTCCTTGTTCATCGCTTCCGTCCAGCCGACCACGCCGTGCTTGGTCGCCGAGTAGACCGCCAGCCAGCCCTCCGCGCGCTTGCCCGAGATCGACGACGTGTTCACCACCAGCGCGTTGTGGTGCTCCGCGCCCGCCTCCAGCAGCATCGAGACCGTTTCGCGGTAGAAGAGGACGATCTGGCGCAGGTTGATGCCGAGCTGCATGTCGAGGTGCTTGGTCTGGATCTCGCCCACCGGCGCGCCGATCCCCACGCCCGCGTTGTTGACCAGCACGTCCAGGCGCCCGTAGCGCTCGCGGTGGGTGTCCACGACCTTCTTGATCTCCGCCTCGTCCGCCACGTTCGCCGCCACCGCCTGCACGTCCAGGCCGTCGTCCGTCAGCCCCTTGGCCGCGTCCTCGAGCTTCTCCGGCCGTCGCGCCGCCATCGTCACGCCGTAGCCTTCCTCGCCCAGCACCCTCGCGATCGCCAGTCCGATGCCGCTCGAGGCCCCCGTCACGATCGCCGCACGCTCTGCCATCTGCAGTCCCTTCCCTTGAGGTCCCGCGCCGCCGCCCGGGGCCGCGGCGCTGCCGCCCCGCGGACGGCCGCGTGAGCATTCCACATCTCGCTGGTAGCTTCTGCTGGCCGGTCTGACCGGCCGCGCTCGGGCGCTCAGCCCGCGGGCGTGTAGGGCCCGTAGCTCAGTTGGTTAGAGCTGCCGACTCATAATCGGTAGGTCCCTGGTTCGAGTCCAGGCGGGCCCACTCAAGGGATCGGCTTTCTACGGCGAATTCCGTCTCTTCCCGCCAGGGACGCCGACCAATGGGGCAACGGATGCTCCGACGAGGGATCTGGTTCAGTTTTCTGGAGTTATTCTGATCAACGGATTCTGACCGCTGTTCTGATTACTCTGATGGTTCTATGTACGTCCAGATCGGGCATCGGTCCTCGCCGTTGCTCGCATTCGTCGGCGCAGTCTCGCTTTTCGCTGCGGTTGAGCTGCTTCTGCTCGGAAGCCACGTGCTGCACGGAGGGCTCTACACGGACGACTGGGCGTACGCGTCGATCGAGCATCAATCTGGTGCTTGGGGCCTGTTCGACCGCCTCACCGAAGCGAACCATGCCCGTCCGCTGGGGGCGCTCTATCTGGCGCTGACCACGGCCGTGAGTCAAACCGATCGGCAGCTCCAGGGCGTGTGGGGCCTGCTCACGCTGCTCGCGGCGACGAGCATGGTGTACGTACTGCTCAGAGCGCTGTCGCTCCGATCGTGGGAAGCGGCGGCCGTGATGCTGCTCGTGATCGCGTTTCCCTTCGCGGACTCGTCGTGGTTGTGGCATTCGGCCAGTCACAGCTACCTGGCGATCGCACTTGCGGCGCTCGGCGGGGTCATGGCGCTGCAGGGCCTGAAGCGCGAAGGCCGCGCCGCACTCGCGTATCACGTAGCGGCACTGACGTTGTTCGCCGTCAGCATCCTCACCTATCAAGTCGCGGCGTTCGTTATCTGCCTGTCTCTCGCGGCGTACCTCGGGCAGACCTCGGGCCGGAGAGCCGTCGTCACGTGGATCGCGGATGTCGGCGTCGTCGCGCTCGCGCTGGCCCTGCCCCGGCTGATAACCGGCTCGGCCGGCGTGGACACCGTCCCGCTCGTCTCGCTCGCCGAACAGCGGCATCACGCATGGGTCATGCTCGATCAGGGCTCGACGCTGCTCGCGTATGCGCTGGTGCCGTTCGGTCGGCCCGACCGGGCCGTCGTCTTGCCGGTCGTGCTCGCAGTCACGGCAGTCGGCGCGCTCGTCGCATGGAGTCCACGCGATGACGTACCGGCACGACGCACGGCGCGACGTGCGCTCCTGCTGATCCTCGCCGGCGCTGCAGTGGTGCTTGCTGCGTTCGCGGCCTACGTGCCCGCGCCGGTCGGCTCGTACGAACCGCTTCGCGAAGGAATCGAAAACCGGGTGAACGTGCTCGCGTCGTTCGGGTACGCGACGATCGTTTTCGGGCTGTCGATGATCGTCGCACTGCTGATCAGTCGGCTGCTGCGGGCGCGGGCGGGCTTGGGCTTCGCGGTGGGCTTTGCGCTGGCGGTCGCCGTGTTCACCGGCTACGCAGTGCACGTTCGTCGCGACATAAGTGCATGGAACCGCGCGGCGAGCGTTCAAGGGAGCGAGCTCACCGAGCTTCGCGCGCTCGGCCGGCCGGCATCGTGGACGACGGTCTACACGTTCGACGGAGTCGGCGAAACGGCGTCCAACGTCCCTGTGTTTCGCGTGGTGTGGGACCTCAATTCTGCGGTGCAGCTGCAGTGGAACGATCCCACGCTGCACGCCTTCCCGATATTCGCCGGCACGACGATGACCTGCACCAAGAGCGGCGTCACGCCGAACGGCCCGGCGAACGCCGATGGCCCGGCCGAGGCCGTCGACTACGGCCACGCCGTCTTCTACGACCTCCGCAGCCGGCGCTTGGCGCGCGTCACCGGGCCGCCCTCTTGCGCGAGCGCGATCGCAGAGTTCGTCCCGGGCCCGGTCGCCGGCTGAGCCCGAGCGCTCAGTCCCCGCCGAGAACCTCGCCGCACAAAGGCCGGCCCGGCGCCTGCGGGATACTGGCCAGGTGATGCCCGAGGAGTCCACGCCCCCGGACCCAGGGAGCTTGCGCTCCAGATGAGCGAGTCGCCGCAGGCAGAGCCGATCGGGCGGCCCGCGGCCTCGTCAGGCACGCTGCTGTCGGTCAACGTCGGCATGCCCAAGGACGTCCCGTGGCAGGGCAAGACGGTCTTCACGGGCGTCTACAAGGACTCGGTCAGCGGCGCGCGCCGAGTGGGCAAGCTCAACGTCGACGGCGACGGGCAAGGCGATCTGGCGGGGCACGGCGGCGAGCAGCGCGCCGTGTTCGTCTACCAGCGCGACTCCTACCGCCACTGGGAAGCGGAGCTCGGGCGAGACGACTTCGTCTACGGGCAGTTCGGCGAGAACTTCACGATCGAGGGGCTGGGCGACGACGAGGTCTGCGTCGGCGACCGCTACCGGATCGGCAGCGCTGTCTTCGAGGTCACGCAGCCGCGCGTGACGTGCTACCGGGTCGGGATCCGCATGAACGACCCGCGCATTCCGGCCTTGCTGGTCTCCCACCGCCGCCCGGGCTTCTACTTCCGCGTACTGCAAGAGGGCGAAGTGCAGGCCGGCGAGGAGATCGTCAAGCTCGCGTCGGGCCCGGAACAGATGACGGTCGCCGAGCTGAGCGCGCTGCTCTACCTCCCCGGTCACCCGCGCCAGGAACTGCTCCGCGCCCTGCGTATCCCCGCGCTCAGCGCCGGCTGGCAGGAGTCGTTCCGCGCCCTGCTCGACGGAGGGCCCGGCAGCGGCAACGCGGGCCTGACGGCGACGAGCCCGCCCCCGGCGTGGCCCGGCTTCCGCCGGCTCGCGGTCACGGCGATCGAGCAGGAGAGCGAGTCGGTGATCTCGATCCGCTTCGAGGATCCCGAGAGCAGGCCGCTTCCGCCGGCGCGGCCCGGGCAGTACCTCACGCTGCGGGTCCATCCGGCGGACGCCGAGGCGTCGGTGTTGCGCAACTACTCGCTCTCCGGACCGCCCGGCGCCGGCTACTACCGGATCGCGGTCAAGCGCGAGCACGACGGCATGGCGAGCGGCTATCTGCACACGCGGCTCGCCGTCGGCGAGGAGCTCGACGTCGCGGCACCGCGCGGCACGTTCATTCTCGACGCGACCGAGGCGCCGGTGCTGCTGATCAGCGCGGGCATCGGCGCAACCCCTGTCCTCGCGATGCTCCACGCGCTCGCCGAGCAGCACTCCGATCGGGAGATCTGGTGGCTGCACGGCGCACGCAGCGGTCGCGAGCACTCGTTCGCCGCCGAGGCGCGGATCCTGCTGGAGTCGCTGCCGGATGTCCGTAGCCACGTCTACTACAGCGATCCCGGCCCGACCGACCTCGAAGGTCGCGACTTCGACGTCGCAGGCCGTCTTGCAGGATCGGTGCTCGCCGAGCTCGCGCCGGCGCAAAGCGCCGAGGCCTACATCTGCGGCCCGGCGCCGTTCATGGACGAGATCAGCGCCGCACTCGTCGCGGTCGGTCTCGGCGCCTCGCAGATCCACACCGAGCCGTTTGGACCGGCGCCGTCGTTGACTCCGGGCATCGCGCAGGCGCCCTCCCGCCGCCCGCATGTTCCGGCCGGCCCGCCCGGCGACGGGCCGAAGATCGAGTTCGCCCGCAGCGACCTCGCGGTCCCCTGGAGCAACGACTTCGCCAGCCTGCTCGAGTTCGCCGAAGCGTGTGACGTACCGGTCCGCTGGTCTTGCCGCACCGGCGTCTGCCACAACTGCGAGACGACGCTCGTGGCCGGCGAGCTCGCCTACGACCCGGACCCGGTCGAGCCGCCGGCCCAGGGGAGTGCGCTGATCTGCTGCTCACGGCCATCCGGCGACGTGGTGCTCGATCTGTGAGCGTCGTCGGCCCGCTGCGGACGCATCCACAACCGCCGCAAACCCCGCAAAACCGCTGCATACCTCGACTTTCTTCCCATTGACCGCAACGCGAGCGGCGCTACGATTTGACGATGAGGTACTCGGGGGTGGGATTCAGGATCACGAGGCATGCGGCGGCGACTCCTCCCGATCGCGCCATGGGCCTTCTCAGCGAGCGGATTCCGAAGCGCTGCGAAGAGGTGCGCTTCTCGGTGTCGGGCGAGGAGATCGCGGCGAGCCTCGACAGCGACGAGTCGGTGTCGATGGCGCGCGAGGAACGCGTCGAACTCGGCCGCCGCGCCGTGCTCGACGCACTCGAGGAGGTGTGCGAGCGGGCGCCGGAGCTGAGGCTCGACTGGTACGCCGTCGCTCCCGCCGGCTGAGAAAAGCCGCCCGATGCAAGAAATATTTCTCCGACTTCGTTTCTCACGAGGCCCTCAGAGCGCCCGATATCACCCCGCAAAGGCGCATTGCAGAGCCGATTGGGCGCGAGCGCGGCCGGCGCAGGACTAATCGCTTCCCGAGAACATCCATGTTTAGACCACTGATTTCGGGGTATTGGCCCGGTTAGGGACAATTTCCACCGCGTCCAGCAAGCGCGGACAGCACGGAGTAGGCCGAAGACGTATCAAAACGACTTCACACTCCCGGGGCATCAGTAGTAAACTGCGGGGGCAGTGAGTCGGAGACCTATTAGCGAACCGACGGGGAGGAACGGCATGACGGTTACGGAGATGGCGGTTTCGACAGCCACGCGCGGAGCCCGATTCGTTCCGGGCACGAGCGAGGAGCAGCAGTTGTTTGCGCGCCACCAGCAGGGCGACAGGCTCGCCCGCGAGGAACTCGTGCGCCGCTTCATGCCACTCGCGCGCAGCCTCGCCCGCCGCTACGACCGCTCATCGGAGCCGTTCGAGGATCTACTGCAGGTCGCCTCGCTCGGCCTCTTGAAGGCGCTCGACCGCTTCGACCCGGAGATGGGTCACCCGTTCGCGTCGTTCGCCGTGCCGACGATCCTCGGCGAGATGCGCCGCCACTTCCGCGACGCGGGCTGGTCGGTGCACGTCCCGCGCGGCTCTCAGGAACGCGCGCTGAAGGTGCGCGACGCGCAGGAGCGCCTGGCCAACGAGCGCGGTCGCGCGCCGACGGTTCAGGAGCTGGCGCAGTACCTCGAGCTCGGCCAGGACGACGTGATCGACGCGCTGCAGGCGATTCAGGCTTACGAGTCGCTCTCGCTCGACGCCCCGCGCCCGGGCGCGACGGACGAAGCGACGTCCTACGGCGACGCGATGGGCGAGGAGGACGCGCGCTACGAGCTGGTGGAGCTCGACGCGACGGTCAGCGCCGTGCTCGGGCGGATTCCCCAGCGCGAGCGCCAGATCCTGCGCATGCGTTTCGTCGAGGACTTGACGCAGACGGAGATCGCGGCTCGCGTGGGCATCTCGCAGATGCAGGTCTCGCGCCTGCTGCGACGCTCGCTCGACCAGCTTCGCGCGCTGACAGACACCAAGAGCTGACCGGCAGAAGGATCCGGTCGGGTTCGCCGATCGTCGGGGGGTTGGATGAAGCTCGCTCACCGGCACGTATCGTTGATCCGGTGATGGCCGTGGCTCCGAACGTCAGCCTGACGCTGTCCAACCAGCCGGAGAACGTCCTGCTCGTGCGCGAGACGCTCAGCGGGCTGGCCGAGACGGTGGGCGTCGACGGGGTCGAGCTCAACGACATCCGCACGGCCGTGACGGAGGCGTGCAACAACGTCGTGCTGCACGCCTACGAAGGCGGCGAAGGGCCGCTGCAGGTCGAGCTCTACGTGGCGCCGTCGGCCGTGGAAGTGGTCGTGCGCGACCGCGGCACGGGCATCAGGCCGCACATCCGCAGCGAGGAGGAAGACGCGCTCGGCATCGGCCTCTCGATCATCCAGGCGCTCGCGCCGCGCGTCGAGTTCAAGGACGTCGAGGGCGGCGGCACGGAGGTGCGCATGGAGTTCTCGACGCCGGGCACCGAGTCGCTGGCACCGCTCGCCGAAGGCGGCTTCGAGCCGCCGCGGGTCGCCGAGGCGTCGCTCGCGACGACGACGGGGCTGGCGCTCGCGCCGAGCGAGCTGGCAGGGCGCGTGCTGCCACGTGTGATGTGCGTGCTGGCGGCCCGCGCGCGCTTTACGACCGACCGCATCTCAGACGCCGAACTGCTGGCCGACGCGCTCGTCTCGCGCGGCTTTCAGTCGGGCGCGCAGCAGCACATGACGCTGTCGGTTCAGGTCGGCGCGCGCGAGGTCGAGCTGCGCCTCGGTCCGCTCGGCGGAGGCGACGCGGGAAAGCTGATGGCGAACACGGACGCAGGCATCGGGCCGGTCGTCGAGAAGCTCACCGACGAGCGCCGGATCGCCAGCGAGGGCGCCTTCGAGATGCTCGAGCTGACGATGCGCGACAAGCGCTGACGGCGAGCTCGAGGCAAAAAATAGGCGGTGACCGCCGGGGGTAGCGGCCACCGCCTGAGGGAGGACAACTCCAGACGGTCATTTGCCCTGCGCAGACCGTCCTAAACATCAATCTCAAAATAAATATTGATGGCTTTCGTCGTGCGCGCGCATCGCGCCCGGCGTGTCTCTGAGCCGGTTGACGCCCAGCCCCTGCGGGTAGTCGAAATGCCGGCCCGATTTGCCGGGCCAGGCGCCGCTTCGGCGGTGCCTGCAAGGCGCCTTGCGGGCGCGCAACCGGGTCGATGACCGAGAGCAGCGAGGTGAGGAGATGGACGGCAGCAGCAAGAACGGGTTGGGGACGATCCGCACGAGCATTCCGGCGCGCCTGGACAGGCTGCCGTGGTCGCGCTGGCACTGGCTGATCGTCCTCGGCCTGGGCACGGCGTGGATCCTCGACGGGCTGGAGGTCAACGTCGTCGGCGCGATCTCCGGGCGCATCTCCGAACCGGGCGCGGGTGTCGGCATCTCCCAGGCCGACGTGTCCGGCTGGGCCGCTTCGCTGTACATAGCCGGCGCCTGCGTGGGCGCGCTGGTGTTCGGCGAGCTGACCGATCGCTTCGGGCGCAAGAAGCTGTTCATGATCACGCTGATGATCTACCTCGGCGGCGTGCTGCTGACGTCGGTCTCGTTCTTCCCGGGGTGGTTCTTCATCGTGCGCTTCATCACGGGGATGGGGATCGGCGGCGAGTACGCCGCGATCAACTCGGCGATCGACGAGCTGATCCCGAAGAACCACCGCGGGCGCGTGGACATCTCGATCAACGGCAGCTACTGGCTCGGCGGCATCGGCGGCTCACTGCTGGCCGTGCTGATGCTGAACACGAACATCTTCCCGACGAACCTCGGCTGGCGCCTGTCGTTCGTGCTCGGCGCCGTGATCGGCCTGGCCGTTCTGCTCGTGCGCCGTCACGTGCCCGAGAGCCCGCGCTGGCTGTTCATCCACGGCCGCGAGCAGGAGGCCGAGAGGATCGTCGGCGAGATCGAAGCGGAGGTCGAGCGCGAGAGCGGCGAACCGCTGCCCGAGGCAAAGGGCGAGCCCCTGGAAGTGCACCAGCGAAAGGCGATCCCGCTACACACGATCGTGAGCACGGTCGTCAGGAAATACCCGCGACGCACGGTGCTGGGCCTGTCGCTGTTCATCGGCCAGGCGTTTCTCTACAACTCGATCCTGTTCGGCTTCGCCAACCTGCTGACGCTGTACTTCCACACCGACTCGGGCAACGCCCCGTACTACATCGCCGTGTTCGCGGCCGGCAACTTCGCCGGCGCTCTCCTGCTCAGCCCGCTGTTCGACATCGTCGGGCGCAAGCCGATGATCGCCGGCACCTACTTGCTCTCGGGCGTGCTGCTGATCGTGACGGGGCTGCTGTTCAAGCAACACCAGCTCGACGACATCTCCTTCACGGCCTGCATCTGCGTCGTCTTCTTCTTCGCCTCGGCCGGCGCCAGCGCCGCCTACCTGACCGTCTCGGAGGTCTTTCCGATGGAGACGCGCGCGCTCTGCATCGCCGTCTTCTATGCCGTCGGCACGGGCATCGGCGGCGTGATCGGCCCGCAGGTGTTCAGCCGCCTGATCAACACCGGAAGCTACTCGCAGGTGTTCCTCGCGCTGGGCCTGGGCGCCGTGATGATGATCCTCGGCGGCATCGCCGAGCTGTTCCTCGGCGTCAACGCCGAGCGACGCAGCCTCGAGGACATCGCCAAGCCGCTGACCGCGGCCGGGCCGCTGTCGGCAAAGGAGCCGAGCGGCGCCCAGCCGGTGGGCGTCGCTTAAGCGAACTCCTCGACGATCTTCGCGCAGAAGGCGGGCAGGTCGTCGGGGTTGCGGCTGGACACGAGCCCCTGATCGACGACGACCTGCTCGTCGACCCAGTTGCCGCCGGCGTTGCGGATGTCGGTCTGCAGCGACGGCCACGAGGTGATCTTGCGATCGCGCACGAGGTCGGCCTCGACGAGCGTCCACGGGCCGTGGCAGATCACGCCGACCGGCTTGCCTGCACGAAAGATCCGTTGCAGGAACTCGATCGCGTCCGCCTCGGTGCGCAGCTGGTCTGGATTGGCGACGCCCCCGGGCAGCACGACGGCGTCGAAATCGTCGGCGTCGGCGTCGGCCAGCGTCCGGTCGACGGGGTAGGTGTCCGACTTGTCGAGGTGCTTCATCGACTGCACCTCGCCGCTTTCGGGGGCGATCAGCACCGGTTCACCGCCGGCCTGCTCGACGGCCTTCCACGGCTCTGTCAGCTCGACCTCCTCGATGCCCTCCTGGGCCACGAGAAATGCAACCTTCTTTCCCTTCAGCTCCTCCGCCATCGACGGCCTCCTCATCACTCGTTGTGGACTTCTCGACGGCTACCCCGGCCGGGCGGGCGAAAACAGCCTCGCCGTGAGTCGAAAACAGCCGTCCAAAGCCGCCGCGGAACGGTCGAGCAACCGCTCTGCGCTGCCGAGGCTCGGATTGACCGATGTCGAGACGGGGTAGACCTGAGCAAGCGCTTGGCGCATCCCCGCCGGGCCTTTGACAAGGAGGAAAAACCAATGGCTGCCCTGATCGCACTCGTGCTCATCTTGGCCATATTCGGGGGACTCGGCTTTGCAGCGCACGTGCTCTGGTACGTGCTGATCATCGCCGTTCTCCTCTGGTTGATCGGCTTCTTCGTCGGCGGCGTGGCCGACGGCGGCGGCAGGCGCTGGTACGGACGCTAGGCGCAAGCAGGAAATCGGCGATGGCCCAGTCGGCAACACGCGAGCTGTCCAAGACGGCAGCTGTGAAGGTCGCCCTCGTGGAGGACGCGTTCCACCACGAGGCACTCTTCTACCGCGGGGAGGACGGCTTCCTGCAGGGAACGCTGCCCTTCATCGCGGATGCGCTGGCTGCCGATCAGGCCGTGCTCGTCGCAGTGGGCGAGCAGCGGGCCCACCTGCTCAGGCGCGCGCTCGGCGAGGATGCCGGGCGCGTTCGCTTCCTCGAAGTGAGCGAGCTGGGGCGCAACCCGGCCCGCGTGATCCCGGCCTGGCGCAAGTTCCTCGCCGAGAGCGCTGCCGAGGGACGCTCGGTGTGCGGCATCGGCGAAACGGCTTGGCCCAACCGCTCGGCGGCCGAGCTGGAGGAGTGCCGCCGCTACGAGGCGCTGCTCGAGCAGGCCTTCGCCGCCGGCCCCTCCTGGCGACTTCTGTGCCCGTATGACCTCGACGCGCTCGACGCCGAGACGATCGAGGCGGCGCGGGCGAGCCACCGCACGGCGATGCACGAAGGCGTCAGCCGGCGCAACAGCGCCTATCGGCCGCTGCACGGCGCTCCGTTCGCCGGTTCGCTGGCGAGCCCGCCGGCCGAGCACGAGGAGCTCGCGTTCACGGCGCACGGGCTTGGCGCGATACGCAGCCTCGTGGCCCAGCAGGGCGCTCGGGCGGGTCTTGCCGAGATCTCACGCGAAGATCTCGTGCTGGCGGTCAACGAGCTCGTCACCAACAGCGTGCAGTACGGCGGCGGTGGCGGCACGCTGCGCATCTGGCGCGAGCCGGACGTTCTCGTCTGCGAGGTGCGCGACCGCGGTTTCATCCGCGACCCGCTGGCGGGCCGCCTGCCACCGCCGGTCGACCAGTACGGCGGCCGCGGCCTGTGGCTCGTCAACCAGCTCTGCGATCTCGCCCAGATCCGCTCGAGCCCGGACGGCACGACCGTCCGCGTCCGCATGCGGCTCGACGCTCCCGAGCTCGACGCCGCCGCTTAGCGCTTCTTGCTCTCGACAGCGCGCCGGAGCTGCGCCTTGCTCATGCGCGAGCGCCCGTCGACGCCGAGCTTGCGCGCCTCCTGATAGAGCTGCTCGCGCGTGCGTCCGCGCGGACCGGCTGTGCCCGAGCGCAGGCCGCCGCGCCTGCCCGAGGAGATGTCGTCGGTCGAGCTGCGCGATCGCGTCCGCGATTCGCCGCTGCGGGCGCGCTCCTTGTTGACCGTGCGCGCCGCGATCTCCTCGGCGCGCGACTCCGAAGCGCCCTGTTGGCGCTCGCTCTGCCTGACGTGCTCGTACTGCCGTGCCCGCTTGCTTCCCTTCTTCACGCCGCGCGGCGGCATCGGAGACCTCCTCTGCTCGGGTGAACGTGACTGCGATTTCCGTACCCGGGTCGAATCGGCGGCAAACGGAAGGCGGGCGGCGTGTGAGGTGTCGGCGGGTCGCAGACGGGGTATGCCGGCAGGGGGGTCAATCAGCGCGTGCGTTTCGATGTCAGAGGCTCGACCAATCTCCGACGCAACATCCGGCTCGGTGAGCGCGGCCGCGCCCGCGCGGGCACAGCCGAGTCCGGCGGCGTCGAGCCAGCCCGTATCGCCGGCTCCCGCCGGAGCGAATGCTGCAGGCGCGGCGAGCGGGGATGGGCGCCCGGAGACGCCGATGCAGCGCGTCGATCGCAACCTCGAGGAGATGACGGGGGAGCTGCGCGTGGTCGTGACCGGCGTGCAGGTCCTGTTCGCGTTCCTCTTGATCGTGCCGTTCAACACGGGCTTCGTCGGCGTGGGGCCGTTCGAGCGCGGCGTGTACTTCGCGACGCTGCTGTGCTCGGTCTTCGCGGCCCTGTGCACGCTCGCGCCGGCGGCCTACCACCGGCTGCTGTTCCGCGCGGACGACAAGCCCCACCTCGTGTTCCTCGCCAACGGCCTCTCGATCGCGGGCCTCGCGTTCCTGGCGCTCGCGATGTGCGGCAGCCTGCTGCTCGTGACGACGAAGATGTTCGGCGCGACGACGGGCATCGTCACGGCGGCGCTCGTGGCGGTGCCGTTCGCCGGCCTGTGGTTCGTGGCGCCGCTGCTGCGCAGGGCCAAGCGCGACCCGGCCGCCGAGGAGTGGGCCGCCCCGGAGGACCAAGCGCCTGCCGCGCCGGCGCGGATCGAGCGCGAGCCGGCCGATCCAGGGCAGTGGGGAAAAGCCTTGCGATACGATGCGGGCGTGGGCGCTCAGGAGCACCTGCGGGTCGACGCGAGACGCACGGACGAGCGGGTCGTGCTGCACCTGACGGGCGAATTGGACCTGGCGAGCTCGCCGATCTTCGAACGCGCGCTGGAGGACGCGGACGTGGCCTCGGCGCCGTTGCTCGTACTCGATCTGGACGAGCTGAAGTTCGTCGACTCGACGGGGCTGCGCGTGATCCTGCTGGCCCACGAGGGCTCGCGGGCGCGCGGTCAGGAGTTCGCGATCACGCAGGGCTCGCCGCAGGTCCAGCGGCTGCTGAGCATCACGAGCGTGGCCGAGCACATGCACGTGCTGAGCGCGCCCGACGACTCGCCGGCCTGAGCCCAGGGCGGCCCGGGCCGCGCGTCCGGGAAGCCGATTGGGACGGGCTCGAGCCCGCCGACACGGCGAATACGCTCAGGCGATGAAGCCAGACGAGCGCCTCGCCGTGATCGATCTCGGCTCGAACTCGTTCAGGCTCGTCGTGTTCCTGGCGGGCGAGGGCTGGTGGAAGCGCACCGATGAGATCTACGAGCCGGTGCGCATCGGCGAGGGGATGGGCGCGAGCGGCGAGCTCGGCATGAAGCCGATCGCGCGCGCGCTGGCGACGCTCGACGTGTTCGCCCAGTTCGCCAAGGCGAGCGGGCTGGAGGGCGACTCGGTGGACGCCGTGGCGACGAGCGCGATCCGCGATGCGAGCAACGCCGAGGACTTCCTCGGTCAGGCGCGCGAGCACTTCGACCTGCCGATCCGCGTGCTCTCGCGCGAGCAGGAGGCGCGCTACGGCTATCTGGCGGCCGTCAACTCGACGACGCTCGACGACGGCTTCGTGCTCGACCTCGGCGGCGGCTCGCTGCAGCTGGTGCGCGTGGCGCAGCGCCTCGCGCGCGGCTCGGCCTCCTGGCGGCTGGGCACGGTGCGCATGAGCGAGCGCTTCCTGCCGCCCAACGGCCCGGCCAAGCGCCGCCAGCTGCAGTCCCTGCGCGAGCACGTCGCCGAGGAGCTGGCGCAGGCCGACTGGCTCGGCGGCGCGGACGACGGCGGCGCGCCGGGCAGGCGCCTGGTCGGCATCGGCGGCACGGTGCGCAACCTCGCGGCGGCCGCCCAGCGCGCGGCCGGCCTGCCGTCCAACGGCGTGCAGGGGATGGTGATCGAGCGCGAGGCGCTGGCGGAGCTGGTCGAGCGCCTGGCCGAGCTGCCGGCCTCCGAGCGCGCCGGCGTGCCCGGGATCAAGCCGGCCCGCGCGGACATCATCCTGGCGGGCGCGCTCGTCGTTCAGGGCGTGCTGCAGGCGGGCGGCTTCGAGGGCCTCGAGACGACCGAGGCGGGGCTGCGCGAGGGCGTCTTCTTCGAGCGCTTCCTGACGGGCGGATCGCCGGGCGCGGAGCCGCTGTTCGAGGACGTGCGCCGGGCGAGCGTGCTGAACCTCGCCGGCCAGTACCACCTCGACGTCGCGCACACGCGCCACGTCGCAGCGCTCGCGCTCGGCATGTTCGACGAGCTGGCGCGCGTGGGGCTGCACGCGGGCGATCCACGCGAGCGCGAGCTGTTGTGGGCGGCGAGCATCCTGCACGACATCGGCATGTCGGTCGACTACGACGACCACCACAAGCACTCGCGCTACCTGATCCTCAACGCCGGCTTGCCCGGCTTCACGCCGGTCGAGGTCGCGATCATCGCCCAGGCGGCCCGCTACCACCGCAAGGGCATGCCCGACCCGGGCCCGCTACGCGCGCTGTTCGGCGAGGGCGACGCCGAGCGCCTGGATCGCTGCGCGGCGCTGCTGCGCCTGGCCGAGGACCTCGAGCGCTCGCGCGATCAGCTCGTGCGCGGCACGCACATCTCGCTGCCCGACGATAAGGAGGTCGAGCTGCGGCTGATCGCCGACGGCGAGGCGGTCGTGCCGCGCTGGGCGGCCAGCCGCGAGCGCGAGCTGTTCGCGCGGGCGTTCCACCGCGAGCTGGCCGTCGCGGCCTGAGCAGCCCCCATCGGGGCGCTGTGGACGCTCAGGATGCGGCCAGCGGGCGCGCGCGCCCGGCGCAGTCGAACAGGATCAACCCGTTGGGCTCGAGCGGACGCGGCAGCCACGTGCGCGTGGGCACGACGCGGCACACGCGCTGCACGGCTTCGGTCGCCTTCGTGCCGCCGCGCGTGGAGAACTCGCCGCCGAGCAGCACGTAGCGGGCCTTGCCGGCGGCCACGTAGGCACCGAGACCGCGCCCGTCCAGGGCGGGGTCGGTGCCGCTGAAGCCGCCCAGCGAGCCGGCTTGGCCGCCGAGCAGGATCATCGGCGAGGCGGTGTTGGCGGCATCGACGAGCACCGACCAGCGCGTGCCGGCGCGGTGGCCTTCGGCGTAGTCGAGCAGCGAGCGGTCGACTTTGACGTGCTCGTCGTTGACGCCGTAGCCGCCGGGGCCCGACGCGGCGCGCGGGCCGGCGGCGGGGAAGGTCGACTGCACGGGCGCGAGCCAGTTGCTCGCGGCGTACACGGCGGGGGCAATGCAGAGCACGCCGACCAGCAGCGCGATCGCGCCCGGCGCGAGACGGCGCAGGGCTGGCATCAGCGAAAGCGCGGCGACGAGCAGCAGCGCGGCGATCGTGGCCGCGATCAGCGGCGCCGTGAACCAGGGCATGTAGTGGTCGCGGTGCAGCAGCACGAGCTGCGCCGGCACGGTCGCGGCGGCGGCGCCGGCGAGCAGCAGCAGGCGCCAGTCACGCCGCCCGGCGAACTGCGCGAAGGCATAGGCGCCGGCGCCGAACATCGCCGCCACTCCGGGGCCGAGCGCGGAGACGTAGTAGGGGTGGACGATCCCCTTGGACAGGCTCAGCACGGCGGCCTCGGCGAGCAGCCAGCCGCCGAGCACGACCAGCAGCGCCAAGCGTGGGTCGCGCCGGTCGGGGAAGCGGCGCGGCGGCGCGGCGGCGCCGGGCTGCCCGGCCTCGGTGGAGGGGCCTACGATCAGGCGCGACTCCCGCTCGCCGCGCTCGGGCATCAGCACGAGCAGCGCGAAGCCGAGCAGCCCGACGAGCGCGAACGGCAGCAGCCAGGCACCCTGGCTGCCGAGCCCGCGTTCGAACAGGCGCAGGGGCCCGACGGGGCCGCCGAAGGCGATCGGGTTGCGTTCGCGCCCGTTTGCGAGGAACACGGGCGGCGCGCTCGGCGCTTTGACCGTGTGCACGGGGCTCGGCTTGGCCGCGCCGCCCTTGCCGGGCGCGACGCGCTTGGCGACGCCGCCGGTGCCGACGGGAATCTGCCCGGGGCCGCCGGTCTGCCCGCCGACGCGGCCGAAGCCGTTGTAGCTGAAGGTCAGGCCGAGCTCGCTGTTGTCGGTCGAGCTGCCCACGAACGGGCGCTGGGAGGCGGGGGTCAGTTCGACTGCGAGCATCCAGGCGGCGGAGACGGCGAGCAGCACGGCGCCGGCGGCGAGCAGCTGCAACAGGCGCTTGCGCAGCGACCCGGGCGCGCAGAGCAGGAAGGCGAGCGCGATTCCAGGAACGATCAGATATGCAGCGAGCGTCTTCGTGTTGAAGGCCAGGCCGACGAGCGCGCCGCTGCACAGGAGCGCTCCCCAGCGGCCCCGTTCGCACGCGCGCAGCGCGGCCTCGCAGGCGAGGATCATCAGCAGGATCAAGAGCGCGTCGACGTTGTTCGTGCGCGAGATGGCGACGAACGAGGGGAACACGGCGAGCGCGAGCGCGCCGGCGACGCCGGCCCAGCCGCCGAGCCGCCGCGCGAGCACGAAATAGAGCAGGGCGACCGACAGCACGCCGATGATCGCCTCGGGCAGCAGCACGGCGAGCGGCGTGAAGCCGAACAGCTTGGCGCTGAGCGCCTGCACCCACAGGCCGAGCGGCGGCTTGTCGACCATGATCAGCCCGCCGGGGTCGAACGAGACGAAGAAGAAGTTGTGCCACGAGCGCAGCATCGACTTCACGCCGGCCGAGTAGAAGATGTTGCCGTAGCCGTTCTGGGAGATCCGGTGCATGTTCACCACGGCCGACAGCGCGAGCACGCCGGCGAGCGCGAGGTGATGCGGTCCGAGCCGCACGCCGCGCAGGCGCTCGAAGCTGCGGGCAGGGGTCTCTTGCGAGCGCGGCAGGCTGACGGCCTGCTCGGGTGCGCTCATGCCGAGAGCGACCCGAGCAGGTGCTCGAGGTCGTTCTCGTCGTTCCAGGCGCCGACGGACACGCGCAACCACGGGCGTCCGGGGATGTTGCGCACGACGCAGCCGCGCTCGGCGAGCAGCTCGCGCTCGGCTTCGGGGTCGGCGCTCTCGAAGGACACGAGCGTTGTGCGATCGCGCGGGGCGACGGCGCGCCCACGCTCTGCGAGCTCGCCGGCCAGGCGCGCGGCGAGCGTCCGCGCGACCTCGTGCAGCTCGCTCCAGCCGACCGACTCGAGCAGCTCGATGGCGGCCAGCGCGCAGGCGACGGCCTCGGCGCTCAGCGACATCGTCTCCAGGCGCCGCGCGTCCTCGCGCAGGCTCGCCTCGATGCCGCTGTTGGGGTCCTCGAGGTTGGCGTAGCCGCGACGCGAGACGCCAACCTGCGCGCGCAGCTCGGGCGTGACGTAGAGCATCCCCAGCCCGTCGGGACCGCACAGCCACTTCTGCCCGGCGCCGGCGTAGGCGTCGCAGCCGAGCGCCTTGACGTCGACCGGCACGGCGCCGACGCCCTGCGCGCCGTCGAGCAGTACGGGGACGTCGACGTCGGCGAGCTCGGCGGGCGCGTATGACCCGCTCATCCAGCCGACGTGCGAGCAGGCGACGAGCCGCGTGCTCGCCCCGACGGCCTGCGCGATCTCGGCGAGCGGCACCTCGCGGATCGTGACGCCATGCAGCTCGCGCGCGGCGCCGAGCGCGCCGAGCAGCCCGGGGTGCTCCTCGTCGCTCGTGAGAATCTCATCGCCGGGGGCGAGCGGGAGGCCACCGATCACCTGGGCCATGCCGTCGCTCGTGCACGTCGTCAGCGCGACGTCGGCGGGCTCGGCGCCGAGCGCGCGGGCGTAGGCTTCGCGCAGCAGGTCGTTGAGCTCGTTGCGCCGTTCGAAGTGCGCCGAGGTGCGCCCGTCGGCGGCCTCGCGCTCGAGCTCCTCGCTCGCCGCGCGCACGGCGCCGGCGGGCAGTGGACCGTCGGTTCCGGCGTTCAGGTAGGCGAGGTTCCGGAGAACGGGAAACTCGGCGCGCAGCCCAAGAAGATCCACAAACCGCGAGAATACCCGCATGTCCAGCGCCTCCAACCAGACCCCCGACCCGGCGGCGGGCAGCGCCCCCGGGCAGACGCCGAGCAGCGCCACCGAGCAGACGCCGCTGTGGCAGCCGAGCGCGGCCGACCGCGAGCGCGCGGAGATGACGCGCTTCATGTGCTGGGCCGGCGAGCGCCACGGCCGCGAGTTCGCGGACTACGAGGACCTGTGGCGCTGGTCGGTGGCGGAGCTCGAGGACTTCTGGCAGGACATCTGGGAGTTCTTCGGCGTGCGCTCTTCGCACGAGCACGAGCGGGTGCTGGGGAAGCGGACGATGCCCGGCGCGCAGTGGTTCGCCGGGGCACAACTCAACTACGCGGAGAACATGCTGCGCGGCCCGGCGCACAAGGACGGGCGCGGCGGAGGGCGCGACCCGGACGCGATCGCGGTGCTGCACAGCTCGGAGCTGCGCAAGCTGCAGCAGCTGACCTGGGCGGAGCTGAGCGAGCAGGTGGCGAGCGTGGCCGCGGCGCTGCGCGCGCTCGGCGTCGGGCGCGGCGACCGCGTGGTCGCCTACATGCCGAACATCCCGGAGACGCTCATCGCCTTCCTCGCGACGGCCTCGCTGGGGGCGATCTGGTCGAGCGCGGCCCCCGAGTTCGGCGCGCGCAGCGTGATCGACCGCTTCGCCCAGATCGAGCCGAAGGTGTTCTTCACGGTCGACGGCTACCGCCACGGCGGCAAGGACTTCGACCGCATGGCCAACGCCAAGGCGATCCTCGCCGAGCTGCCGAGCGTCGAGCAGGTCGTGCTCCTGCCCTACCTCTCATCGGACGCACCGGCGGGCGAGCTGGTGGGCCCGGAGCGGGCGCTGCTGTGGCAGGAGCTCCTGCAGCGCGGCGCGGGCGCGGAGCTGAGCTTCGAGCAGGTGCCGTTCGAGCACCCGCTGTGGGTGCTCTACTCCTCGGGTACGACGGGCCTGCCGAAGGCGATCGTGCAGGGACACGGCGGCATCCTGATCGAGCAGCTGAAGAAGCGCCTGCACATGGAGCTGCGCCCGGGCGACCGCATGTTCTGGTTCACGACGACGGGCTGGATGATGTGGAACTTCCTCGTCGGCTGCCTGCTCTCGGATGCGGCGATCGTGCTGTATGACGGCAGCCCTGCCCATCCGGACCTGAGCGCGCTCTGGCGCCTGGCGGAGCATGCGCAGATCACCTGCATGGGCCTCAGCGCCGGGCTGATCGCGAGCTGCGAGAAGGAGGGCGTCGAGCCGGGCCGCGAATGCGACCTCAGCGCGCTGCGCGCGATCGGCTCGACCGGCTCGCCGCTCTCGCCGGAGGGCTTTCGCTGGGTCTACGAGCACGTCGGCTCTGAGATCTGGCTGTTCTCGACGAGCGGCGGCACGGACGTGTGCACGGCGTTCGTCGGCGGCTGCCCGCTGCTGCCGGTCTACGAAGGCGAACTGCAGTGCCGCATCCTCGGCTGCGCGGTCGAGTCGTGGGACGAGCAGGGCGTCGCGCACGTCGATCGCGTGGGCGAGCTCGTGATCACGGAGCCGATGCCCTCGATGCCGCTGTTCTTCTGGGGCGACGAGGATGGTGAGCGCCTGCGCGAGAGCTACTTCTCGATGTATCCGGGCGTGTGGCGTCACGGCGACTGGATCCGCATCACGCCGCGCCACGGCGCCGTGATCTACGGTCGCTCGGACTCGACGATCAACCGCCAGGGCGTGCGCATGGGCACGAGCGAGATCTATCGTGCGGCGGCGTCGCTGCCGCAGGTGCTCGACGCGCTCGTCGTCGACATCCCGGCGCGCCCGGGCGAGGACGAGCTGCGGATGATCCTGTTCGTCGTGCTGGCGGACGGCACCGAGCTCGACGAGGAGCTGACGAAGCAGATCAAGCGCCGCATCCGCGAGGACTGTTCGCCGCGGCACGTGCCAAACGAGGTCCGCCAGATCGCCGAGGTCCCGCGCACGCTCTCGGGCAAGGTGCTCGAGGTGCCCGTCAAGCGCATCCTGATGGGCGCCGCCGTCAACGAGGCGGCGAGCGTCGACTCGCTCGTCAACCCGGCCGCGCTCGACTACTTCGTCGATCTTGCCGGCGAGCTGGACCTGAAACCGAGCGACCCGGTCGGTCCGCCCGCGGCCTAGAGGCCCAGGCTGCGGCCGACGATCTCCTTCATGATCTCGTTGGCGCCGCCGTAGATGCGCGTGACGCGCGCGTCGGCGTAGGCGCGGGCGATCGGGTACTCGCTCATATAGCCGTAGCCGCCGAACAGCTGCAGGCAGCGGTCGATCGCGCGGCCCTGCAGGTCGGTGCACCACCACTTGGCGGTGGCGGCGTCCTCGGGGGTCAGCTCGCCGGCGTCGAGCGCCTGCGCGCAGCGGTCGATGTAGGCGCGCGCGACGTCGACTTCGCCACGCACCTCGGCGAGCGTGAAGCGCGTGGCCTGGAAGGAGCCGATGCTCTGACCGAAGGCCTGGCGCTCGCGCACGTAATCGAGCGTCCAGTCGAGCGCGGCCTCGGCGGCGGCGACGGCCGACGCGGCGATCGAGAGCCGCTCCTGGGGCAGGTTCGAGACGAGGTAGCGAAAGCCCTCGCCCTCCTCGCCGAGCAGGTTCTCGACGGGCACGTGCACGCCGGCGAAGGACAGCTCGGCGGTGTCCTGGGAGTGCTGGCCGATCTTCTCGAGGTTGCGCCCGCGCTCGAAGCCGTCCATACCGCGCTCGAGGACCAGCAGGCTGATGCCACGGTGGCGCTCGGAGGGATCGGTCTTGACGGCGGTGATCACGAGGTCGGCGTTGATCCCGTTGGTGATGAACGTCTTCGAGCCGTCGACGACGTAGTGCCCGTCCTCGCGCTTGGCGCGCGTGCTCATCGAGGCGAGGTCGGAGCCGATCCCGGGCTCGGTCATCGCGATTGCCGTGATCAGCTCGCCGGAGACGATCCCGGGCAGCCAGCGCTCGAGCTGCTGCTCGTTGCAGTAGGTGAGGAAGTAGGGCAGGCAGATGTCGTTGTGCAGCGTGATGCCGAGCCCGAACCCGCCGACGCCGGCGCGCTGGCACTCTTCGCCGATCACGAGGTTGAAGCGGAAGTCCTCGGCGCCGGCGCCGCCGAAGCGCTCGGGCACGGCCATCGCGAGAAAGCCGCCGCGACCGGCCAGCTCGTACACCTCGCGCGGGACGAGCCCGTCGCGCTCCCACTCGCCGTAGCGACCCTCCTCGCCGATCACCTCGCGCGTGAGGAACGTGCGAAAGCTCGCGCGGAAGTCTTCGTGGACGTCGTCGAACAGGTTGCGGCGCATCGCGCGGACCCTATCTAGCGCGGCGCGCGGCCGGCCTCAGTGGAACTGCGGCTTGGCGAGCAGCAGCTGCACGTCCTGGATGCGGCGCTCGCGAAAGCCGCCCTCGCAGTAGGAGAGGTACAGCTCCCACATGCGTCGGAAGCGCTCGTCGTAGCCGAGCTCGGAGACCTGCTCGGCGGCGGCGAGGAAGCGCTCGCGCCAGCGCGCAAGCGTCGTGACGTAGTGCGCGGTGATGTCCTCGAGGTGGGCTTCGCGGAAGTCGGTCACGCGCGCCACGTTGCGCGCGATGACCTGCAGCGAGGGCAGGCAGCCGCCGGGGAAGATGTGCGTGTTGGCGAAGCTCTTGGAGGCCTTCTCGACCTCGTAGGCGCGGTCCTCGATCACGATCGCCTGCAGCAGCATCGCGCCGTGCTCGGCGACGAGCTCCGAGCAGCGGCGGAAGAAGGTCGGGAAGTACTGCCAGCCGACGGCCTCGATCATCTCGATCGAGACGAGCTTGTCGTAGGGGCCGTGGCGGTCGAGCGCGGGGTCGCGGTAGTCCTCGAACAGCACTGTCACGCGATCGCTCAGTCCGGCCTTGCGGATTCGCTCGGTCGCGTAGGCGTGCTGCTCGGCGGAGATCGTCGTCGTCGTCACGCGGCAGCCGTAGCGCGCGGCGGCGTACTCGGCGAAGCCGCCCCACCCGGTGCCGATCTCGAGCACGTGGTCGGCGGGCGAGAGCTTGAGCTTGACGCAGACGCGCTCGAGCTTGGCCAGCGATGCCTGCTCGAGCGTGGCCGTGGCCGAGTCGAAGACGGCGCAGGAGTACATCATCGTGCGGTCGAGGAACTGCGAGAAAAGCTCGTTGCCGAGGTCGTAGTGCGCCGCGATCCGCTTGCGCGCCCGAGCTGGGGTGTTGCGCGCGAGCCAGCCGGCAACGCGCTGAAGCGGTGCGAGCACGGGGGAGAAGGCGCGGCGCAGCGTGTCGAGGCCGGCCATGTTGAGCGCGCCGATGCGCGTCAGCGAGACCAGGTCGGCGCAGTCCCAGAGCCCGCCGGCATAGGCCTCGCCGAGCCCGAGGCTGCCGCGCAGGAAGTCGCGGTAGAAGCGGGGCGAGCGGACGTGCAGCTCGGCCGAGGGCGAACGCTCGCCCTCGCGCGCGCCGAAGCGCAGGCGACGCGGCTCCTCGACGAGCACGAGCTCGCCGCGGCGGATGCGCGAGAGCAGGCGCAGCACGAGCCAGCGCGCGAGCCGGTCGAGGAGCACGGGAGGGGGCGCAGGAGCCGTCTGGGATTCGCGCGTCGCGGTCGCCGTCGGCTCGAGCGCCGTCGCCCCGGGCTCGCCGGGCGTAGTGCCGGGCGAGGCGACGCCCCTGCGCATGGCCGTGGCGGGCTGGGACGCGCTCATCGGTCGTCTCCGGTCACGCCAGCGCTCTGCTCGTGCACACTCGGCTGCAGGCGCTTGGGATGTGGATGCCAGCGCGCGCCGCGCAGGCGCAGTCGAAGGGCGTGCGCGTAGATGCGCGCAGCCAGGCGCAGGGTGGGGATCGGGTAGCGCGCGAGCACCCGGCGCAGCTCCTGGGCGTTGATCGGGCGGCGGCGCAGCGAGAGCGTCGCGTCGAACACGAGCGCGCCGTCGAGCGGGCCGCCGTTGCGCGTCGACTCGATGTGCACCGACAGGCTCTCGCCGGGCTCGGTCACGCGCCAGTCGTAGGTGTGGTCCATGCCCATCAGCGGCGAGACGTGCAGCGCCTTGGCGAACTCACCGCGGAGCACGCGCCCGGCGCGTGCGCCCGCGTGCGGGTGGGGCTCGTCGACGCCCAGCACGTAGGCATGGCGCTCGCCCCACGGCGTGTTGGTCACCTCGGCGACGACGGCGCGCACGTGACGCCCGGCGGCGTCGAAGCAGTAGTAGAAGCTCACGGGGTTGAAGCAGTGGCCGAGAAAGCGCATGTTCGTGAGCAGGCGGATTGGCCCGTCGAGCGCGATCCCGGTGCGCTCGGACACGAGCCGCTCGACGGCCAGGCGCAGCGGCGTGCGGCGATCGCCGAGGTAGTCGGCGCGGCGAAACCAGGCGAGCGCCGGGCGGCGTGCCGACCACAGCGGGTGACCGTCGAACAGCTGGGGCAGCTCGTCGAGGTCGAGGTAGGCCATGCACACGCGGTGCAGCAGCTGGTCGGGCGTGGCGTCGTGGCGGCGGTGGCGCACGAAGCCCTCGTAGAAGCACGAGGCGCGCGCCGGGCTTTCGCCCGACGGCGGCATGCCGGCCGGCGCTGGCGTCGGCACGGCGGAGACGCTCACAGCTTCACTCCGAAGGGCTCGCAGGCGCGCAGCGCGCTGACGACACCATCCTCGTGAAAGCCCCAGCCCCAGTAGGCGCCGCAGTAGTGGGTGCGGCTGGAGAGGTTGCTGATGCTCGCGTGCTCGCGCTGGGCGGCGACGCCGCGCGGCGTGTACATCGGATGCGAGTAGGGGATCGTGCGGATGATCTTCGCCGGATCGATTGCCTCTGTCCGATTGAGTGTGACGCAGAAGTCGCGATCGGCCCGCAGGCGCTGCAGGTGGTTCATGTAGTACGTGACCGTGCTCAGCGGCTTGGGCTCGCGCAGCAGGTGGAAGTTCCAGGCCGAGCGGGCGGCGCGGCGGCGCGGCAGCAGCGTGCTGTCGGTGTGCAGCACGGCCTCGTTGGGCTGGTAGGCGATCGCGCCGAGCAGCTCGCGCTCGCGCGGGGAGGGGTCGCGCAGCATGCGCAGCGCCTGGTCTGAGTGGGTCGCGACGATCACGTGGTCGAAGGACTCGGCGCCGGCACCGGCGGCGAGGATCTCGACCTCGCCGCCGTGGCGCGTGATCGACTGGACTGGGGCGTTCAGGCGGATGCGCTCGCGGAAGGGGGCGGTCAGCGCCTCGACGTAGCGCGCCGAGCCGCCGGCCACGGTCGCCCACTGGGGACGGTCGCGGAAGCCGAGCATCCCGTGGTTGGCGAAGAACTCGGCGATGAAGCGCGCGGGGAAGGACGCGGCGGTGCGCGGGTCGGCCGACCACACGGCCGAGAGCTGCGGCACGATCAGCCGCTCGACGAACGCCCGCGAGAAGCGATGGCGCGAGAGGAAGTCCTGCATCGACTCCTCGCTGTGGCCGCCCTCGCCGTCGCCTTCCAGCAGCGCGCGAAGCGCGCGGTTGAAGCGCAGCAGGTCGAAGATCATCCGCTGGAAGCGCAGGCTCACGAGGTTGGCCGGCTGGCAGATCAGACCGCGAGGCGTGCCGCTGTACTCGAAGTCGTGCTCCTCGCCCTTGACCGAGAAGCTCATGTGCGTCGGTTGGCGCGCGACGCCGAGGCGGTCGAGCAGGCGGGTGAAGTTGGGGTAGTTGCGGTCGTTCATCACGATGAAGCCGGTGTCGACGTGATGCGTCTCGTGCTCGGTGTCGACGCGAATCGTGTTCGTGTGCCCGCCCACGTAGCCGCCCGCCTCATAGAGGACGATCTCGTGCTCGCGGTGCAGCAGATGCGCGGCGACGAGCCCCGAGACGCCGGCGCCGACGATCGCGATCCTCACCACTTCCCCCGTTGCCGTCGAGTGCGTCTCATCGTGTGAGCTTATGTACGCGAAGCCCGCCCGGTACGGATCATCGGGACGCCGCGAGAGCCGGATTGTCACTCGTGGCGAAAACCGGTGTGCGACTCGCTGGCAGGAGTGAGTGCCCGACACGTCGAACAAGTGCGCCGATGAAGCGAACAGCGACTCCAACGAGCGACCCGCAGACGCAAAGCGGCTCGCCGATCAACGGTACCAGCGAGCACCAGAGCCTCTCCAAGTACATCCGCGCCCGCTTCGAGGAGTGCTCGCGCTCGCAGAAGGACGTGGCGCAGTACATCGTCGACCACCTCGACGAGGCGGCCTTCCAGACGGCGGAGGAGCTCGCGCGCCGCGCGAACACCTCGAGCTCGACGGTCGTCCGTTTCTCGCAGGCGCTCGGCTTCGAGGGCTTTCCCGAGCTGCAGGCGGCCGCGCGCGAGGAATATCGTCGCGTGCACGCCAAGTCCGATGCCGCCGTCGGCACGCCCTCGGCGCCGCTCTTCTCACTTGACCAGAACGAGTTCGAGACGGCGCTGACGGCGGATCACCTGAACGTGGAGGAGACGGCACGCAAGGTCTCGCGCAGCGAGATCGAGGCGCTGATCGAGGCGATCGTCTCGGCCGAGAAGGTGCTCGTGGCCGGCACCGACCAGATGGCCTTCTTCGCCAGCTACCTGCGCCATCTGCTGATGCTGCTCGACCTGCGCGTCGACGTCGTCGCAAGCCCGTCGCAGGAGGCGCTCAGCCGCCTCGGGCGAATCGACGAAGCGACGCTCGTGATCGGCCTCTCGGCCGGCCGCCCACATCCGCTCGTAGTGCGCGCGATGAAGCTCGCCCGCCACCGCAAGGCGAAGACGGCGGCGATCACCGACGCAACCCTCTCCGAGGTCGCCAAGCTCGCCCAGATCAAGCTCTACTACTCATCCAACAGCCCGGCTTACGTGCGCTCGCACACGGCCCTGCTCAGCCTGATCCAAGCGCTCGCCTACGGCGTCTACGCGCAGGACACGGCGCAGTACGACGACCGCATCAAGGCTTTCCGGCTGAAGTAACTCACAGCGCGCAGGCTAGACTGGCCAAATGCGCGACGAAGCCACATTCCAGGTCAAGACGGGCCTGGCGGAGATGCTCAAGGGCGGCGTGATCATGGACGTCGTGACGCCCGCCCAGGCGACGGTCGCCGAGGAAGCGGGCGCCGCAGCGGTGATGGCGCTCGAGCGCGTGCCGGCCGACATCCGCCGCGACGGCGGCGTCGCGCGCATGTCCGACCCGGAGATGATCTCGGGCATTCAGGAGGCCGTGAGCATCCCGGTGATGGCCAAGGCGCGCATCGGGCACTTCGTCGAGGCGCAGGTGCTGGAGGCGCTCGAGGTCGACTACATCGACGAGTCCGAGGTGCTGACGCCGGCCGACGAGAGCAACCACATCGACAAGTGGGCCTTCAAGGTGCCGTTCGTGTGCGGCGCCACCAACCTCGGCGAGGCGCTGCGGCGGATCGGCGAGGGGGCGGCGATGATCCGCTCCAAGGGCGAGGCCGGCACGGGCGACATCGTCGAGGCCGTGCGCCACATGCGCATGATCACGGGCGAGATCCGGCGCCTGAGCACGCTCGAGCCGGGCGCGCTGGCGACGGCGGCCAAGGATCTCGCGGCGCCGCTCGAGCTCGTCCAGCAGGTCGCGCGCGACGGCAAGCTGCCGGTCGTGCTGTTCTGCGCGGGTGGCATCGCCACGCCGGCCGACGCGGCGCTGATGATGGCGCTCGGCGCCGAAGGCGTGTTCGTCGGCTCCGGCATCTTCAAGTCCGAGGACCCGCCGGCGCGCGCACGGGCGATCGTCGAGGCGACCACGCACTGGCAGGACGCCGAGCGCGTCGCCGCCGCCTCGCGCGGGCTCGGCCCGGCGATGGAGAGTCTCGAGACGTCGAAGCTCGCAGACGGCCAGCTCCTCGCCCAGCGCGGCTGGTAGGACGGCCGATGGCCGGCGCCGGACGTCGTCCTCGGGCTCGGCGTGGCACCACCACGCCTTCGCCCTTGCGTCCTAGTCCGGCTTGACCTCGACTGTCCTGCAGGCGTCATGGATGAAACGATGGCGAGTCCTCTGATCGGCGTGCTCGCGCTGCAGGGGGACTTCGAGGCGCACCGGCGCGTGCTGGAAGGGCTCGGCGCGGACGTGCGCGAGGTGCGCGTGGTGGGCGATCTGGACGGGATCGAGGGCCTCGTGATCCCGGGCGGCGAGTCGACGACGATCACGCTCGGCGTCGAGCGCGAGGGGCTGGCCGGGCCGATCCGCGGGCTCGCACGCGAGGGATTGCCCGTGCTCGGCTCGTGCGCCGGGCTGATCATGCTCGACCGCGAGCACCTCGGCTTGATGGACATGCGCGCCGAGCGCAACGCCTTCGGGCGCCAGGTCAGGAGCTTCGAGGCCGACATCGCGCTGGCCGGCCTCGAGGGCGGACCGGTCCACGGCGTGTTCATCCGCGCCCCGTGGATCGCCGAGCACGGGCCCGGTGTCGAGATCCTCGGCGAGCTCGACGGCCACCCGATCGCGGCGCGGGAGGGCGATCTGCTGGCGGTTGCATTTCACAGCGAGCTCGGCGACGACGACCGCCTGCACCGGCTGTTCCTCGAGCGGGTCGAGGCTAGGCGCGGCTGAGCATCGCCGCGGCGCTCTCGCGGCCGCCGAGCAGGTGCCGGCGCAGGAAGGCGAGCTGGTCGGCGATGAGCGCCTCGTGGGCGGGACCGTCGTAGATGTCGAAGTGGTCGACGCCCGGATACGTGCGCAGCTCGCCCAGCGGCGCACGATGCGCGGCGGCGATCGCCGGGCCGGGGCGCGCCACGCGATCGGCCTCGCCGACGCACACGAGCCACGGGCAGTGCAGCTCGGCGGCTTTGCGGCCGGGGCGGTAGGGGCGCCCGAGCAGCCAGCCCGTGGAGATGCGATCGCGCCAGCACGAGTCCTCGCCGATCGCGACGACGTGCCGCCAGCCGGCGGCTGCGCCGGGGGCGTTCAGCAGGGCCGCCTCGTTCGGCTCGCCCAGCACCGGCAGATGCCGGCCCCGCGCGGCCGCCGCGAGCACCTTTGCGGTCACGCGCGGGGATGAGCGGTGCGCCTGCAGCACGATGTCGAGGAACGGCACCTGGCTGATGGCCGCTGCGATGCGCCCGTCCTCGACGGCCGCGGCGAGCGCGTTGCCGCCCCCCATCGAAGAGCCGAACGTCGCCACGCGCTCGCCGTCGATGCCCGGCAGCGAGCGAGCGAAGGCGATCGCCGCGCGCCAATCCTCGAGCTGGCGCGCCGGATCGAACAGATCGGGCTCGCCACCGCTGTCGCCGAAGCCGCGATGGTCGAACACGAGCGCCGCGACGCCCGCCGCGGCAAAGCGCTCGGCGAAAGCCCCCAGGCGATCGCGTCGCGTGCCCGACATGCCGTGCCCCATCACGATCAGGGGAGCCGTGGCGCCGGGCGCCTGGGCGCTCGAGGCGTGCTCGGCGTTAGTGGCCAAGGGCGCACCGATCTCGTCCGCAGGTTCGGCGGCCAGGTACAGCCAGGCGGCACACGTCTCTGTGCCCGATGTGAAGCGGAGGTCTTCGCGTGTTGTCGTCATGACTGCATAACGACGGCCGGCGAGGAAACGTGAGGTGGCGGTTGGTGGCGCTTGCGGTCGGCTGGACGCTCAGCCCGCGCCCGCCGCCGCAGAGGGCGCGACCGGCGGCGCCGTGCGTTCGAGCGCCTCCCAGCCCTGGTCGATCGCTGCCTCGGCGTGCTCGGCGGCGACGCCGCCGCGCAGCCCGAACAGGCGCTTGGCGCGCAGCAGGTAGACGACGACGGCGACGTTGATCACGAACGCGATCGCCTTGAACACGGTCGCGCGGGTGGCGAGCTCGTAGATCTCCAGCGGCAGCAGCGAGGCGGTGACGAGGAAGGTCAGGTACTCGGCCCAGCGCTGCTGATACCACAGGCCGACGGCCTCGATCCCCTCGATGGCGCCGTACACGAGCAGCACGGCGCCGACGAGGTGCAGGTGCGAGGAGGACGTCGTGAAGGCGTTGTCGATCTCGTGCAGGATGCCGTGCGCGTGCGGCTGGCTCGCCGCGACGCCGCCCTGCAGGTCGGTGATCACTTTGTAGAAGGTGTCGCGCAGCGTCGCGCGGTCGGCCGCGAACAGCAGCACGAGCACGCCGAGCCCGATTAGCACGATGAAGTGAAACGCCCGGTTGATCGCGATCAACCGCAGCACGACCTTGTCGCGCAGCGCCTTGCCACGCAGCGGCAGCTCGATCTGCTCGCGCGAGGGCGGGTGCTCTTGCGTTGTCTGCGCGGGCGGCGGCAGCGGCAGCCAGCTGTCGCAGCGCAGGCAGCGAAACCAGCGCACGCCGGCCGCGTCCTCGCGCGCGAAGATCGCATCCTGCGCGCGCAGGGCGGCGGCGTGGCGACCGACGAGCGCGTGCCCGCGCAGGCTGCAGATGACGAGCTCCCAGTGCAGTCGCGGGCGGAAGCGGCGCGGCGGCCGGGTGCCCGGCGGGTGGTGGGAATGGGGACTCATGCGCGCGAGGGCAAGGTTCTGCCCGGCAAGCCTCGCACGCAATCCGGCGGTCTTCCCGGATCGGCGATACTCGCGCGCATGCGCATCGCGATCGCCGCGGACGAGCTGACGGGCGTCGCCGAGCTGCTCGGCCCCGAGCTCGAGCGCCGCGGCCACACGACGCTCGCGCATGGCGCGCTCGGCGAGCACGAGCGCAGCGACTGGGCGTGGGCGAGCGAGACCGCCGCCCGTGACGTGGCGGAGGGGAGGGCCGAGCAGGCGATCGTCTGCTGCTGGACCGGCACGGGGGCTTCGATCGCGGTCGAATGATCCGACGGATTGCGTCCGATGAACGCCAAGCCGTCCACCGTTTCCATGACTTG
>DATINR010000050.1:0-3453 GCA_035473995.1 Solirubrobacteraceae bacterium
CTACGACCTCACGGCGATGCGCGTGATCGTCGACTCGGTGAAGGACTGCTACGGCACGGTCGGGGTGATCCACTCGCTGTGGAAGCCGCTGCCGGGGCGCTTCAAGGACTTCATCGCGATGCCGAAGTTCAACATGTACCAATCGCTGCACACGACCGTGATCGGTCCCGAGGGACGGCCGCTGGAGATCCAGATCCGCACGCAGGAGATGCACGAGATGGCCGAGTTCGGCGTCGCCGCGCACTGGGTCTACAAGCAGGGCCCCAACGGCGCCCCCGAAGCACAGGACGGCGAGGGCCAGGGCGGCGACGCGAAGATGATGTGGCTGCGCTCGATGCTCGACTGGCAGAAAGAGCTCTCGGACCCGCGCGAGTTCATGGAGACGCTGCGCACGGACCTGTTCGAGGAAGAGGTGTTCGTGTTCACGCCGAAGGGCCAGGTCAAGTCGCTGGCGGCCGGCGCGACGCCGCTGGACTTCGCCTACGAGGTGCACACCGAGATCGGCCACCGCTGCGTCGGCGCGCGCGTCAACGGCAAGATCGTGCCGCTGCACTACGAGCTGCGCTCGGGCGACATCGTGGAGATCCTCACGGCCAAGCGCGAGCGCGGACCCTCGCGCGACTGGCTGGCGATGGTCAAGACGACCCGCGCGCGCAACAAGATCAAGGCGTGGTTCAAGGCGGAGTCGCGCCAGGACACCGAGCACACCGGCCGCGACCTGCTGCAGGAGCACCTGCGCAAAGCGGGCCTGCCGGCGCAGAAGATCACGGGCTCGGCGATCCTCGCCGACGTGATCCGCGAGGTCGGCTACCGCAAGGCCGACGACTTCTACATCGCGCTGGGCGCGGCCAAGGTCTCGCCGAAGCTCGTCGTCAGCAAGGTGATGCAGCGCCTGAAGCAGGGCGAGGCGGCCGACGGCGGCGAGTCGGCCGCGGCCGACCTGCTGCGCGTCGGGCGCCAGCGCCGGCGCCCGACCAAGTCCTCCGGCCAGTACGGGATCAAGGTCGACGGCGTCGAAGACGTGATGCTGCGCCTGGCCAAGTGCTGTCGCCCGGTGCCGGGCGATGAGATCGTCGGCTACATCTCACTCGGGCGCGGGATCACGATCCACCGCGAAGACTGCCCCAACGTGGCGCTGCTGAAGAAGGACCCCGAGCGCTTCACGAGCGTCGCATGGGAAGGCGACCAGTCGACGGCCTTCGTCGTCGAAATCCAGATCGACGCGTGGGACCGCCATCGTCTGCTGGAGGACCTGTCGCGTGTGTTCAGCGAGTCGGGCGCAAACATCCTCGAAGCGCGCTGCATGTCGGCGCCGCCGATGGTCAAGAACCGCTTCGTCGTCGAGGTCGCCGACACGCACACGCTGAAGGGCGCGATCACGCGCATGCGCAACATCGACTCCGTGTTCGATGCCTACCGTGTCACCCCGGGCGGGGCAGGCTAGGCGACTACGCTCAGCGCGCGCGGCTTGATCGA
The DNA here is from genome assembly GCA_035473995.1 of Solirubrobacteraceae bacterium. Classification (GTDB taxonomy): domain Bacteria; phylum Actinomycetota; class Thermoleophilia; order Solirubrobacterales; family Solirubrobacteraceae; genus Palsa-744. The sequence continues at coordinate 1,477 of DATINR010000050.1, forward strand.
GTAGCGCGCCTCGTGCACTTCGCCGAGGAAGTCGCCGTCGACCTGCAGCGGCAGCAGCCGGCCATCGGCACTGCGCACGGTCAGCCCCTCGAAGCGCTGCAGGCCGGTGATCTGCCGGTTGCCGACAACGCTGGCGCGGGACGAGAGCGCACGCACGGCGATCGAGGAGAAGGCAAGCGGGGTGGCGCGACGCAGCACGGCACCGGCCAGCGCTCCCGAGTCGAGCGCCGCCGCGCCCTCGGCGATCTCGATCGGCTTGTCGTTGAAGTAGGTGAAGGGGGTGCCGTTCTGGATGATCGCCGTCACCCCCTCCAGCGTCTCCTCGCCGGTGTCGATCAGCATCCGCGGCGGGCGCACGATGTAGCGCTGGGCCACGGCGAGCGCCTTCCAGGTGAAGAAGTACGGCCCGTAGCGGGCCTTCAGCTTGGGCTGCGCGTCGACTTTCTCGACGACGCTCGCGTCGAGGCCGACGCCCGAGTTGAACGTGAAGCAGCGGTCGTTGACGACGCCGAGGTCGACCTTGCGCACGCGCCAGTCGTCGGCCATCGCGAGCAGATGCTCGGTCGCGTCGACCAGCTCGCCCGGGATGCCGAGGATCCTGGCGAACACGTTGGCCGAGCCGCCGGGCAGCGCGCACAGCGGCGTGTCCGAGCCGAGCAGGCCGTTGGCCGATTCGTTGACCGTGCCGTCGCCGCCGAAGGCGACGACCACGTCATAGCCCTCGTGCGCCGCCTCGCGGCAGAGCTCGGTGGCGTGCCCACGCGACTCGGTGTCGACGGCGTCGACGTCGAAGCGCCCCTTCAGGGCGTACACGACGAGGTGGCGCAGCCGGTCGGAGACAGTCGCGGCGTACGGGTTGACGATGATCAGCATGCGCCGCTTGCCGGCGGCGGCGTAGGGCTCGAGGGAGGCGGCGCTTTCGCTCAGGCGCCGCTCCTGCCCGCGCGTGGGGGTGCGCGTGGAAGGGGTGCTCATCCAACAGCGCCTACACCGCGGCCGCCGATGCGTTACCGCCCGCTCGCGCCGAGGTATCGTGGATGGACGGGAGGCGGCTTTCGGCGCACGTCCGTCGCGAGGATTGCTAGACTGCCGCACAACAGATGTACACATCCAGAGGGGTGGAGGGCCTGGCCCTGCGAAACCCCGGCAACCACCGCCAAGTCACAGGCGGGAAGGTGCCAATTCCAGGTGATGTGTGGCCGGGCTCGCGCCCTTCGCCACACGTGACAAGGCGAAGGTAGAGCGAAGGAGCCCCCAAATGGCAGCAAGTCATCTGCAGTGCAAGGAGTGCAAGGCCGAGTACCCGCTCGAGGCGCTGTACGTCTGCGAGTCCTGCTTCGGTCCGCTGGAGGTCGCCTACGACCACAGCCGCACCAGCCGCGACGTCGGCGAGCTGCGCCGGCGCATCCAGGGCGGTCCGCAGAACATCTGGCGCTACGCCGACTTCCTGCCGACCACGGCCTACGGCCGCGGTGCCCCGGGAGGCCCTCCCGGCCCGTTCGCGGGAGGCGGCTCCACCCGTCTCGGCATCCCGGCCGGCTGCACGCCGCTGATCCGTGCCGATCGCCTCGCCGAGCGCCTCGGCCTGGGCGAGGTGTGGGTCAAGAACGACGCCGCCAACCCGACGCACTCGTTCAAGGACCGCGTCGTCTCGGTCGCCGTCACGCGCGCCCGCGAGCTCGGCTTCGAGACGATCGCGTGCGCCTCGACGGGCAACCTGGCCAACTCGGTCGCCGCCCACGGCGCCGCGCTCGGGCTCGACTCCTACGTCTTCATCCCGGCCGACCTCGAGGAGCAGAAGGTGCTCGCGACGGGCGTCTACGGCACCAAACTGGTCGGCGTGGAAGGCAACTACGACGACGTCAACCGCCTCTGCACCGAGCTGTGCGCCGAGCGCGACTGGGCGTTCGTCAACATCAACCTGCGCCCGTACTACGCCGAGGGCTCGAAGACGCTCGCCTTCGAGATCGCCGAGCA
>DATINR010000051.1:0-4399 GCA_035473995.1 Solirubrobacteraceae bacterium
CGATCCTCAAGGCCGACATCCTGGGCGAGGACCACTTCCGCGTGGCCAACGAAGTCAAGGAGATCCTGCAGCGCTACAAGGAGCTGCAGGACATCATCGCGATCCTCGGCATCGACGAGCTCTCCGACGAGGACAAGCTGATCGTGCAGCGGGCACGCAAGATCGAGCGCTTACTCTCCCAGCCGTTCTTCGTGGCCGAGCAGTTCACGGGCACGCCCGGCGCATACGTGCCGATCGCCGAGACGATCCGCGGCTTCGACGAGATCATCCAGGGCAAGCACGACGAGGTGCCCGAGTCGGCCTTCTTCCTCAAGGGCACGATCGAGGAGGTCGTCGAGGCGGCCAAGACAAAATGAGGCGAAGCCGAATGACATCGGACGGCCGGAAGCCGTACGTCTCGATCGGGACGTGGGGCCGGAAGCCTCACGGGGGTAATCGATAAATGGCGAGAACGAAATTTCCGGTTGAAGTGCTGACCCCCGAGGGCGAGGTGTTCAGCGAGGAGATCGAGATGCTCTCCACGCGCACCAGCGTGGGCTCGATCGGCGTGCTCGCCAACCACGAGCCGGTGTTGGCGATGCTCGAACCGACCGAGCTGCGCCTGTATCGCTCGGACTCGGACGTCGTGCGCTTCGCGCAGGCCGAGGGTTACCTGCAGTTCGCTGAGAACCGCGCGCTCGTGCTCGTCGAGGAGGCGATCGCGCCCGACACACTCGACCGCTCCACATACGAGACGCGCCTGAAAGAGGCCCACCAGGCTGCCGAGCAGGCCGAGGAGGGCACCGAGCAGCAGGCTCGCGCGCTGCGCGACATCCGCCGCTACGAGGCCTTTCTCGCCGTCGGACAGTAGGCTCGTCGGCATGCCGGACGAGAGTCCCGCCACTCCCGCAGGCGCTCCCGCGTCCGTCCCGGGCGCCGACCCCGCCGCCGCCCACTTCGAGCGCAAGCGCCCGGGCTGGTTCACAAAGAACGTCTTCAACCGCACGATCAACGGCTTCATGAGCCTCGGGCTCAGCGTATGGGGCTCTCGCGTGCTCGAGGTGCGCGGTCGCTCCAGCGGTGAGCCGCGGCGCACGCCGGTCAACCTGCTGAGCGTCGACGGCACGCGCTACCTCGTGGCGCCGCGCGGCGAGACGCAGTGGGTGCGCAACCTGCGCGCCGCCGGCGAGGGGCGCCTCCTGCTCGGACGGCGCAGCGAGCGCTTCGTCGCCGCCGAGCTCGTGGCGGAGGCCGAGAAGGTGCCGATCCTCCGCGCCTACCTGAAGCGCTGGAAGGCCGAGGTCGGGGTGTTCTTCGACGGCGTCGGTCCCGACTCGCCCGAGCAGGAGCTGCGCGCGGAGGCGCCCAAGCACCCGGTGTTCCGGATCGCCGCGCCCACCGGCTAGCCTTCGCCGCCGATGAGCCCCGCACGAGAGCCAATCGGAGTGATCGGCACCGGCTACGTCGGCTTGGTGACCGCCGCCGGCTTCGCCGAGCTCGGCAACGACGTCTGGTGCGTGGACATCGACGCCGCCAAGATCGAGCGCCTGCGCGCCGGCGAGGTGCCGATCTACGAGCCCGGGCTCGACGAGCTCTTGGCGAAGAACGCCGAGCGCCTGCACTTCTCGACCGACCTGGCCGATGCGCTCGCGCACGCGCGCCTGTTGTTCGTCGCCGTCGGCACGCCTCCCACCTACTCGGGTGACGCGGACCTTTCCGCCGTCAACGCCGTGATCGCCGCGATCCCCGCCTCGAACGAGCACGCGCTGGTGATGAAGTCGACCGTCCCCTCCGGCACCGGCGTCGCCGTCAAGCGCATGTTCGACGAGCAGGGCAAGGGCGGGCTCGCCTACGTCTCCTGCCCCGAGTTCCTCAAGGAGGGCTCGGCCGTCGAGGACTTCCTGCACCCCGACCGCGTCGTCGTCGGCGACGTCGGCGACTGGGCCGGCGACGCCGTCGTCGAGCTGTATGCGCCACTGCAGGCACCGCTCGTGCGCACGGACATCGCGAGCGCCGAGATGGTCAAGCTCGCCTCCAACGCCTTCCTCGCGACGAAGATCTCGTTCATCAACGAGATCGCCAACGTCTGCGAGGAGACCGGAGCCGACGTCGTCGAGGTCGCGCGGGGGATGGGTCTCGACGACCGCATCGGGCCGAAGTTCCTGCAGGCCGGGATCGGCTTTGGTGGCTCGTGCTTCGCACCCGAGGAGACGGTCTTGGCTCGCCTGGCGGGAACCGTCACGCTGCTGAGCTTCGAGCAGCTCTGGCGCCGGCTCGCAGACGAGTGCGAGCGCATCGACGGAGACGAGGCACTGCGAGCCTTCGGCGCCGGCTCGGACACCGAGGTGCTCGAGCCGCAGGAGCTCGAGGTTCTCTCCTGGGTGCGCGACGAGCAGCAACCGAGGTTCTTGCCGGCGATGGCGCTGAGCCGGCGTCCATACGAAGGCGCCTTGCTCGACGTCCGCACGAAGATGGGCCGCCGTGTGCGCACGACTCCCGACCACCCGTGGCTCGTCGGTCGCGGCGACGGTTCCGACACGACGGTGAAGCTCGCGTTCGAGCTGACGACTGACGACTGGGTGCCGCTCGCAGGCTTGCGCAGCGAGGCCGCCGAGAGCTCCGAGTTCAGCTTTCCCGTGGACGGCGCAGTCGACGCCGCGGGCCTCAGCGCCGAGCAGATCATCGTACGTCCGCCTCGCGAGCAGGTCGAGGCGCTCGTCGGGCGACCGATCGAGGAGCGGCGACGGATCTTCACGAACCCCCGCGGAGCTGCCGCCAGGACCGGGGACGTGCGGCGCAGCGGTGCGTTGCGGATGGACGAGGCGGCGCGCGCCGGGCTGCCGTGGCGACAGGGCACGCTCGGCACCGCGAGCAACGGAGCCTACGTATCCTCGGCACTCGAGGTCGACCGCAGCTTCTGGCGAGTGGTCGGCCTCTACCTCGCGGAGGGCAACGCCTCATTTGAAGCGAACGGCACGGCGAGGATCATCTGGTCGTTCCATCCCTCCAGGGAGCAGCACCTCGTGGATGAGGTGCTCGCGTTCTGGGCGAGGCATGGCATCAGCGCGAGGGCCCGGCGCTCGGCGACCGCCCACCAGGTGATCGTCCAATCGCGACTCCTCGGCGCTTGGTGGACACGAGTCTTGGGGCTCGGACGTACGAGCTACGAGCAGCGCCTGCCGAACCTGGCCTGGAGCATCCCGGCGGCGGAGAAGTGGGCGCTTCTCTCGGGCCTGTGGGAGGGCGATGGGTCGTGGTCTTTGGTCAACGGCGGCCCGAGCGTCGTGCTCGAGCTCGGAACGGTTTCAGACGAGTTGGCCGACGGCGTGCTGCGCCTGCTGGGCGACCTCGGCGTGGTCGCCTCGCGCCGCGGCGGTCGTGGAGCCCGCTCGACGAAGGACACGCACTGGATCCGCGTCAGCGGCGCGGCCCAGGTCGAGCGAGCGATCGAGCTGGTTCCCGAGCGCGACCGGCAAGGTGTTCTCGCCAGCATGGCGCGGCAGCGCGAGCGCATCGCTCCGACCGGTTTCCGCCGTGGCGATGACGGACCATCCTGGGTGAGGATTCACGAGATATGCGAGCAGCACCATGCCGGGCACGTCTACTCGCTCGAGGTGCCGCTTTCGCACACGGTGGTCACGAGCGGAGGCGTGACGACGTCGAACTGCTTCCCCAAGGACGTCGATGCGCTCAAGCAGCTCGCCGGCAACTCGGGCTATCACTTCCAGCTGCTGACCTCGGTGATCGAGGTCAACGAACTGCAGAAGCGCCGCGTGATCGGCAAGCTGCAGAAGCACCTCGGCGGCCTCGTCGGCAAGCGCGTGGCGCTGTTCGGGCTGGCCTTCAAGCCGAACACGGACGACATGCGCGAGGCCTCCTCGCTCGTGCTCTCGGCACGGCTGAACGCCGACGGCGCGCTCGTCACGGCGTACGACCCGGTCGCCGAGGAGCAGGCGCGCAAGGTCGTCAGCGGGATCACCTTTTCCGCCTCGCCATTGGAGGCGGCCGCCGAAGCTGACGCCGTCGTGCTCGTGACCGAGTGGCCCGAGTTCCTGCAGCTCGACTGGGCCGAGGTCGCGAAGGCGATGAGGGGCAACCTCGTGATCGATGGGCGAAACGCACTCGACCCCGTTGCCTTGCGCGCTGCCGGGCTGCTGTATGAGGGCGTCGGTCGTGGCGATCGCCGCGACGCGCCGCGTGCGGCCGACGCGTCGGGCGCGACAGCGGCGGGTGCGGCCTGATGCAGGCCGTGATCCTCGTCGGCGGGGAGGGCACGCGCCTGCGGCCGCTGACCTCGACCGTGCCCAAGCCGGTCGTGCCGCTCGTCGATCGCCCGTTCATCGCGTTCATGCTCGACTGGCTCGGCACGCACGGGATCGACGACGTGATCATGTCGTGCGGCTTTCTCGCGACGAGCGTG
>DATINR010000052.1:0-1575 GCA_035473995.1 Solirubrobacteraceae bacterium
ACGCACGAGATCCCCGACGACCGCGCGCAGGACGGCACGTTCGTCATGCTCCGCGACCGCGCCGAGGCCGACGTGCGCGCCATCGTCGAAGGCGCGGCCGAGCAGACCGACGACGACGCGCGGCGCATCGCCGCCCTCTACGCCTCCTTCATGGACGTCGAGCGGGTGGAGGCCCTCGGGGTCGAGCCCCTGCGCCCGCTCCTCGACGAGATCGCCGCGGCGCCCGATCACACCGCGCTCGCCCGCGTGCTGGGCCGCCGCCAGCGCGAGGGGCGCGCCTCGCTGATCGGCTCCTTCGTCTCCACCGACGCGAAGGACCCGAACCGCTACCTCGTGCACCTGAACCAGTCCGGTCTCGGGCTGCCGGACGAGTCCTACTACCGCGACGACTCCTACGCCGAGATCCGCACGTCCTACCTCGCCCACCTCGAGCGCCTCGCGGAGCTGGTGGGCCTCCCCGACCCGGCGCGGCTCGCGGAGACCGTCATGGACCTCGAGACGGCGCTGGCCGCGGCCTCGTGGGACCGGGTCAGCAACCGCGACGCCGAGAAGACCTACACGCTGCTGACGGCCGCCGAGCTGCGCGAGCGGGCACCCTCCTTCGCGTGGGACGCCTGGCTCGAGGGCCTCGGCGCGCCGGAGGGCGCGTTCGCCGAGATCGTGGTGCGCCAGCCCAGCTTCGTCGAGGCGGCGGCCACCCTGTGGCAGGAGCGCCCGCTCAGCCAGTGGCAGGCGTGGCTCGCGCTGCGCGTCGCCTCCGCCTGCGCCGACTTCCTCTCCGAGGCCGTCGTGCAGCAGGACTTCGCCTTCTACGGCCGCACGCTCTCGGGCACGCCGCAGCTCAAGGACCGGTGGAAGCGCGGGGTGGCGCTCGTGGAGGCCTCGGTCGGCGAGGCGGTGGGGCGGCTGTACGTCGAGCGGCACTTCCCGGCGTCGTCGAAGGAGCGCATGATCACGCTCGTCGCGAACCTCGTCGAGGCCTACCGGCAGAGCATCTCCGGGCTCGACTGGATGGGCCCGGCCACCCGCGAGCGCGCGCTGGAGAAGCTGGCCAAGTTCACCCCCAAGATCGGCTACCCGGACAAGTGGGAGGACTACTCCGCGCTCGAGGTGCGCGCCGACGACCTGCTGGGCAACGTCCTGCGCGCGGGCGCCTGGCTCACCGAGCGCGAGCTCGCCAAGATCGGCAAGCCGGTCGACCGCGACGAGTGGTTCATGACGCCGCAGACCGTCAACGCCTACTACCACCCGCGGCTCAACGAGATCGTGTTCCCGGCCGCGATCCTGCAGCCGCCGTTCTTCGACCCCGACGCCGACGACGCGGCCAACTACGGCGGCATCGGCGCGGTGATCGGCCACGAGATCGGCCACGGCTTCGACGACCAGGGCAGCAAGTACGACGGCGACGGCGCCATGATCGACTGGTGGGACGCCGCCGACCGGGCCGAGTTCGACCGCCGAGCGAAGGCGCTCATCGACCAGTACTCGGCGCTGTCCCCGGCGAGCCTGCCCGACCACAAGGTCAACGGCGCGCTGACCGTCGGCGAGAACATCGGCGACCTCGGCGGCCTCACG
>DATINR010000053.1:0-22880 GCA_035473995.1 Solirubrobacteraceae bacterium
TGATCCTCGTGCCCGAGTGGCCCTATGACACCGAGGCGGTCTGCGACCTGCTGCGCTCGCGGCACGCGAACGGCACGACCTACTCGATCGTCGTCGTCTCCGAGGGCGCGCGCTCGAAGGACGTCGCCTCCGAGTCGACGACGGGATCGCAGACCGACGAGTTCGGGCACGCGCGCCTGGGCGGGGTCGCGGTCGCGCTCAGCGCCGAGATCGAGGCCCGCACGGGCTACGAGACGCGCTACACGATCCTCGGGCACGTCCAGCGCGGCGGTACGCCGACGGCGTTCGACCGCGTGCTCGCGACGCGCTTCGGCGTCGCCGCGATGGATGCCGCGCTCGGCGGGCGCTCCGGCGTGATGGTCGGGCTGCGCGGCACCGAGATCGTCGAGACGCCGCTCGCCGAGGCGCTGCGCGAGCCCAAGCTGCTCGACCCCGGGCTGTACCAGACGGCCGAGCTCTTCTTCGGCTAGCACGCATGCGCGCAATGCTGTTCGAGCAAGTCGGGCAGCCGCTGTGGATGGCCGAGCGCGAAGTGCCGACGCCCCAAGCGGGTCAATTGCTGTTGCGCGTGCACGCCTGCGGCATCTGCCGCACGGACCTGCACCTGCTCGACGGCGAGGTCGAGATCAAGCAGCCACCGCGCATCCTCGGCCACCAGATCGTCGCGACGGTCGAGGGCACCGGCGCGGGCAACGAGACGGCGATCGGAGTGGGCGATCGCGTCGGCGTGCCATGGCTCGGCTGGACCGACGGGACCTGCGCGTGGTGTCACAGCGGCCGGGAGAACCTCTGCCCCAATGCGCGCTTCACCGGTTGCGACATCGACGGCGGATTCGCCGATTACGCGGTCGCAGACGCGCGCTTCTGCTTCCCGATCCCGGAGGGCTACCCGGACGAGCAGGCGGCGCCGTTGATGTGCGCCGGGCTGATCGGCTACCGCGCGTTGCGCATGTGCGGCGAGGCGCACCGGATCGGCCTGTACGGGTTCGGCGCCTCGGCGCACATCCTCGCGCAGGTGTGCAGCTCGCAGGGGCGCGAGGTCTACGCCTTCACGCGCGCCGGCGATCAGCAGACGCAGGCCTTCGCGCGCGAGCTCGGCGCCGTCTGGGCCGGCGGCTCGCAGGACACTCCGCCCGAGCCGCTCGACGCGGCGATCATCTTCGCCCCCGTCGGCTCGCTCGTTCCGCTCGCGCTCGCCGCGGTCGCGCCGGGAGGCACGGTCGTGTGCGGCGGCATCTACATGAGCGAGATTCCCTCCTTCCCCTACAGCGCGCTGTGGCAGGAGCGCTCCGTGCGCTCGGTCGCCAACCTGACCCGTGCCGACGCGCGCGAGTTCCTGCCGCTGGCGCCCCAGGTGCCAGTCCACACGCACGTCACGACCTACCCGCTCGAGCAGGCCAACGAGGCGCTCGCGGATCTGCGCGCCGGGCGCTTCACCGGCGCGGCCGTGCTCGTTCCCTGAACCCGCCGACCGAGGCCTGCCTGGTCTAAGCGGGTTCTCATCGCCTGCTCAGCGTCGCTTTAGAGCGCTCGAAGAAGCTGCGCGGAGTGTCCGCCGCCTCGCGTTCCAACACGCAACGCTCGGCCGCGGCGCTGCCGGCCGCCTGTGCCGCGGCCGCCGTTCTGCTCTTGGCCGGCTGCGGTGGCGCGGGGTCCGGCTCGAGCAGCCAGGTCGCGGCGCAGGCCACCGCCGGCAGGCAGGGCACTGGCTCGAGCCCTGCCTCCACGCAGAGCCCGGCCGCGGCAGACGACCACCCTCCCGCGCTGCACGTCGGCGCGAGCACGAAGCTCCCCGAAGCGGTGCAGCTGCCGGCCGTGACCGCCGGCCTCGGCGGCGTGCTCGCGCTCGCCGGGCTCGATGCCGCCGACTCGTCGCTCGCGAGCGTGACGCTGGTCGACGGCGGATCGGCGAGCACCGTCGCGCAGTTGCCCGAAGCGCTGCACGATGCCGCCGCGGCGAGCGTCGCCGGGCGCGCGTACCTGTTCGGCGGCGGCAACGCCGGCACCGCCAGCTCCTCGATCCTCGAAGTCACACGCTCGGGCGCGCACGTGGCAGGGCACCTGCCGGCGCCGTCCTCCGATGTCGCCGCGACCGCGATCGGCGGCACGGCCTATGTCGTCGGCGGCTACACCGAGACGACGCCGCTGCGCACGATCGTCGCCTTCACGCCGGGGCGGGCGACGCGCGTCGCCGGGATGCTGCCGCGCCCCTTGCGCTACGCCTCCGTCGCGGCCGTCGGCGGACACCTGCTGATCGCCGGCGGGACCTCCGGCGAAACCGCCCAGCGGGCGATCCTCTCCTTCGACCCGGCCAGCGGGCGCATACGGCAGATCGGCGTGCTGCCACGGGCGCTGACGCATGCCGCCGGCGCATCGCTGAACGGCTTCATGTACGTGATCGGCGGGCGTGGCGAAGGGCTCACCGAGCAGACCTCGGCGATCCTCGCGATCGATCCCTCGAGCGGCTCGGTCAGCACCGCCGGGCGCCTGCCCGAAGCGCTGTCAGACCTCGGTGCTGCGTCGCTCGGACAGCGCATCGTCGCGGTCGGCGGGCGCGATCGTGCCGGGACCGTGCACGATCGTGCGCTGACGCTGCTCGCCGCCGCGCGATGAGCGCGCCGCGCACGCAAGCCGCGCTCGCGGCGCTCGTGCTGACGCTCGGTCTCACCGCGTGTGGCAACGACTCCTCTTCGGCGGGCCGATCGAGCGCCGAGGCCGGGCCGGCCGGCGCGAGCGCCGCCGAAGGCAATGCCACCGGCGGCGGCACGCGTGCAGGGCGCGGCGTCGAAGTCCCGCGCGCCGGCCGGGTGCCGCCGCCGCTCGGGCACGCCGACGTGTACGCGGCCGACCGCCCCGAGCGCTTCAGCCCCCGCGTGCGCGGCGACCGGGCGCTCGTGTACGTGCCGAATAGCGAATCGAACACGCTCGACGTGATCTCGCAGAGGACGTTCAAGGTGATCGACAGCTTCCCGGTCGGCACGCTGCCCCAGCACGTCGTGCCCGCGTGGAACCTGCGCACGCTGTACGTGACCAACGACCTCGGCAACAGCCTCACGCCGATCAACCCGCGCACAGGGCGGCCCGGGCGGCCGATCCCGGTGGCAGACCCCTACAACATGTACTTCACGCCGAGCGGGCGCTGGGCGATCGTCGTCTCCGAGGCGCACCGCGAGCTCGACTTCCGCGACCCGCGCACGATGGCGCTGCACCGCGCGCTGCCGACGCCCCAGTGCCGCGGCGTCGACCACATGGACTTCACGGCCGGTGGCCGCTACGCCGTGGCCTCTTGCGAGTTCGCGGGCTGCGTGATCGTCGTCGACCTGCGCAGCCAGCGGGTCGTGCGCAAGATCCCGCTCGCGGCCGGCGCAAAGCCGCAGGACGTCAAGCTCTCCCCCGACGGGCGCACCTTCTACGTCGCCGACATGGCGCTCGGTGGCGTCTGGCTGATCGACGTGCGCACGCTGCGGGTGATCCGCTTCGAGCTGACCGGCGCCGGCGCGCACGGCCTGTATCCGAGCCGCAACGCGAAGGTGCTCTACGTCTCCAATCGCGCCGAAGGTTCGATCAGCGTGATCTCGTTCGCCACACGGCGCCCGGTCGCCAAGTGGCGCCTGCCCGGCGGCGGCTCGCCCGACATGGGAGGCGTGTCGGCCGACGGCCGCATCCTCTGGCTCTCGGGCCGCTCAGACTCCTCGGTGTATGCGATCTCGACGCGCACCGGGCGGCTCTTGCACCGCATCCCGGTCGGCCAGGGGCCGCACGGCCTACTCGTCTGGCCCCAGCCGGGCCGCTACTCGCTCGGGCACACCGGCATCCTGCGCTAGCGGCGCCGGCCCCGCCGGATGCGCACGCTGCGCCGCGCCCGGCAAAGTGCTGGGTGCGAAGCCGGGAAGCACGAGCTCGATCCGGGCCCCGCCCTCGCGCGAGCCGCCGGCGCTCACGTCACCGCCGTGCGCGAGCGCGATCGCGCGCACGATCGACAGGCCGAGCCCGGTGCCGCCGGAGGCGCGGTCGCGCGCCGAGTCGATCCGATGGAAGCGATCGAAGACCCGCTCGCGCTGCTCGGCCGGGATCCCGGGGCCGTCGTCTTCGACGAGCAGTCGCAGGCGCCCACCGCGCACCGTCTCGACACGCAGGCGGACGATGCCCACTCCGGGTGCTGTGTGCTCGATCGCGTTGCCGATCAGGTTGCGCAGCGCCTGTGCGAGCCGGTCGGGGTCGCCCTCCAGCACTCCCTCGGGGACGCTGCCGGCAAGCTCGAAGCGACGGTCGGCGAGCAGTCCCATCCCGTCCCACAGCTGCTCGACGAAGGGACGCAGCTCGATCGGCGCCAGCCGCAGGAACTCGGTCTGTTCGCTGCGGGCGAGCAGCAGCAGGTCGTCGACGAGTCGGCTGACGCGCCCGATCTCGGCCTGCACGAGCGCCTCCACGCGGCGCAGTTCGGCGGGCGAGGGCCGCTCCTGCGCAGCCAGCACTTCGAGCTGTCCGCGGATCACCGTCAGCGGCGTGCGCAACTCGTGCGAGGCGTCGGCGACGAACGCGCGCTGCCCGGCGAACGCCTCGGTCAGCCGGTCGAGCATGTGGTTGAACGCGTCGCTGAGCACGCGCACCTCGCGCGCCTCGCCCTCGGGGTCGTGGATGCGCGGGTGCAGGTCGCCGGCGTCGACCCGCGCCGCGACCGCGGCCATCCGCCGCAGCGGGCGCGAGACGCGCGTGCCGATCAGGTACGCCGCCAGCAGCGCGACGGCCAGCGCGATGCTCCCGGCGAGGATGAACGCGCGCGCGACGCTCGCCTGGGCATGCGCGACGCCGGCCAGCGACTCGCCCACGCCGACCGTCGCGCTCGAGCCGTCGCGCAGCCGCACGTGGTGCTTGAGCAGACGCAGGTCGCCGACGTCGCCGAGCGCCAGCGTCGAGTAGCCGGCGGGGCTCGTGAGCAGCCTGGCCGAGAGCGCGTTCTCGTGTGCCTGCTCCGCTGCGCTCTCGCCGTCGTCGGGCTTGACCGCGTTGGAGAAGAGCTCCGGTCGATTGGTGACCGTGCCGCGGCCGGGGACCCGCGCGAACAGCACGATCGAGCTGGCGGTGAAGGACTGATCGCGCACGTACTCGCCCGCCTCCGCGTACGCCCGGCCGCGCGTGGGCGGTCCGCCGCGGGCGAGGTCGTGCGTCAGCCCGTTGGCGTAGCCCGTGATCTCGCTGTCGATCTGCTGGCGCAGCTGGGTGCCCGTCCCGCGGTAGACGGCGACGAACGCGATGCCGGTGCAGAGCAGCGTGACGAGCGCGATCCAGCCGGCCAGCCGCCAGCGCAGGCCGACCCGCGCAAGGCGTTCGCGTAAGCCGCGCATCGCGCTCAGCCGGTGCCGCCCAGCCGGTAGCCGACGGCGCGCACGGTGAGGATCGGCGCCGGATCGTCCGGCGCGCCGAGCTTGCGCCGCAGGTAGCCGACGTAGACGTCGACGACGTTGGTCGTCGGATCGTGCTCGTAGCCCCACACGGCGCTGAGGATCTGCTCGCGTGAGAGCACCTGGCCGTGGTGGCGCATCAGGTAGGTGAGCAGCTCGAACTCGGTCGTCGAGAGCGTCACCGCGCGGCCGCCCCGGTTGGCCTTGCGCGTGAGCAGGTCGACTTCGATGTCCTCCGCGCGCAGCGTGTTGGCGGAGGCCTGCGCGACGACGCGCAGGTGCGCACGCACGCGCGCCACGAGCTCGGCGATCGAGAACGGCTTGACGAGGTAGTCGACGGCGCCGGCCTCGAGGCCCGCCACGCGGTCCTCGATCCCATCGCGAGCGGTCAGCACGATCACGGGCAACGTCGGTCGCGCCCGGCGCAGACCCTGGAGGATCTCCATGCCCGGGCGGCCCGGGAGCATCAGGTCGAGCACGACCGCGTCGCAGTCGCCCCCCAGCGCGAGGCGCTCGCCCTCGATCCCGTCGAGCGCCGCTTCGACGGCAAAGCCCTCGGCTTCGAGGCCACGCCGTACGAAATCGACGATTCCCGGCTCGTCCTCGATCAGCAGGACGCGCGCCGCCGCCTGTGACTCACGCTGTACGCCCGGCTCTCCGCCGCCCGACAGCGCCTCGCCGCGCTCTGCGCGCGTGCTCGCCGACATTGCACAAGGATAGGCCGCGAACGGCCGTCATGGGCGCCTACGGGTTTTGGAGAACTTTCTCATCCACCTGTTACCGCGTCCTTAGTTCCCGCACACACACTGCGAGCCATGGCAGTCGACCGTCAAGCGTCGTTCCCGTCGTCGAGCAGGGCTCGCCTCGGAGGCCTCCTCGGCGGCGGGACGACGGGGAACGAGCGCCTCACCTCGGCCACCGGCGCAGCGCTGATCGTGCTGCTCGCCGTGATCGGCGTGACGATCATCGCCCTCGGGCCGCTCCTCTCCGTCCATCTGTTCGTGGGCATGGTGCTGGTTGGCCCCGTGCTGCTGAAGCTCGCGAGCACGGGCTACCGCTTCGCCCGCTACTACACGGCCAACCCGCGCTACCACCGCAAGGGCCCGCCTGCGCTGCCGCTCCGGCTGATCGCGCCGATCGTGGTGCTGAGCACGCTCGTCGTCTTCGCCAGCGGCGTCGCGCTGCTGTTCGCCGGCCCGAGCTCGCGCGACACGCTGCTGCCGATCCACAAAGTCAGCTTCATCGTCTGGATCGCCTTCATGTCGATCCACGTGCTCGCACACCTGCCGACGATGCTGCGCTCGCTGGGCGCCGACTACGGCCCGAAGCGCGCGAGGACGAGCACGTGGCAGCAGTACCTCGGCTCGCGCGACGGCGTCAACGGGCGCGCCGGCCGCGTGCTCTCGCTGAGCAGCGCACTGGCCTTCGGCGTGGTGCTCGCGATCGTGCTGATCCCGCAGTACGGACCCTGGCTCTCGGCCCAGAACCTGCACCACTGACATGCGCCGCCACGCCACACACGCACGCGACAGCTCGCTGCGCAGGCTCAGCCGCGTCAACCGCTGGCTGCTCGCGGGCAGCCTCACGCTGACGGGCGTGCTGACCGACGTCGTCGCCCACGCGTTCCCCGGAACCGCGCACGCGAGCTCTGCGAGCGCCGCCGCCAAGGCCGCGCGGCACAAGCGCTCCGCCCACTCGAGCACGCAGCCCACGACCTCGACGGGCACGCCGAAGCCGCCGGCGCAGGCGCCCGAAGCGAGCGAATCCACCAGCGAAGGGTCGAGCGAAGCACCCACCGAACCGGCGCCCGAAGCGACGCGCGAAGCCCCGGCCGAAGAACCGGCGCCCGAACGCGAACCGGAACCGGCGCCGGAAGCCGAAGCCGCGCCCGAACCGGCTCCGGAAGCCGAAGCGCCCGTCGTCTCGGGAGGATCGTGAAGCTCGAGCGCCCCACCCGCTCGCGCCGGACGGGCTGCGCCCGCTGGCAGGCGCTCGGCACGAACGTCGTGCTGCGCACCGCCGATCCCGCCGCTCTGGCGAGCGCCCGCAAGGCCGTCGAGGCGGAGCTGGCGGCGATCGACTCCGCCTGCAGCCGCTTCCGCGCGGACTCCGAGCTCTCGCGCTTGAACGACCGCCCCGGCCGGCCCGTGCAGGTCAGCCCGCTGCTGTTCGACGCGCTCGCGCTCGCGCTCGACGCGGCACGCGCGACCGACGGCGATGTCGACCCCACGCTCGGGCGCGCGCTCGAGCTCGCCGGCTATGACCGCGACTGGCAGCTGCTGCCCGCGCCCGGCGACGGGCAGGCGCAAGGCGCCGACACACCCACTCCGGTCTTGAAGCTGCGCGCGCTCAGCGGCTGGCGCTCGGTGTCGCTGGACGCGCGGACGCGCACCGTCCGGCTGGCGCACGGCGTGCGGCTCGACCTGGGCGCCACCGCCAAGGCGCTCGCCGCCGACCGCGCCGCGACGGCCGCCCACGCGGCCGGCGGCTGTGGCGTGCTCGTCAGCCTCGGCGGCGATATCGCGACGGCCGGACCGGCACCGGCCAGCGGCTGGCGCATCCACGTGACCGACGATCACCGCAGCGACGCCACGGCGCCCGGGCAGACCGTCTCGATCCGCTCGGGCGGCCTGGCGACGTCGAGCACGACCGTGCGGCGCTGGAGTCACGAGGGCCGCACGATGCACCACATCCTCGATCCCGCGACCGGGAACCCCGCGAACACGTGCTGGCGCACGGTGAGCGTGGCCGCCGAGAGCTGCGCCGACGCGAACATCGCCTGCACGGCCTCGCTCGTGCGCGGCCATGCGGCGCTCGACTGGCTCGCCGAGCTCGAGCTGCCGGCAAGACTGCAGGACCAGGACGGCTCCGTGACGACGATCGGGCACTGGCCGGCGCAGCGATCTGCTCAGCCGAGCCTGGCGGTCGCGGGATGATCGCTCCACTCGCCGTCGTCGGCGGCAGCGCCTACTGGTACCTGACGCGCTCGACCGGCGTCGTCGGCCTGCTGCTGCTGACGCTCGCAGTGGCGCTCGGCGTCGTCGACGTCCGCCGCTTGAGCACGCCGCGCTGGCCGCGCTTCGCGCTCGACACGCTGCATCGCAACGTCTCGCTGCTGGCGATGGCGTTCCTCGCCGTGCATGTGCTGACCGCGATCCTCGACAGCTTCGCGCCGATCTCGATCGTCGATTCGGTGGTTCCGTTCGCCGGCAGCTACAGGCCGTTCTGGCTCGGACTCGGCGCACTCTCGCTCGACATGCTGCTGGCCGTCACGATCAGCAGCCTGCTGCGCCGGCGCCTCGGCTTCGCGAGCTGGCGCGCGATCCACTGGCTGACCTACGCGAGCTGGCCGATCGCGCTGCTGCACAGCTTCGGCACGGGGACCGACGTGAAGTCCGGCTGGCTGCTGGCGCTCAGCATCGTCTGCCTGCTGGTCGTGCTCGGCGCGGTGCTCGCACGGGCGATCGCCGGGTGGCCGGCGCACCTGCGCGCCCGCAGCGCCGCGCTCGGCGGCGCCGGCGCGTTCTCGCTGTTCCTGCTGCTGTGGCTGCCCGGTGGGCCGCTCGGCTCCGAATGGGCGCGGCGCTCGGGCACGCCGGGCAAGCTGCTGGGGCATTCCGCACACGCCAGCGCGACGAAGGGCGGAGCACGATGAGCGGAACGTTCCCCACCGCCGAGTTCTCCACGGCCGACGAGCTCACACGCGTATACGAGCGGCCTCCCCAGCCGGCCGATCCGGCAGGAGCAGGCTCGCTGCCGCGCCTGCTCAGGGGTGTGCCGGCAGCCGGCGATGCGCTCGAGCTCGACCGGCACCTCGACGTGCACGGCGAGCTCCCCCACGAACGCCGGCGCCGGCGCTCCGCCGCGGCCGAGCTGATCGAGCAGGTCGAGCGCGCCGGGCTGCGCGGGCGCGGCGGCGCGGGCTTTCCGACGGGCGCGAAGCTGCGCGCCGTGGCCGCGCGGCGCGGGCGTCCGATCGTCGTCGTCAACGCCGCCGAGGGCGAGCCGGCGAGCGACAAGGATCGCGTGCTGTGCCAGCTCGCACCGCACCTGATGCTCGACGGCGCCGTGGCCGTCGCCCATGCGCTCGGCGCGCGCGAGGCGATCGTCGGCGTCTGCGAGTCCTCCTCGGGCGCCGAGACGCTCGCCCGCGCGATCGCCGAACGCGGCGCGGGCGACGGCGTCCAGATCGAGCTGTCGACGGTGCCGACCGGATACGTGGCCGGACAGGAGTCGGCGCTCGTGAGCCATCTGAACGGCGGCCCGGCGCTGCCGACGTTCACACCGCCGATGCCCTTCGAGCAGGGGGTCCGGAGGCGCCCGACGATGCTCTCCAACGCCGAGACGTTCGCCAACGTCGCGCTGATCGCGCGCCACGGACCCGACTGGTTCCGCGCGCTCGGCACGGCCGACCAGCCGGGCTCGACGCTCGTGACGCTGTCCGGCTCGCTCGCCGCCCCGGCCGTCTACGAGATCGAGTACGGCACCTCGCTGCGCGCGCTGATCGACGCTGCAGGCGGCCTGCTCGCGCCGGTCCGCGCGGTGCTGCTCGGCGGCTACGCCGGCACCTGGGTCGACGGCGCGGCGCTCGCCGAGCTGGCGCTCTCCGATGCGCAGCTCACGCGCCACGGCGCCTCGCTCGGAGCCGGCGTCGTCGCGCTGCTCTCAGACGCCGCCTGCCCGGTGGCCGAAACGGCCCGCGTCACGCGCTGGCTGGCGGGCGAGAGCGCCGGGCAGTGCGGACCCTGCGTCCACGGCCTCGGTGCGCTCGCCGGGACGATCTCAGAGCTCGCCGCCGGCGTGGCCTCGCACGACGCCGAGCAGCGCGTGGAAAGCCTCTCGCGGCTCGTGCGCCGGCGCGGCGCCTGCGCGCATCCCGACGGCACCGCCCGCTTCGCGCTCAGCGCGATCGAGGTGTTCCGCGATGAGTTCGCCGACCACGCCCGCCACGGGGCCTGCGAGCGCTGCAGCGCCCCAGCCGAGCTGCCGCTGCCGGCGCACGAGCGCGTGCTGCCGCGCTCGAGCGGCCGCGCACGCGCCTCCTCGCGTGCCGGCGCACGCCCGCGCACGCTCTCCGGCGAACGAGCGGTCCGATGAGCCACCGGCTGCGCCTGAACCCGATCGCCTGCGAGGCGCATGGCATGTGCGCCGAGCTACTGCCCGAGCGGATCACGCTCGACGAGTGGGGCTACCCCGTGCTCGACGACGAGCCGCTGGACGGCGCGGTGCTCGACCACGCAAAGCGCGCCGCGGCGGCGTGCCCCACGTTCGCGCTGCTGGTTGAGCGCGAGCGCGAGCGCAGCCGCACCTGAGCAGGCTCACCCGACGACGGCACCCTGGCGCGCACCAAGCGCTCGGCTCGCCGCCCGCTCACAGCGCCCACGCGTGCACGGCGGCCAGCCCGGCCCACTCCTCATACGGCGCGAAGAAGGCGCGCACCTCGTGCTCGAGCGCACGCGCGTACGGGTCGCCGCCGCTGAGCAGGCGGCCGACGAGCTTGAGCAAGCCGACATCGCCGGCGGGAACCTGATCGTGGCGCCCCTGGCCGTGCAGCGCGAGCATCTCTACCGTCCAGCTGCCGATGCCCGGGATCGCGCGCAGCCTGCGCCAGACGCGCTCGTGGTCTGAGCTGTGCAGGTCGACGCGGCCCTTGGCGACCTCGCGCGCCGCGCGCACGAGCGTCACCGCCCGGCACGCCGCAAGGTCGAACGACTCCAGGCGCGCCGGCGCCGTCCCGGCGAGCGCCTCGGCCGTGGGCAGGTCGCGCAGCGGGCTGGCGGCGCCGTCCCAGCCGATCCAGCGCCGCCCGAGCGCGGAGAGCAACCGGCGCTCGATCGCGGCGGCGCGCTCGTACTCGATCAGCTGCTCGCAGACCGCCCAGGCGAGCGCCTCGAACGGCTCCGGGCGCCGCCGCACGCGCAGCCACGGCCGGCGGCTCAGCGAGCGGCCGATCAGCGGGTCACGCGCGAAGCGGCGGTGGAACGCGCGCAGGTCCTCGTCGACCCCCAGCGCGAAGCGCATCCGCTCGATCCCGTACGACGCGGCCGCGCGCGTGCCCGCGCGGGCGCCGAACAGGACGCTGTCGGGCGCCGTCTGCGCCACGCGCACGAGCACCGGCTCGCCCTCGTGGTGCAGCAGCCGCTCGAGCACGCCCTCGCGCCGGCGCACGGTGCCGTCCATCGCTCCTCCGGGCAGGCGAAACGGCCCCGCCGGCCGCACCTCGACGCGCCGCTCGAGCGTGCTCACGAGCGCGCCGTCCGGCGCTAGTCGCGCCCGCCGAGCAGGTGCACGTCGAGCAGCAGCGAGCGGCTGCCGACGATCTGCACGAGCTCGCCCGCGGCCGAGCCGCTGCGCCGGCGGCCGCGCGCGAGCCTGCGCCCCGCCCGGCGCCCCTGCGCGAGTGCCTGCGAGCGGCGTTGGCGCCGCGCGACCAGCCCGACCACGGCGGCGCCGGCGACGAAGCCGCCTGCCGCGACAGCCGCCGCCTGCACGGCCGGCAGCGTCGTGCCCTCGCGCGCGGGCAGCAGATCGCCGGCGACGACCTCGGCGCGCACCACGCGCGCCTCCTGCGCCAGCACCGGCAGCGAGTCGTCGTCGGCGCCATGCCCCACGGCATCCGGGCTCTCGGCTCCCGACTCGACCGTCTCACCGGGCTTCATATCCGCCTCCATGCGTCCTGTAGACGTGCTCATCGGGCAAGTGTAGAGAGCGCCTCAGACCACCCGGCGCCCCGGGCCTACAGCGCGCGCTCGTAGACGCGATAGCGCTTGACGACCTTTCCGCCCATCGCTTCCATGCCGCGGTTCATCGGCGTGTTGGTCTCGAGGATCCAGCCCATCTCGCCGCCGTCCTGCGGGCGCGCTTCGGCGGCGTCGTAGTGCAGCTCGTACAGCCGTGCCGCCACGCCCGTGTGCTGGTACTCGGGCTTGACGCCGAGGAAGCCGACGCGCACGCGGTCGGTCAGCCTGCCTTTGTTGAGGAAGTACCACCAGCCGAACGGCAGCAGCCGACCCTTCATCTTCGCCAGCACCTGGTTGGCGTCGGGCACGGTGATCGCCATGCCGACGACCTCGCCGTTGTCCTCGCGCTCGGCGATCATGAACCAGTGCTTGTCGAAGACCAGATGCAGCTCCTGCGCATACGCATCCAGGTCCTTCTTCGAGAACGGGACGAAGTCCCAGTTCTTCGACCACGCCGAGTTGTAGACCTCGGCGAACTTGTCCATGTCTTTGCGCAGCTGCCAGCGGCGCATCGGGCGCACGCGGATGCCGTGCTCGCTCTGGGCCTTCTCGGCGAGCTCCCAGATCACGGGCAGCACTTTGTCGCGGCCGGTGACCTCGAGGTTCCACATCAACAGGTCGATCGCCTTGGTCATGCCGGCTGCCTCGATCCGCTCGCGGTAGTACGGCGGGTTCCACATCTGGGCGATCATCGGGCGCAGCTCATACCCCTCGATCAGCACACCGCTCTCGTCGTTCATGGCGAAGCTGGCCGGCCCGACCATGCGCTCCTTGCCGCGCTCGCGCAGCCACGCCGCGGCCGCGTCGAGCAGCGCATCGAGCACCTCCTGGTCGTCCTCGAACTCGAGGAAGCCGAACCAGCCCCAGTTCTTGCCCTGGTACTCGTTGAACGCGTGGTTGACCTGGGCGGTGATGCGCCCGACGACGCGACCGTCGCGCCAGGCGAGGAAGTACTCGGCTTCGCCGTGGGTGAAGAAGGCGTTGAAGCGGCGGCTGAGGAACAGGCGCCGCTCGAGCTTCAGCGGGGGCACCCACTGCGGGTGGTTAGCATGCAGGCCGAACGGGAGGTCGATGAATCGCTTCAGATCTCCGCCGCCTGACACCGATCTGACTTCGACTCCCACGGCCGAGGCACACTACATGCAGACCTCCATCGACGTCTTCGCAAAGGTCCGCGACCACGACCGCTCCGAGCTGCTGGCGGCGGCGCGCGAGGCGGACATCCTGCCCTACTTCCACCTGCTCACCTCGCCGGCTATGCCGGTCGTCGAGATGGAGGGCGCCGAGCGGATCATGCTCGGCTCGAACAACTACCTCGGCCTGACCGGCGACGAGCGCGTGATGGCGGGCGCCGAGGACGCGTTGCACCGCTACGGCACCGGCCTGACCGGCTCGCGCCTGCTCAACGGCACGATCCCGCTGCACCTGGAGCTCGAGCGCGAGATCGCCGAGTGGATGGGCAGCGAGGACGCGATCGTGTTCACGACCGGCCATCAGGCGAACGTCGGCACGCTCGGCACGCTGCTCGGGCCGCAGGACACGGTGATCGCCGACGCCGGCGACCACGCGTCGATCCTCGACGGCTGCCTGCTCTCGCGCGCCAAGCTGCGGCCCTTCCGCCACAACCGCCTCGACAAGCTCGAGAAGATGCTGCAGCGCGCCCAGGACGACGGCGGCGGCATCCTCGTCGTCGTCGACGGCGTCTTCTCGATGGAGGGCGATATCGCCCCGCTGAACGAGATCTGCGAGCTGTGCGAGCGCTACGGCGCGCGCCTGATGGTCGACGAGGCGCACGGCGCCGGGGTGCTCGGCGCGCGCGGCGCCGGCACGGCCGAACTGCTCGGCGTCGCCGATCGCGTCGACCTGCGCATGGGCACGTTCTCCAAGTCGCTGGCCTCCTGCGGCGGCTTCGTCGCGGGCTCGCACGAGGTGATCGAGTACCTGCGCCTGTACTCGCGCGCCTTCCTGTTCACCGCCTCGGCCGTCCCCGCCGCCGTCGGCGCCGCGCTCGCCGCGTTGCGCGTGCTGCGCTCCGAGGACGGGCCGCCGCTGCTCGAGCGCGTGCTCGAGAACGCGCGGCACCTGCGCGACGGGCTGGAAGAGCGCGGCTTCGCCGTCGTCGCCGCCCAGGCGCTGCCCGAGGACGCGCACGTGCAGCAGCACGCGCCCGGGCTGCGGGCTGCCACGAGCGCCCCGCCGGGCTCCTCGCAGACGATCGTCACGCCGATCGTGCCCGTGCTCGTCGGGGACGACTGGAAGGCGGCGGTGCTGTGGCGGGCGCTGTACGACGAGGGCGTGTTCGTCAACACGGCGCTGCACCCTGCCGTGCCGCCCGGCGGCGCACTGCTGCGCACGAGCGTGATGGCGACGCACGACACGCCCACGCTCGACCGGGCGCTGGAGGCCTTCGAGCGGGTCAAGCGCTCCTTCGAGGCGGAGCACGGTCCACTTCCCGGACCCGCCTCCAACTGAGCGGCCAAGGTCTCGCCACCGGCCCGGGTAACCCATACCCGCCGAGCGACTTGTCCAAATCTTCACAAGTCCGAAGCCGACACAAAAAGGTCGCTTCTAGCGTACGAAGCGCGAGAACCTGGTTGACCGGATACCCCGTCCTGACATAGCTTGCGGGAGCGCTCTGCATGTCGTCCAGGTTCGCTCCGCACCTGTCATCTCCGAGACAATCTTGATGGGCTGAAAGCTCTGGCCCTGGGTTGATTCTGGACGTCCTCCGAACGCTAACTCGTCCAAAAATCAAGCACGGATGTTGCGGCTCGGATGCCCGGGGCCGCAACGGGGAGAGTCCCAAATGAACGCGACAGCGACGATTGCCCCTGCTCCGCAGTACATGCGCGCCCTGGAGCGCGCCAACAAGGTTCGCCTGGCCCGTGCGGAGCTCAAGCGCAAGGTCTCAATGGACGAGGCCGATGCCGCCGAGGTGATCCTGTCCTGCCCGTGGGAGGCGCACAGCATGGCCGTCGCCGACCTGCTGATGAGCCAGCGCCGCTGGGGCCAGACCCGCTGCCGCAAGTTCCTCGCGCAGATCCCGATGTCCGAGAAGAAGACGATCGGCTCGATGACCGAGCGTCAGCGACGGACGCTTGCGGCGATGCTGCGCTCCTCTGCCGAGCGGGGCCGCGCCTGGGGCGCGACCCCCTCGCTAACGGACAGCCTGACGAGAGCGTGAGCTCCCACCAGCCGGCGAGCATCCCGATCAGCCCGAGCCGCGGGCGGACCTCCCACACCCCGCAGCCGCCCTGGCCGAGCTCGCGCACGGGCAGGCGCACGAACTTGTAGCGCCCAGGTTCGAGCTTCATCCGCTCGAGCTGCTCCTGGGCTCGCAGCTCGTGCAGCGCGCGCCCGCGGGCCAGGCCGCGAAGATCCTGCAGCCGAGCGGCGAGCCGGTCGCGCTGGCGCTCGAGCTGCTCGAGGCTGAGCAGCCGCGGCCCGCCGAAGGGCTCCTCGCGCTGCAGGCGCGCGGCGCCGGCCGGGATGTGCGGAAAGCCGGCGGCGACGATCTGCGAAACCTCACGCTCCAGGCGCGAGATCTGCCCGCGCAGCGAACGTCGCGCCGCCGACTCGTCGAACGTCTCGACAGGCAGAGCCGCCGGTGTGCCGCGATCGATCGTCAGCTGCTCGGTTTGGCTCACGTCCCGACTCCTCCTGCTTGCGCGCCGGACGCCGGAATTCTACCAGCGCCGCAAGCCCTGCGTGCCCGCCTTGCGGCCTCACCGGCCGCACGCTCGCGCTACGCGCTCATCGCACCTGCAGCGAGGCGCGCGCGCTCCACAGCGCCTCCTCGGCATACAGCTCGGGCACGCCTGCGACCTGCACCGCGAACAGCACCAGCCGAGGCGAGCGCGAGCGCGCTGCATGCGCAGCGGCGAGCTCGCCGAACAGCACCGCCAGCGGCGCCGCCGCGTCGGCGACGACCAGCCTGCCCTCGGGCAGCTCGGAAGCGTCCTCGCCACGGCCGAGGCGCTCGCCCTCGACGCTCGCGCGGATCCCCAGCGGTCCGTCGACGCATTCGGCGTCGAGCGCCCACACGGGCACGCCCGTGTCGAGCAGGGCGATCAGCAGCACGTCCTCGAGCAGCCCGGCCGAGATGAAGCCGCCGTGCATCATGCGGTCGAACACGGCCGCCTCGATCGGCGTGCGCACGACCTCCGGGTCGAGGCCGATGTGGCGGAAGAACACGCGGTAGGCCGAAGGCACGGGCTCGCGCCGCACGGCGACCGCGTTGGCGCCGCGGAAGCGATTGGACTTCTCGCGCAGGCGCGAGAGCAGATCGGCCGGCGAGGCGCCCGTCAGCGAGCCCGAGCGAGCCACCTCGACGTGGGTGCTGAGGAGCGCCAGCCCGGGCAGCTCCTGCTCGACCTCGCGCGCGCACCAGCCGTGCACGAGCTCCGGCGTCGGCGTCGCGCTCATCGCGCCGGTCCGCGCCAGCCGCGGCCGCGGGCACCGCTCACGAGCGTCGCCAGGCGCCGGCGCAGGAGCGCTCGCGAGGGCGTGTTGATCAGCGCGCCCCCCTGCACCTCCCCGCCGGGGAAGAGAAAGCTCACCTGCGGGCAGGTGCCGACCTTGTACAACGCCGCCAGCGCCCCGTCGCTGTCGATCCCGATCGGCAGCGACAGCCTGTGCGTGCGGATCAGCTTGCGCAGCCTGCCGCGATCGCCCTTCAGCGCCACCCCGGCGAAGCGCACGCCGGGGAAGGACGGCGCGAGCGCCTGCATCTCGTCGAGCACGTCCGGGCACGAGCCGCCGTCGACGAACAGCGCGAGCACGACCGGCGCGCCTTCGTAGAGCTCGCAGATGTTGAGGATCTGCGAGCCGCGCTCCTGGCAGGCCGGCACGCGCCCGGCGGCGCCCTCGTTGGGCCGCGTCGCCGTGTCGGCATCGCCGTTCAGGTTGCCCAGCGCGAGCGGCACGGCGAACGGCGGCGCCCGTTCTCCGGGGGCAAGTCCCTTGACGCCGTTGGGCTTGGTCACGATCGTGTTGATCGTGATCAGCGCGATGATCAGCAGCGCCAGCAGGCCGACGTAGCCGCCGTAGCGAGGCGGGGTGCGACGCGGCGGGCGCTGCTCAGACCGGCTCATGGACGACGGGCTCGCCTCCAAGCGGGCGCAGCGCGATCGGCTCCGCTCCCGCACCATCGGACGCCGGCGCGCCGAAGCGAAGCAGCGCTGCGGGCAGCGCGACGAGCACGCCGAGCAGCGACACGGTCAGGTCGATCAGCGTGACGAGCCCGAAGTCGCGCAGCATGCGGATGTCCGACAGCGCAAGCACGCCGAAGCCGGCGATCGCAGTTACCCCCGAGGCGGCCACGGCGGCGCCCGTGCGGCGGTACGCGCGGCGCAGCGCTTCGACGGTGTCGTGGCCCGCACGCAGCTCCTGGCGATGGCGCTCTGAGAGCAGCACGCTGAACTCCGTCGAGACCGCGATCACGAGCGCGCCGAGCGTCACCGACATCGGGTTCAGCGGCACGCGCACGGCGAACAGGATCAGCGCCGACCAGCCGCTCGCCAGCGCGATCGGCACGAGCGGGACGAGCGCGCGCCTGAGATCGCCGCCGAACGCGAGCAGCAGCACGAGCGCGACGACGGCGAGGCTCGCCAGCAGCGTCTCCACGCGCCGCAGCGGCGAGGCGACCTCGGTGCCCGACTTGGCCGCGAGCACGGGCAGGCCGACGAGCCGCGCGCCGACGCCGGCCGGCGGATGCAGGCTCGCGCGCATCCCGTCGATCAGCTGCTGTTGCCGGGCCAGGCTCATCAGGCGGATGCCGAAGGCGAGCGTCGCCACGCGGCGGTCGGGCGTGATCACGTCCTGGGAGAAGTACGGCGGGATCGCGTCGAGCAGCCCCGTGACCTGGGCCTGCGTGAGCTTGCTCGATTTCGCCGGCGCCTTCGGCTTGCTCGCTTTGCGTGATTTCGCGGACGGTTTGATGCCTTCTTCGGGAACGATCTGCCCGGCCGTGGCGCCCTGGGTGGAGAACAGGTCGGGCAACGAGAAGGCCGGGCACAGGCGGGCCTTGCCGCAGCCGCTGGCTGAGCTGTAGCCGTATCGCTTCAGCACGCTCTTCTCGTATCTACTCATCCATTCGATGGTGGCCGGCTTCGTCAGAGCCTTCGAGCTGACCATCAGGTCGATCTCACCGCCCACCCCGGTCGAGTGTTCGAGCGCATTCAGGCCTTCCAGCGAGCTGAGGTTCTGCGGCACGAGCTTCGTGATGTCGGTCTCGACGTGGGTCTGCGTGTCCAGGCCCCAGCCGAGCGCGGCGAGCGCGAGGCCGGCGAGCAGCACGCGGCCTGGACGGCGGATCGCGCCGATCAGCGCGCCCCGCGAGACGGCGCGCGTCAGCGGGTTGTCTCGCAGCAGCTCACCGGCCTCACGCCAGGCCCCGGCGACGTCCGCCGCCAGCACTCGCAGCGGCTGCGGCGCTCGCACGGGAGAAGGCCCGCGGCCTCCGCTCAGCGCCAGCACGGCGGCGCCCGCGCTGAGCGCGCAGAGGAAGGCGACGATCACGCCGATCACGAGCAGCAGGCCGAAGCCGCGCACCATCGGCACCGGCGAGAGCAGCAGCACGAGCATCGCCGCCGCGCTCGCCGCGCCGGCCGTGGCGATCGTCGGCGCACCGAGCGCCGCCGCGCGCACGAGCACCGTCTCGCGCGCAGCGCCGCCGTCGCGCTCGGACTCCTCCTGCACGCGCGACTGGAACTGGATCGCGTAGTCGACGGCGAGCCCGACGAGCACCGGCAGCACGGCGATCGAGGCGACCGTCAGCGAGGCGCCTGCCAGCGAGAGGGCGCCGAACGTCAGCGCCGCCGCGAGCACGGCGATCGCCAGCGGCAGCAGGCGCGGGCGGCCGGTGAAGATCAGCCCGAGCGCGGCGGCCATCACGAGCAGCACGGCGATCAGCAGCAGCTCGATCGAGTGGGTGATCGAGTCGGTCAGGTCCGACACGATCACGGGGACGCCCGTGACGAGGTAGCGCCCGCCGTGGCGCAGCTTCCACTGCGGCATCGCCACTGCCTGGCGGATCAGCTCGATCGTGTGCGTGCGCTGGGACTCGCTCAGCCCGGCGCGCATGCGCACCGACACGAGCGCCGCTTCGCGGCCCGGGAACAGATAGGCGAAGCGCTGCTTGGGCGTGCCTGCGCGCTTGCTCGAGTCGAATACGAGCGAGGTCACGAAGTCGTGGTTGTCGATGCTCGGCTTCGACGTCAGCCCGTACTGCAGGGCCAGCGTGACGAGTCCCTCCTGGAAGCGGGCCGTCGTGATCTTGCGCGCCTGCTTGCCCAGCGTGCGCGCTTCCTCGGCGCTCAGCCCACGCTTCAACGCGGCCTTCGTGACCGTGCGTTCGGCCTGCTTGGCCTGCGCTTCGGCCTGCTTGCTTTGCACCGCAAGCTGTTCGTCGATCTGGTTGGCCGCCTCGTTGACGAACGTGCCCGGCCCGAACACGACCTTCACCGGATGCCCGTGCGCGAGCTTGCCGCACGGCCCGTTCACGCCGCCCTCCCGCGCGAGCGCCGCGACGGGCACGTTGCCCGACAGGCAGCCCTCCAGCCCGACCAGCCGCTGCAGGTCTTCGCTGAGCACGAGCTGCTGCAGGTCGCCTTTGACGAGCACCTCGACCGGCTCTTCGCCGAAGCTCTCGTAGAAGCGCTGCGTGTCTCGGTACTCCGAGCTCGAGCTCGACACGAACGTGCTCGTCGCCGCCGTCGGCTTCAGTCGCAGCGCGAGCGCCGCGCCGGCCAGGCCGAGCACGATCGCCACGGCCACGACCAGGCGCGGGCGGCGCGCGGCGGCACCGGCGAGCGCCGAGAAGAGTCGCACTGCGTTCACGGGTGAAGGCTAACGGGGGCTCTCATAGGAGGCGCAAGCCGAGAGCCAGTCAGGCAGCCGGACGTACGGATCGTCGTTCCTCGCAAGGGCGCAGGGCGCGTGGTGTGCTTGAGCACACGAGCGACCGAGGACGCCGCGAGGGGCGTCGAGCCGTCGTCCCTCGTCTACTCCATCCCCAAGGGCCCGGCCGACTCGCCGGAGAGGAACTGCCTGACGAACGGGTTTTCGGAGGCGAACAGCTCCTCGGCGGGGCCCGATTCGACGATCCGCCCCTTCCACAGCACGGAGATGTGTTCGGCGACGCGGCGCGCGCTCATGATGTCGTGCGTGATCACCGTGTAGCAGCCGCCGTTCTCGGCGTGGATTTCCTTGATCAGCTCGCACAGCAGCGCCGTGCGCACGGGGTCGAGGCCGGAGTCGGGCTCGTCGAACAGCACGATCTCGGGGTCGAGCACGAGCGCGCGCGCGAAGCCGGCGCGCTTGCGCATGCCGCCGGAGAGCTGGTTGGGCATCTTCTCGCCCTCGCCGCCGAGGCCGACCTCGCTCATCCGCCGGTTGACGATTTCGGCGATCTCATCCTCGCCCTTCTCGGTGTGCTGGCGCAGCGGGAAGGCGACGTTGTCATACAGGTTGAGCGAGCCGAACAGGGCCCCGTCCTGGAACAGCACGCCGAACTTCTTGCGCGTCTCGAACAGGTCGGAGTCGGACAGGCTGGGGATCGAGACCCCGTGCACGAGCACGTCGCCCTGGTCGGGGTAGAGCAGGCCGACGATGTGCTTGATGCAGACCGACTTGCCCGTGCCCGACGGGCCGAGGATCATCGAGATCTGGTTCTCCGGCAGGCCCATGTTCAGGCCGCGCAGGACGTGGTTGCGCCCGAAGGACTTGTGCACGTCGATGAACTCGATCGCGTCGGGCTCCTTGGACGGGCGGATCGTGCCCGTATGGAAGGCGAACTCGTCGGACTCCTCGCGCTCGCGTTCGCGCACGCTGAACGAGCTGCCTGCGGGCACGCCGCTCGGCGGCGCTCCCTCGGCGCGAGCTTCCTCAGCGGCCGTCCGCCGCGCCGCCTCGCGCTCGGCGGCGGCCGGCGCGAAGTCGCTCTCGCCGCCCTCCTGCGCGGGCGCCGCGTGATGCTCGATCGGCTCGTAGGACTCCTCGGGACCCTCGGCGTCGCCGTGGGGACCGGGCGGCTGCTCGGCCATGCGCTAGCTCACCCCCCGATCGGGGCGCGCGGATTGGCGCCCCAGAAGATCTGCGTACCGAGCATTCCGATCACGTGCACGAGCACGAGGTTGAGCACCATCGACTTGGCCGTGGCTCTTCCCACCCCCACCGGTCCGCCGCTCGCGTTGTAGCCGTAGTAACACGCGACGAGCACGATAGCCGTCGCCATGAACATGGCCTTGATCAGGCTGTAGAGGAAATCGGGTGGATTCTGGAACTGCCAGAAGATCAGGAAGTAGCCGCCGGAGGAGACGTAGCCGATCTGCTGCACGACGGCGATGTAGGACGCGAGGAAGGCGGCGCCGATCCCGGCGAGGTACATGAACGGGAGCACCAGCCAGGCGGCGAGCAGGCGCGTGGCGCAGAGGAAGGTCATCGAGTTGATGCCCATCACCTCGAGCGCGTCGATCTCCTCGGAGATGCGCATCGCGCCGAGCTCGGCGACGATCCCGGTGCCGACCTTGGCGGCCATCATGTATCCGAACGCGTACGGCGTGATCTCGCGCAGGTCGCACCACGCGGTGAACACGCCCGAGTAGGCCGGCGCGCCCTGGGCGGCGGTGAAGTAGGCGCCCTCGATCCCGCACTGCAGGCCGAGGATGAACATCAGCGTCCAGATGATCGTGGTCGAGCCGACGATCAGGATCCCCGCCTGGCGCAGCGACTCGCCGAAGAAGCGGAACACGCGCAGGCCGTAGACGTCGCCGACGATCTGGCCCGTGAACTTGCCGATCTCGCCGGTCGCCGCGAGCCATTCGCGCGGCATCGCCAGAAGGCCGCCCATTACTTGATCACCAGGATCTGGGGGTGCGTTGCCAGCAGCGTCTGCGTGAACACGTAGTCGAAGGAGAAGATCGCGGTGAAGGCGAGCACGACGGCCTCGTTGACGGCGCGCCCGACGCCCTCGGCGCCGCCGGAGGCGGACATGCCCTTGTAACAGCAGACGATCGCGATGATCGCGCCGTAGATGGTGGTCTTCAGCACCGAGCCCCACAGGTCGGTGGTCGAGGCGTTGGCGAACAGCGTGTTCCAGAACGGGCCGAGCGGCTGCGCGTTGATCAGCTCGGCGATGATCCCGCCGAAGATCCCGAACAGCAGCGAATAGATGTCGAACAGCCCCGTCACGACCATCAGCGCGAGAAAGCGCGGCACGACGAGGTTCTTGACGGGGTCCACGCCGAGCACCTGCAGCGCGTCGAGCTCCTCGCGTACCTTGCGCGCGCCGAGGTCTGCCGTGATCGCGGTGCCGGCGACGCCCGCGACGACGACGGCGGTCACGCTCGGGCCGATCTCGCGGATCGCGCCGAGCACGAAGAAGCCACCGAGCCGGTCGAGCGCGCCGAAGATCGTGAGGAAGTTGGCGGCCTGCAGGCCGGGCGCTGCGTAGCAGAGGCAGACGGTCGAGATCAGCAGCGGGAACCAGCACAGCCGCAGCGCGAAGAGGAACTGCGAGACGAGCTCGCCCCCGTAGGGGTAGGGCGGGCGCAGGGCGGACACGATCGTCCTCCCGGTGAGGATCATCATGTCACCAAATTCCTCTAGCACGTGCCGCGCCGGGACGAACGCCCGCTCGGCTACGCTGCGCACCATCTCTGCTGCCCCTCCTCGGGTCGCCTTTCGCTGCAGGGGACTCTACGCGATGGGCCTGTGCGACGCCAGCGCCAAGCGCGCC
>DATINR010000054.1:0-4501 GCA_035473995.1 Solirubrobacteraceae bacterium
GATGATCTCGACCTCGCCGATCAAGATCTCCTGCGTGATCGACCGCGAGCGCGTGCCGCAGGCGGTGCAGGCGCTGCACAGTGCTTTCGAGCTCTCCGGGCCGGGTACGGTGGGCGAGGAAGAGCCGTTCAAGGCGCGCCAGGCGCTTTAGCTGTCCAAACCTGCGCAGAGCGGGCCACAGCTCGCGTAAGTTGTGAAAAGACTGCGCTAATTGCGCAAAAACGGCGCTGGATATGCAAAACTCCGTGCACTTCGAAGTCAAGGATGACGAATGTGCGCACCGTAAAGCGACCTCGCAGGTATGTAGCTAGACACTGGCTCGTGCTTTTGAGCCCGCTGTTCACCTACAACTTCAACCGCGACGCCTATGTCCTGCGCGGCATCGGCCGGCGCCTCGGACCAGTCCTGCTCGAAGACCGCCGCACGCAGCGCGAGCCCAACCGCCGTCCCTGGCCGGAGCGCCCCGCGCTGCTGCCGGACAGCCTCGAAGCCGGCGAGCGCATCGATCGCCACCGCGCGGGCCTGGCTTAGCGCGCTAGCTTCGTTCGAGCGAGTGCTGCAGGCGCTCGAGCACCCGCACGACGCGCAGTCCGCTCTGCCCGTCCGACCGCGGCCGGCTGCCGCTGCGCACGCACTCGACGAAGTGCTCGCACTCCAGCCGCAGCGGCTCTGCATTTGCGATGCGCGGTGAGAACACGTCGCCCGAGCGGGTGATGTACTCGCCCCACGAGCGCGTGTCCTCGTCGAAGCCCTTGTCGTAAACCGACAGCTTGCCCTCGACGAGCATGTCGTCGAAGGTCGCCATCTTGCGCTCGCCGACGACGGTCAGGCGCCGCTCCTTGTGCGGGTCCAGCCAGGACAGGTGAAGGTGGGCGACGATCCCCGAGGGGAAGCGCAGGAAGCAGAAGACGACGTCCTCGACGCCGTCGCGCACGTAGGAGGCGCCCTGCGCGGTGCACTCGCTCGGCTCCTCGCCGATCAGGTGCAGGGCGACCGAGACGTCGTGCGCGCCGAGGCTCCACAGCGCGTTCTCGTCGGAGCGCAGCACACCGAGGTTCAGGCGGTTGCCGTAGAGGTAGTAGAGCGGGCCCAGCTCGTCGCCGTCGATCAACGCCTTCAGGCGCGCGACGGCCGGGTGGTACTCGAGCAGATGACCGACCATCAGCACGCGCCCGGCCTGCGCGGCGGCCTCGACGGCGGCTTCGGCGTCGGCGGCGTTGGTCGCAAGCGGCTTCTCCACGAAGCAGTGCTTGCCGGCGCGCGCGACGGCGATCGCGAGCTTGGCGTGCGTGGGCACGGGCGTGGCCAGCACGACCGCGTCGAGCTCGTCGTCGTCGAGCAGCTCGCTCAGCTCGCCCGTCGTGCGTGCGGCGGGGAAGGCGCTCGCCAGCTTTGCCCGCGCCGCCTCGTCGGCGTCGCACAGCCAGCGCAGCTCGCAGCCCTCGAGCGCGCCGAGGTTGCGCGCGATGTTGGGGCCCCAGTAGCCGAGACCGACCACGCCGACGCGCACGGGCCGGTCGCCGACGGGCTCGATCGCAGGACCGCTCACAGCGCGCCGATCGCCTGCACGCAGCGCTCGGCCGCGTGCCCGTCGCCGTACAGCTCGGGGCGCTCGGCGGGGCGCTCGGCCGCCAGCGCCGCCAGCGCCGCCGCCGGATCGAGGTCGACGAGTGTGTTCCAGCCGGCCTGCACGGTCTCGACCCACTCGGTGTTCGCGCGCAGCGTGATGCAGGGCACCCCGGCAAGGTACGCCTCCTTCTGGACGCCGCCCGAGTCGGTCAGGACGGCCCGCGCCTGGCACAGCAGCGCGCTGAACTCGACGTAGCCGAGCGGGTCGCTCACGCGCAGGCCGTCGATCGCGGCGAACCGCTCGCGCAGGTCGAACTCCTGCAGGCGCGCGGCGGTGCGGGGGTGCAGCGGGAAGACGACCGGCGGCGGCAGCGCCTCGATCAGCTCGACCAGCGCGCGCAGGCGCTGCGGATCGTCGACGTTGCCGGCGCGGTGCGCCGTCAGCAGCAGGTACTGGCCGCTCTGCACGCCGTGGCGCGCGGGCGTCTCGGCGTCGTTGCGCGCCGAGGGCTGGCGGCGCAGCGCGACGTCGACCATCACGTCGCCAACCAGCTCGATGCGCCCGGCGACCGACTCGGCGCGCAGGTTCTCGGCGGCCGTCTCAGACGAGCACAGCAAGAGCTCGGCCAGGTGGTCGCTGAGCACGCGGTTGCGCTCCTCGGGCATGGCGCGGTCGAACGAGCGCATGCCGGCCTCGACGTGCACGACGGGCACGCCGGCCTGCGCCGCCGCGAGCGCCCCGGCGAGCGTCGAGTTGGTGTCGCCGTAGACGAGCGCCGCATCCGGTGAGAGCTCGCCGAGCAGCGGCTCGAGCGCAGCCAGCATGCGTGCCGTCTGCGAGGTGTTCGAGCCGCCGCCGATGCCCAGCTCGCGGTCCGGTCGCGGCAGCCCGAGCTCGGCGAAGAACACGCGCGAGAGCGAGTCGTCGTGATGCTGTCCCGTGTGCACGAGGATCTCCTCGTTGTGCTCGCGCAGCAGGCCCGATACGGCGGCCGCCTTGATGAACTGGGGCCGGTTGCCGACGACCGTGAGGATCCGCACCGGCGCAGCCTATGCGCTGGCCCGCGCTACCAGCCCGACGAGGCGCCGGCGGCGGCGCCGACGACCGAGCTCGACCAGTCGATCACCGAGGTCGGGCGCACGACGTGGCGGCTCATGCCGAGCTCCTTCGGCTCCAGGCCGAGCGCGAGGCCGACGAGCTGGGGCAGGTGAAGCACGGGCATGTCGAGGTCGCGGCCGACCGTTTTTTCGGCCAGCGGCTGCTGCAGGTCGAGGTTCAGGTGGCATAGCGGGCACGGCGTCACGAGGCAGTCGGCGTCAGCGTCGACGGCGTCGCCGAGGTGGCGGCCGGCCTGCTTCAGCGAGGCCTCCTTGTTCATCGTGATGATCGGGAATCCGCAGCACTTGCGCATGCCGGCGTAGTCGATCACGGTGCCGCCGAGCGCCTCGATCACCTGGTGCAGGTAGTGGTCGCGCGGGCGCTCGGAGTCGATCCCGAGGCGATCGCGGGGACGCACGATGTAGCAGCCGTAGAAAGGGCCCACCTTGAGGTTCGTCAGCGGCCGCTTGACGCGCGCGGCGAGCTCCTCCAGGCCGATCTCCTCGACCAGCAGCCAGAGGAAGTTCTTGTTCGTCAGCCCCTGCTCGTAGGAGAGGCCCTCGCCGGCGAGCGTCTCGTTGACGTGCGCGCGGTACTCGGCGTTGGCGTCGAGGCGCTCCTGGCACTCGCTCTGCGCGCCCTGGCAGGTCGAGCAGATGTTCATCATCAGCTCCGCGCCCTGCACCTGCTGGGCAAGCGCGAACGTGCGCGCGTTGAGCGTGTCGGCGAGCTCCTGGTTGTGCTCGGCGATCACGCCCGCGCCGGTGCAGCACGCGCGGTCGAGTTCGACCAGCTCGATGTCCAACAGCGGCGCGACCTGCGCCATCGAGCCGTGCAGCTCGGGTGTGAAGCCGCGGCTGACGCAGCCCGGCCAGTAGGCGACCTTCATTGGCTGGAGCCCTCCTCGGTCTCGCGCTGCTCGATCGACGTGTCGGTCGACTCGGCGCTCGGATCGGCGTCGGGCTCTTTGCCGCCCGGCTCGGCCGTGACGCCGGCCGCGACCGGATCGCTCCCGCCCGCGGCGCCCGCCTCGCCGCCGCCGCCGCCCTGCTGCGGCGCCTCGTCCTCGCCGGCGATGTACAGGTTCAGCTCGTAGCGCTGCTCGCGACCCTCGACGTTGTCGAAGATCCCCTGCACGCTCTTCAGGTCCTGCTTGGGGATCTTGTGGGGTTTGAGCGCGCCCATCGGCGTGACCTTGCCGCGCAGCAGCGCCTTGACGATCGACGGCAGCGAGCTGAGCAGCTCCTTGCCGGCGGGCGGCGCGAATTTGCCGAACCACGAGTTGCCGCCGTAGGAGCGCGGCAGCAGCTCGGCCTCCCACAACAGGCCGTTGTCCTTGATCAGCGTCGTGAAGGCCGCCTCGTGGCGCTCGCCGTTGTTCTTGTCGACGATGTGGTGGTCGTTGGTGGCGATCCGCCGCAGGCGCATGATCTGGCCCATCGGGTTGACGTCCTTCGGGCACGCATCGACGCACTTGAAGCAGTGCGTGCAGTCGAAGATGCCCTCGGGGTCCTGCGCGAGGTCGTTGAGCCGCTCGAACTGCTGGTCGTCGCGCGGGTCGCCGACGAAGCGATAGGACTTGGCCAGCGCCGCCGGGCCGATGAAGCCCGGGTCGACCTCCATCGCCAGGCAATCGGACACGCACGCGCCGCACTGGATGCAGGCCATCGTCTGCGTGACGTCGATCATCGACTCGCGCGGCACGATGTACTCGCGCTCGGGCACCGGCTGCTTGGCGATCAGCCACGGCGTGACGCGCTGGATCTTCTTCCAGTGCACGGCGTCCATGTCGACGATCAGGTCCTTGAGCACGGGCATGTTGCCCATCGGCTC
>DATINR010000055.1:0-3874 GCA_035473995.1 Solirubrobacteraceae bacterium
GGTCGCCTTCGCCGCCTTCTCGCGCCACGATCTCGAAACGCTGTTCTCGCTCGGGGAGTAGCCGGCAGCCGCGATGGTCGCCGTGCCGATCAAGCCCGAGTACGGCCCCACGCTCGGACGCCTGCTCTCACCCCGCTGGCGGGCTGCTTCGCCGCTCGTGCGCGGCCTCGTGCGCGTCGCGATCGTCGGGCTGATCGCGTTGCTCCTCGGCGCCTTCCTGACACTCGAGAACGCCCACTACGCACAAGGCGGCAGCACGCCGTTCAGCTTCAGCTACCGCGGTCTGCACCGCGTCGTGCCCGAACCCGGGGAGTACGTGAAGCTCGAGCGCCACAGCTCGAGCGGGCGGCTCGAGGATTCCTATGCCGTCAGGCCGCTGACGCTTCCGCCCTACACGGGCGGGCAGTCCGGCGAGCTCGCGCTGTTCGCCGCCGGCTACATCGAGCGGCTGCGCGCCGGCGATCGTGCCTTCGTGCTGCGCGGCGAGGGCAAGACGCGCGTCAACGCCGTCCCCGCCTACCAGGTCGTCTACACGACCGTCCTCGGCGGGCGGGAAATGTACGGGCGCAACGTGCTGCTGCTGCCGCAGCGCCCGCGTGCGCGCCATGGCGTGAGCATCGTGATGCTCACCTCACCGACCGCCAACGCGCAAGTGACCTCGCCGTCGGAAGTGGCCTCAGAGGGTGTGCTGCTGCGCCCGCTGAAGACGTTCACGCTCGGCTGACGGCGCGCGCTGGGGCCAGGCGGCCGGGACGAGAGCGAAGCTTCAGCGTACGCGGACGCGCATGCCCCAGTACCGGGTCAGCCCGCCGGAATGATGCGCCGGCGTGCCGCCGGCTGCGCTCGAGTCCTGCTCGACCGGTGTCTGGACCTGCGGCGGCGCCGGCGGCGGCACTGCGCTGGGAACGATGGGGACGGTTGTCGTCGACGCGGTTTCGGTGCTCGGCGTCGCCGGCGGTGCGGGTGTCGTTTCGGTCGTCACCGTCGTGACGGGCGCGGGCGTTTCCGAGGCGGGGGTCGTGCTCGCCGCCGGCGGCTCGACGGGGGCCGTCGTCGTGGCCGCCGGCGTGCTCGGCTGGGGCTCTGCCGTGGCCGTGCTCGGCAGCTGGGTCGACTCGGAGGTGACCTGCGTGATCGCCGGTTCGGCCGGCGCCGGAGCCGGTTTGGGCGCGGGCGCGACTGGGGCCTTGTCGGCGACCGTCGTCTTCTCCGCCGCCGTACTCTTTGCAAGCGCGAGGCGTCGCGCGCGCGCGACGTTCGCTGCGGCCGAGCGGTGGTGGTGCACGACGCTGATCGGTTGGGCGCGCTCTTCGACGACGACCGGCTGGGCCGCGGGCCGGGCGGCGCTCGCGCTGGCCGAGGCCGTGCGCGAGGCGTGACGATGGTGCGAGGACTGGTCGGCCGCCACGCCGGCTCCCACGATCGCGGCGGCGGCGAGCCCGGCGACGGCCTTCGTCGCAAGCGCGCCGGCGCCGACCGTAAAGATGCCTCCGGCGCCCGCTCCGCCCGCGCCGGCGGCGGCGGCGCCCGCTCCGACCGTTGCGCCCGCCCCGCCGGCGAGCTGCGCGCTGCCCGCGGAAGCCGAGCCGAGCTTGGCAAGTCCGAGCTTCGCGAGCAGGATCTTTTTGAAGACCAAGAGGGGGCCGACGGGGAGGATCGCGGCGAGCGCGTGGTTGTTCTCCTTCAGCTGCTTCTTGAACGAGCGGCAGCGGTCGCAGCCGCGCACGTGGCGGCGCGCGGGGGCGCTCAGCTTGGCCAGCCCCTCGGCGACCTCGCCGAGCTCGAGGCGGACCTCGGAGCAGCTCAGCTTGCGTGCCTCGGCGGCCTCGGCGAGCGAGATGCGCGCGCGCACGAGCAGCGACTTGACCGACGGCACGGTCGTCTCCATCGCGTGCGCGATCTGCTCGTAGGAGAGCGCGTCGATCTCGCGCAGCAGGAGCGCCGTGCGCTGGGTCTCGGGCAGGTCGTGGACGTCGGAGAGCAGCTCGCGAAAGCTCTCGCGGCGGATCGCGCGGTCGCCGGTCGACATGCCGTGATCGGCGAAGTGGATGTCCATCGAGTCGACGCCCACGGCCGAGGCGCGGCGCAGGTGGTTGAGCGAGCGGTTGCGCGCGATCCGGTAGAGCCACGGGCGCACGTTGATCTCGCGCTCGTCGGCCAGCACGGCGTTGAAGGCGGCCGCGAAGACCTCCTGCAGCACGTCCTCGGCGTCCTCGCGCGACCCGAGCATGTGCCGGCAGAAGGACAGCAGGCGCGACTGGTAGCGAGAGCAGAGCGCCTCGAAGGCGGCGTGCTGGCCACGACGGGTGAGCGCGATCAGGCGCTCGTCGGACTGCAGGCGCAGCAGGGGCGTGGGCCCACCGCGCAGGGCAGGGGCGACGCCGGAATGTGAGAGTGCGGAGGCCTCCATACAAGATCCATTACCTCATCCAGACCTAAATACACGCTAACAACGCCCGAGTTGCGGCCTTGTGGGGGAGATTGCAGCTCCCATAAACTGGCCCGGCAGGCTTGGCAAGGACGCTCGCCCGGGTGGCGGAACGGTAGACGCAATCGACTTAAAATCGATGGCCATGACGGCAATTGTGGGTTCGACTCCCACCCCGGGCATCAAAAGCACCCTCCGATAGAGTCCGCGCGCATGGCGAGCGAGGGCACGCAGGAGGCGGAGACGGCGCAGGGCGAGAGCTTCCATGGGGGCAGGCTGATCGCACGCCGCCTGAAGGCGCATGGAGTGAGCAAGCTGTTCACGCTGTCTGGCGGCCATCTCTTCTCCATATATGACGGCTGTCGTGAGGAGGGAATCGAGATCGTCGACGTGCGCCACGAGTCGACAGCCGCCTTCGCTGCGGAGGGTTGGGCGAAGGTGACGCGCGAGGTCGGCGTCTGCGCGCTGACGGCCGGCCCCGGCGTGACGAACGGCATGAGCGCGATGGCCTCGGCGCAGGCCAACCACTCGCCGATCGTCGTGCTTGGCGGACGCGCGCCGGCGCTGCGCTGGGGGCAGGGCTCGCTGCAGGAGATCGACCACGTGCCGTTCGTGCGCCCGCTGAGCAAGCTCGCCGCGACGGCCGGCAGCACCGAGGAGATCGGCGGGCTGACCGATCTGGCCTTCCAGGCCGCGCAAGCGCCGCACGGAGGCGCGGCGTTCCTCGACTTCCCGCTCGACTACGTGTTCATGGAGGCGCCCGAGCACGAGGCGGAGCCGGTCGAGGCGATCGCGCCGCGCGCCTCTGCCGAGGCGATCGAACGGGCCGGCGAGCTGCTCAGCGAGGCCGAGCGCCCCGTGATCATGGCCGGGACGGATCTCTACTGGGGGCACGGCGAGCAGGCTCTTCTGGAGCTGGCCGAGGCGCTGCGCATCCCCGTGTTCCTCAACGGCCTCGCGCGCGGGTGCGTTCCCGCCGACCATGAGCTGTTCTTCTCTCGCGCGCGCTCGCAAGGGCTGAAGTGCGCCGACGTGGCGCTCGTGATCGGCGTGCCGATGGACTTCCGCCTCGCCTTCGGCGCTTCCTTCGGCGAGGAGACCGAGATCGTCGTGATCGACACCGCCGAACCCGACCGCGCGCACCCGCGCGCGGTCGCCGCCGAGTGCTACGGGTCGATCCCGTCGACGCTCAGCGAGCTGCGCGGCGCCGGCGGCGGCGCTGCGCTGGGGGCAGGGCTCGCTGCAGGAGATCGACCACGTGCCGTTCGTGCGGCCGCTGACGAAGCTCGCGGCGACGGCGGGCGGCACGGAGGAGATCGCGGGGCTGACCGACCTCGCCTTCCAGGCCGCGCTCGCGCCGCATGGCGGCGCAGCGTTCGTCGACTTCCCGCTCGACTACGTGTTCATGGACGCCCCCGAGCACGATGCACGGCCGGCCGAGCCGAG
>DATINR010000056.1:0-63342 GCA_035473995.1 Solirubrobacteraceae bacterium
CGCATTCGCCCGAAGGTGTGAACGAGCGCTCGAAAACGTGGTGGGCCTGGGCCAGGGCCGAGGAGCTGCAGGCAACGAGGGCGAGGAGCACGACGGCCGCCGCGATCAGCAGCCGACCGCCTCGCGCCGGTGCGGACAGGCCAGAGATAGACCCACCCTGGATTGTCCTCTTGGCCACTTCTGCTGCTCCCTCCTCGAAAACTGCCCTAGCGCCTCGGCGGGCGGGGCCGACGCTCCGGCCCGGCCCGCCGATGGCGTAATTACCAACTCAAGCCAACTCGCTCAGATGAGCGTGTTGATCTCGAGCTTTTCTTCGTTGGTCTGGATCGTCGTCAACGACTGCCCGGCCTGCGTGATGCCACCACCGACCAGTTTGTTGCTGAACAGCACGCGTTTGGTCCCGACCGGGTCCGTCGCGAACTTTTCCGGTTTCTGTTTGCCTTTGGAGGCGATGAACTTGACCGTCGCCGTCAGCTTCATGGCATTGGCGGTCAGCGGATTCAGCACTTCGCCTTTGACCGTCACCGGGATCCCGCCACATTCGAATTCGGTGAAGATTTCACCGGACACGGGTTTGAACAGGTTCGCGACCTTGTCTTTGGCGTGGGTTTCCCCGAATTTTTCGATGCCGATCAGGCCGGTGAGTTCTTTGACCTTGATTTCGCCTTTTTCGGCTGCCACAGGGTTCGTGCTCGTGCACTGCGAGCCGGTCTCGGCGCAGCCTTTGAAGACGATGTTGGAGCTCTTCAGCGTTTTCGGCCCCGTTACTTCGCCGATCGCGGTCTGCGTTTTGCAGCCGATACCTTCGCCACTCACGGTCGTCAGCTGGATCAGCGTGCCTTCTTTGGAGACCGATTTGAATTTTACTTTTTCGGCGAGCTTGGTTTCGCCGTTTTCGGCTTCGCCGTAGGCCGGGTACCATTCAAATTTCTGTTCGGAAGAGACTTTGGCTGCGGTCTTGCAACCCCCGTCCTTCCAGTGGCCGCCGGCGTGTTTGAGGCATCGCCCGACTTCTGGCGGTTCGCGCACGAACGCCGAGGCGCTCGAGGCGACGAGGACGCACAACGCACACACCGCGACGATGCACGCCCCGAGGATCTTCATCTGTCGCATCTCTGATACTCCCTTTCAGCTCTTGGTACTTCATCTCGTGATTTACGGCGGCGGAGCCCCGCCAAGCGGGACTCCGCCGACTCACCTAACTTCCGGGCTCGTCTACGGAATTTCTCCGCTTTCTTTACCTTCAGTCACGACGCCTTGCTGCGCACCACCGTCGAGTAGATCACCCGTCAGGACAGTGATCCCGGTTTTCCCGGTGTATTCGAATCCGTTGGCATCTTCAACTTCCAGTGCCATGTTGATTGCGTGGTCGATGTACGCTTCGTATTCGCCTCCGCAACCTTTGGCGCCCTGTTCCTTTGAGATGTGCCACCCGAGATCAACCAACTGCCCATTCGCCAAATCGATGTTGGTGAATGTTTCGTTGAACACGACTTCTCCCACGCGACCTGGACCCGACGACGTCAGGTTCTGTTTGATCGGGTTTTCGTCGCTTCCGATCAAGCAAGGACCGCCGCCCAGTTTTTCAAGCCAGCTGCTGATGACCCTGACCTTGAGCGGAAGTTTGAACGCGTCCCCTTTTTCGTTGAGGAGGTTTTCCACACTCAGGCAGCCGGGCGTTTCGTAGCAGCTGGTACCGGCCATTTCGATCTTGACCGTTGCCTTCGTTTCTTTATTCTTTTTGGCTTCGGCGAAGCTTTCCTTCAAAGCCTGCGGCCATTCTGCTTCGTTCTGAATTCTTGGCGTGAGTACGGCCAGCCCTTTTGCGACGGTGAGTTCAGGCGCTTCCAGCGCTTCGCCTTTTGTGGGAGGGGACACCATGATTGTTTCTCCCGCTCCAGCGAAGCCAACCTGAACGACGATCGGCTTGTTGAGCTTTACCGACATGTGCCCATATTTGAATTCCCCACCGCCGGGCCCACCGCTGGTGCGCCCGTAAATGCAATCGTTGATTTCCGGGTTCTGGTACGGACAATTGATGTACTGAGCCCATGTGTTCTGGTTGTATGGGTTTTTCGATGCCAGCGCAGACCCTGCGCCGATTGCGCTCGCAACGAGCGCTACAAGTAGGCCGATCCCAAAGATCCGCATCCTTACATGTCTCACTTGTGTCCTCTCCT
The DNA here is from genome assembly GCA_035473995.1 of Solirubrobacteraceae bacterium. GTDB lineage: Bacteria > Actinomycetota > Thermoleophilia > Solirubrobacterales > Solirubrobacteraceae > Palsa-744. The sequence goes on from DATINR010000056.1 coordinate 2,181, forward strand.
TGTGTGTTTTCCGTTTGGTCATGATCGGTCGACGCCCGACTTCCTCATCCTGAGGTCTCCCAGCGTCGTTCATGTACTGCAACGCATCCGATCGGGACCAACGGCCCCCCACGCGGATGCACGCTCGCCATCGATGGGGCGCCGCGGGCGCGCCATCGATGAACGTTTGCGGTCGGCGAGATCGCGCGAACGCGTGCTTGCTCGCCGGCAAGTGACGGCGCCGACACGCTGCATCTGTTGTGCGCGCGTGGGCCGGTTCAAGGTCTCGTGAGGCGCGGCCGGCACTCTGAAGCGACATGGCCTCGTCCGTGGGTTCGACCGGGCCGGGCTACCGCCGCGTGAGATCCCCGCCGACGCGAACGCAGAGTGCTCACCAGCGACAAGGACTGTCGCGAGCAGGCTATTCATCGGTCCCCACATCCTTTGCTCCCCGCCGCTCCTCTACGTGTCTGGATCGAGCTTCCCCGGGCGCCCTGGCTGGCGCTACCCATCCCTCTGAAGCCACGTTATAAACGCTGACGTACATCATAAACAGGAGACTGATGCGCTGTCAAGCGGCAACCCGCGTGCAAGGCCTAATGTCGCCCTCGCAGGGCACAAATGCCCGGTATAAGGGGATATTGGCGCTGCTGTGCGCGCCTCAGGCCACGGAGGCTTTGCGCCTCCGAGCAGCCGCGCGGCAGCCGGTGAGTAAACGAGCAGTATGCTATTAAGCGCTCGGTCCGCCCGTCCGCTCGCTCCCCTCTCCATTTGCCGATCATGCTCTGCGCTGCGAGTAGTGATAAGTCATGGCGTACAACGTTGTACGGTGTGACTGAGTCCGCGTCCGTCGGCCGCGAGTAGGCACCGGATATCCCTCGTGAGCGACGTCCGCGCGCGCATCCGACCACTCGCCGGATTGCGTCCTGACTCGCTGAGGCCGGGGTCATTACGTCCTGCCGACCCGGCCGCCAACCTCTCGGCGATTCGCGTTTTACTCCAGGAGAGGAACGCTGTAGCGTTCGCCCACGAGCGGTTCGCGACGAGCTTGGATGTCAGGCATGCGTCGGTTGAGGTGTGGGTGGGAGGCGGGCGATGACGGCACAGGGTGGAGCGGCGTGCGCAGGGTTGGGCTTTTGCGTCGAGCGGCGCGCGCGAACCCGCCGCGGAGGCTCCATTGCGTCACACGCGCCCGCGCGATGGACCTCACTCCACGCACCTCCCGCGCGCTTGCAGGGGGGACGTGCATCCGCGGGCAGCTCTCCGGCCGCCGCGCCCTCGGCCCGTCGCGCCCACCTGGTGGTGGCCCTCCTACTCGTACTCTGCGCGATGTCTTGCGCGAGCCCTGCTCCAGCGCAGGCGAGCTTGGGCCATGAATACGCTTCCTCCTTTGGCCCCGACTGCACCGAATCGACCCACTTCGAAAGCCCCGGCGCTGTGGCCGTCGACGAAGCAACCCACGACATCTACGTCGCCGATCAAGGAGCAGCGGTCAACTCCGTGATCAAGTGCACCGCGAGCGGCGAAGAGGCGGATTTCACCGCCGGTTCCGCTGCGGGAACCAACAGGCTATCCGGCTTCAGCTTCAACGCAGGTCAAGGCGACAGCCAGATCGCGGTTGCCCCTTCCAGCCGCGACTTCTATGTCGCGGACTGGGGCCACCGCGCACTAAAGGCTTTTCACTCCGACGGCGAAGCAGCCCTGTTCACCCGTGGGGCCGCGGCGGGCACCAACCAGATCTCGGGCTTCGTCAGCATCTGCGGAGTCGCCGTCGACGCGAACGGCGACATCTACGTCGCGGATGGCAACGGCGCCGGTTTCAGGGGCCTGATCGACGTCTTCGCGCCCAGCGGCGAAGAGCTCACCTCCCTCGAAACCGCTGGACCCTGCAACCTGGCGGTCGACTCAGACGGCGCCGTCTACGTCGACCACATGGACACGCAGAGCGTCGAGATGTTCACGCCGTCCGCCTTTCCGGTGACGACTTCCACCACCTACCCCTCCATAGGCACCTTCGTCGACGGTGGCCCCGACTATTCCATCGCCCTCGATCCACTCAACGGCGACGTATACGTCGATCAACGTCCCACAGCCGAACACTCGCAAATCGTCCAGCGCGACGGCAAAGGTCGCCTCCTCGGCACCTTCGCCACTCCAGGCGAAGCCGGAGAACTCGTGTCATCCGAAGGATTGGCCGTCGACGGCTCGACCGGCGTCGTCTTCGTCTCCGACAGAGTGGGCGAACGCATGGTGAGGGTATTCGACCCGGCCGCCCCCAACCCGCCCATCGTCGGCGCGGCTTCGGCCTCTGACGTCGGCGCCACCTCGGCCGACGTTCAAGCGCGGGTCAACCCCGAGCGCTTCCAAACCCACTACCGCTTCCAGTATCTGACCCGATCCGATTACCAAGCCAACGGCGCTTCCTTTTCCGGCCTCAATGTCCCACTCGAAACCCCCGAAGCCGCTCTGCGCAATGCCGGCACGATGCAGACCGCTCGCGCCCACCTCGGCGGCCTGACGCCGGACACGACCTACCTCTTCAGGGTCGTGGTCGAAAACGCCAACAACGAAGGTAGCCCGGTGTTCGGCGACGTCGTACCGGGCGAGGAAGGAGAATTCCGCACCTTTCCCTCCTTACCCTCAGGCCTCCCCGACGGGCGAAGCTACGAGTTGGTCTCGCCGCCGTCCAAGTCGGGTGACGTCTTCGTGCCCGACCCGTCCGGGGCGCTTGGCGGTACCTGCCCCCCGCCGGGCCCCCCGCCGGGAGAATGCTTGCCCGGGATCCACAGCCAGATGGCGCCGATGCAGAGCGCCGCCGACGGCGAATCGATCGTCTACGGCGGCGACCCGTTCGCAGCTGGCAGCTCCTCGACGGCAAACGAGTACCTGGCCAAACGCGAGCGGAACGGCTGGGCGACGCAGAGCCTCAGCCCGCCGCTGTTCGTCAACGGGCTTCAGGGCCAAGGATACGAGGCCTTCTCGCCGGACCTCTCGCGCGGTGTGCTCTTCCAGGTCTCCCCTGCGCTCTCACCCGATGCGCCGAGCAGTGGAGGCAGGAGCTTCGCCAACCTGTACCTTCGTCGCTCTGACGGCACGGTCCAAGCGCTGCTCACGGAACCGCCGCCGAACAGGCCTCCCGGCTTCGTCTGCGACCTTGCTTGCGAAGAGTTCGATGTGGTCTTCGGCGGCGGCAACTCGGGCACGGCTTCGTCTCCCGCATTCGCCCATCTGATCTTCGCCGCCAACGACTCGCTCACCGGCGCCACCGCACACGCACCAGCCGCGGTCGACGGTGGGGTTCGGCGGAGTAGCAACCGTCCCGCGAACCTCAATCTCTACGAGTGGTTCGGTGGAAGGCTGCGCTTGGTCAACGTCCAGCCCGGCGACGCCACAACCTCGCCCGGCGCCGTCCTGGGCTCGGGGATCCTGGTGGAACCCTCCGAAGACGCCTACCCCGCCATCGACCATGCGATCTCCGACGACGGCAGCCGCGTCTTCTGGAGCGAAGAAGCCGGGGGGCAGGTGTACGTGCGGATCGCCGGCGAAAAGACCGAAGAGATCCCAGACCACGCCGGCAAGTTCCTCACCGCCTCGGCCGATGGCTCGAAGCTGCTGCTCAACGACGGCCGCCTCTACAACGTCGACGATCTCGCCGCAGCGCCGGCCGACCTCACGGGTGGTCACGGCGGCTTTCTGGGAATCCTCGGCGCAGCCGAAGACCTGTCACACGTCTACTTCGTCGATACCGAAGTACTCACCGGCGCCGAGGAGAACGCCAACAGAGAACGGGCCGTCGCGGGCAAGGACAACCTCTATGCCTACCGGCCCGACCCGGCCCACGCCGGCCAATTCAGGACCACCTTCATCGGCATCCTGCTCAACGCCGACAATCAATTCAAAGGTGGAAAATACGGCGCCTGGAAGCCCTCGAGCGCGGACCGACTGGCGCAGGTCACCTCCGCCGGAACCTACTTGGCCTTCATGTCGAAGGCGCGGTTGACCGGTTACGACAACGAATTCGGGGCAGGTGGCGGATGTCCCAAGAGCGAGGGCAACGCCTGCTTTGAGGTCTTCGAGTACGACGCCGAATCCGAAGAGCTCGCCTGCGCCTCGTGCAATCCAACGGGACTGCGACCGCTCGGGATGTCCAACCTGACCTTGATCGAAGGACTCCCCGGCCTGCCCCCGGTACCGCAACCCGGCAACCTCAGCACCGATGGCCGAGGGAGGCTGTTCTTCGAAAGTCAGGACACGCTCTCCCCGCATGACACCAACAACGGGACCACGGACGTCTATGAGTGGGAGCCCAAGGGCGTCGGGAGCTGCGACCGTGTCGCGGGCTGCGTGTTCCTGATCTCCAGCGGCCACGCGGCCAGCGATTCCTTCCTGATCGACTCGACTCCCTCAGGCGACGACGCCTTCATCGTTACCCGCGACCAGCTGCTGACGCGGGATGACAACGAACAGCTGGACCTCTACGACGCCCGCGTGGGCGGCGGCATCGAAGAGGCTGCTGCGGCCGCCCCGTGCCTCGGCGACGCCTGCCAAGGGCCACCCGCGGGCCCACCATCGTCGCCGGAGCCCGCGAGTGCTGTTTTCGGCGGCCCAGGGAATCTCGCGGGCTCGCCCGTGTTCGGGTCCGGCCTGAAGCCCAGGCCCCTGACGCGTGCCCAGAAGCTCGCCAAGGCCCTGAAAGCGTGCGCGAAGAGGCCCAAGAAGCGGCGTCCGGCATGTCGAGCGCGCGCCAAGAGGCGATACGGGCCCATCAGAGCGAAGGCCAAGCCGAGATTCAGCAAGAGCGGAGGGCTTCACAGGTCATCTGCCTCCTAAGTCAAGACCTAGAACGTTCTATGTCTTGACTGTGGGCTGGAGATCCAGCGTAGGCTTATCGGCAAGGGCAAAAGTCCGAAAGATCGATACGCGAAGCATCGACGCCGTGTCACGCGAGAGCGGAAAGGCCCCATGAGAGTTGCCACGTCAGTTACGCTGTAGCTCATGGGAGCTAGGGCGAGGGAGCCTGGCGCGGCGCCAATGCATTCGCCCGTCAACTGGGCGCTGCTGGGCCTTGTGATCGAGCGACCGAGCTATGCCTACGAGCTCGCCCGGCGGTTTGAGCGCAGGTACCACGGAGCGCTGTCGCTCAGCAGCGTTTCGCACGTGTACACCGCGATCACGACGCTCCGCAGCCGGGGGCTGATCGAGGAGGTCGCCGGGACGCGGACGGGCCGGCAGCCCAAGCCGCGCTATCGGGCCACGGAGTCCGGCCTGCGGGAGTACAGGGAGTGGCTGCTCGGCCAGCTGGACGAGGATCGCCGCCGCCAGCGTCTGTTCGTGCTGCAGCTGGCTGCACTGACGCGCAATCCGCAGGCGGCGCTTGGGATTGTCGCCGACTATGAGCGGACGTGCTTGGAGCAGGCTGCGAAGACGCCGATCACGCGCGAGCCCGGTGCGGCGATCAATGGGAACAGCGAGCTGGTCGAACGTCTGATCTCCGAGGAGCACCGACTCGCCGTCGGCGCGAAGCTTGCATGGGTGCAATATGCGCAGCGAGAGCTGAAGGCCCGCCTCCCCGAGACGCGGCAATGAGCCTGCTTACGCTCGAGAGCGTCGGCAAGCGCTACATGGACGGACCGCGGGAGCGCGTCGTCCTGCGAGACGCGTCGATCGAGCTCGACCCGGGGGAGCTGGCGGTCGTGTGGGGCCTTCGCCGTTCGGGACGTACGACGCTGCTGCGGATCGCCGCCGGGATCGAGGCCCCGGACTCGGGCACAGTTCGCTTCGAAGGCCGCGACTTGGCCGAGCACGGCGACGAGGTGCTCGGTGCCGGCATCGGGTACTGCCAGAAGGCGTTTCGCTGGGCGGAGGGAAAGAGCGTGCTGGACCACGTGGTGGTCGGTCTGCTCGCGCGCGGGGTTGCGCCCGCCGCGGCCAGGGCCAGTGCGCACGAGGCGCTCGAGCGCGTCGGCGCCTTGCGTTGCGCGAACTCGGCGCTGCTGGAGCTGGATGCCGGCGAAGCGGTCCGCGTAGCACTGGCACGGACGCTTGCCCTGCGCCCGCGCCTGCTCGTGATCGATGAGCCGGTGAAGGGCGTCGAGCTGCTCGAGCGCGACGAGATCCTCGGCTTGGTACGAGAACTCGCGGATGAGGGCTTGGCGGTGCTCGCGAGTGCCGGCGAGTCGACCGGCCTGTCGGGTGCGGACCGCGCTTTGGCGCTCGGCGACGGCGAGCTGCGTGGCGGCGCGAGGTCTGAGCTCGCGCCCGTGCTGCCGCTGCGCCGTCCGGCCGCGCACCGCGTGAGCGCTTGAGCGACAGACCGCTCGCCGCACACGCTTGAATGACCACGTGAGCATGCTGGAGCTCGAGCGGGTGTTCAAGCACTACCGCGGCGGCGCTGAGGAGATCCGCGCGGTCGACGGAGTGAGTCTGAAGGCCGAGGCAGGCGAGATGCTCGCGCTGCACGGACCGAGCGGCTCCGGCAAGACGACGCTGCTGCTGCTGATCGCCGGACTGCTGGCGCCCGAGCGCGGCGCCGTGCGCTTCCGCGGGCGAGACCTGACGTCGCTGTCGCAGGGCGAGGCTTCCGACTACCTCATGCGAGAGGTCGGCTTCGTCTACCAGAGCCTTCAGCTGATGCCACGCGTGTCGGCGCTCGAGAATGCGTCGTTGAAGCTGGTACTCGCAGGCACCGGGATGCGCGAGGCGCAGGCGCGAGCCCTTCCATGGTTGGAGCGACTCGGTCTCGGCGAGCAACTGGGGCGTACGCCGGAGGAGCTTTCCGGCGGAGAGCGCCAGCGCGTCGCGATCGCCCGAGCGCTTGCCGGCGATCCAGCGTTGATCCTCGCCGACGAGCCGACGGGAAACCTCGACAGCACGCGCAGCAGGGAGATCGTTGCGCTGCTCGCGAGCATCGCACACGAGCGAGGTGCATCGGTGATCCTCGTCACGCACGACACCGACGCGGCGCAGCTCGCCGACCGGCGCGGCACACTGCGAGATGGGCGTCTGCTGGATGCGCCGCAGCAGCGGGGACCGAGCGAGCAGGCAAGTACTGGCTGATGCGACCCTATGCGCTGCTCTACTTCTACCGCAGACGACTGCGCGTGCACGCGGTCCAGGAGCTGCTCGCGGGCGTCGGGATCGCGATAGCCGTGGCGCTCGTGTTCGCGGCGACGGTCGCGCAGAGGAGCATCGCCGGGTCGGCCGGCGAAGTCGTGCACGCAGTCGTCGGTCCGGCGAGCCTGCAGCTGCGCGCACGAGGCGGCAACGGATTCAGCGAACAGATGCTGGCTCGCGTGGAAAAGATCGCGGGCGTGAAGCAGGCCGCGCCGCTGCTCGAACAGACGGCGACGGTGCTCGCGCCGGGAGGGCGACGCGAGACGGTGGAGGTCGCAGGAACCGACGTAAGCCTCGCGATCCTCAACGGGCTCGCGCACACGCTGCCTATCGCATCGCTCACTCGCGGCGCGATCGGTCTCAGCAGCGCCAGCGCACAGGCACTCGGAATCAGTCGGTCGCAGCTGCCGGCCTCAGGGGTGACGCTAGAGCTGCGCGGCCGGCGCTACCGGCTGAGGGTCGCTGCGGTGCTCGGCGCCGAAGCGGCAGGAGCGTTGTCACGCTCGCTCGTAGCCGTCATGCCACTGAAGAGCCTTCAGCAGCTCGCCGGCTTGGAGGGACGTGTCACCCGCATCCTCGTTCAGACGGAGCCGGGACGGCGGGCCGTCGTCCGTGCCGAGCTGCAGCGACTGGCGGGCGCGAGGCTAAACGTGGCAGCGGCAGACCAAGACGTCGAGGCCCTGCACCAAGCGCTTGGTCCGAGTGCGCTCGCAAGCGGCTTGTTCGCGGCCATCGGCGCACTGCTCGGCTTCCTGTTCGCTTTCAACGCAATGCTCCTGACTGTCCCCGAGCGCCGACAGGCGATCGCCGATCTCCGACTCGCCGGCACCAGGCGCTCGGCGCTCGTACAGATGGTCCTGTTCCAGGCGCTGTGCCTTGGGCTGGCGGCGTCGCTCGTGGGCTTGGGGCTCGGCTACGTGCTGTCGGTCGGGGTCTTTCACCAATCGTCGGCGTACCTGGCCGAGGCGTTCACGCTCGGGGGCGGAACGATCGTCGGAGCGTGGCCTGTCCTGCTGGCGCTGGCCGGCGGCGTACTGGTCACGTGCTTGGCTTCGGCCGTTCCGCTGCTTGATCTCCGCCGTGGGCGCCCGCGCGACGCCGTGCTTCACGAGGCAGGGGTGCCCGGCAACGCTCTGGGCGCAGCGGCTCGGCGACAACTGATGGCCGCAGCCGTCGGCATGCTCGTGATCGCGACCGTCATGTTCGCTTGGATTCCCGCGGCCGCGGTCGCCGCGACGGCGGCGCTCGCGCTCGCGACGGTGTTCGCAGTGCCGCTCGTGTTTGCCGGGGTGCTGCGTGTGTCCAGCTCGATCTGCGGACGCTACCAGCGGCTGACCACGCTGCCGGTCGCGGTGGCTTCCCTGCAGGCTACGACGCTGCGCTCGCTCGCGTTGGCCGCGACCGGCGCTGTGGCGCTGTTCGGGAGCGTGGCGTTGGGAGGTTCGCGCGAGAACCTCCTGCGCGGGATCGGCGGCTTCGCCCACAGCTACGTCAGCGATGCCGAGATCTGGGTCGCGAATCCGGGTGACAATCAAGCGACCAACGACTTTCGGCCAGGCGATACACAAGCGCGGATTGCAGCGCTTCCCGCGGTCGCAAGCGTGCGAGCGTTCCAGGGCGGCTTCCTGCAACTCGGATCGCGGCGGGTGTGGATCGTTGCACGCCCGCCGGGGGGAAGCGACCACGTGCTGATGAGCCAGACGCTCGATGGCAACGCGCGCGAGGCCGCGAGGCGACTCGGTAGCGGCGGTTGGATCGTCGTCTCCAAGCGGATCGCCGAAGAACATCACGTGGGAGTGGGAGGGACTCTGAGCTTGCCCACCCCGAGCGGACAGATACGCATGCGCATCGCCGCCACGACGACGAACCTCGCATGGCCGCCGGGCGTCATCTTCATGTCCAGCGCCGACTACGCGCGCGCGTGGGACACGAACGCTCCCACGGCGTTCGGCGTGAACCTGCGCCCGGGGGCGAGCGCGGTGGTGGCGCGCGGCGCGATCGAACACGCGCTCGGAGACTCGAGCGGACTGGAAGTGTCACTCGCGCACGCGCGCGAGCGGCGAATCGACGCGCTGACCAGGGAAGGACTCGGGCAGCTCGGCGAGATATCGACCCTGCTGCTGCTCGCCGCGGTCACCGCGATGGCGGCTGCGCTCGCATCGAGCGTCTGGCAGCGGCGATCGTGGCTGGCTGGACTGCGCCTGTCGGGAGCCAAGCCCGGCCGGTTGCGGCGCATCCTGCTGGCGGAAGCAGCGCTGATGCTGGGTGCGGGGTGCATGACCGGTGCTGTGGCGGGCATCTACGGCCAGGTCGGGATAGACGGGTACCTGAGGTACGTGACGGGATTCCCACTCGCCAGCAGCCTGACAGGGCTGCGCCCCCTCGAGGTCTTCGCTGTCGTGCTGGCCGCGGCGCTGGCGATCGTGGCCGTTCCGGGCTGGTTCGCTTCGCGGGTCTCTCCAATGCTCGCACTGGATAGTGAGTAGGTCGCGCGGTGCCGGATCGCACTGAAGACGGCGATCGACTGGCAGGCTCCGGCCTGCCGGAGACGTGTTGGCCGACGGCGCAGTACGTCGCGATCATCACCGACGGCAACGGGCGCTGGGCTGACAGGCGCGGGGTGGACCTCGCGATCGGGTATGACGCTGCGGCGGACACGCTGAAGGCGCGTGTGCGCGACGCAGTCGAGCTGGGTGTGAAGGAGCTGATGGTGTTCGTCTTCTCGACCGAGAACTGGTCGCGGCCCGCCAGCGAGGTCGAGGGTTTGATGGACATGTTCAGCCGGCGGATCCCGCTCGAGACCCGCGATCTGCACCGGGAAGGCGTTCGCGTGCGGTTCATCGGCGCACGCGACGCGCTCTCGGGTCAACTGGTCGAGCAGATGGAGCGGGCGGAGACGATGACCGAAGCCAATTCAGGCATGACGCTCTGCCTTGCGTTCAACTACGGTGGGCGGGCAGAGATCGTCGAGGCTGCCAGGCAGTTCGACGGTTCCAGCGAGGCGGAGTTCCGCAGGGGGTTGTGGATTGCCGAGATGCACGACCCCGAGCTGATAATCCGCACGGGCGGGGAGCAGAGACTGTCGAACTTCCTGCTGTGGCAGTCGGCCTACTCGGAGCTCGTGTTCAGAGACGAGCTGTGGCCGGACTTCGGGCGGGAGGCGTTCGAGGCATCGCTTCGCGAGTACGGCGCACGCGTGCGTCGGTTCGGAGGCCGGTGATGCCGCGGCTCTCGACACGGGGCTTCAGATCTGCCGCCGTCGTGGCCATGCGACAGCCTTTGGCCTCACCGCCGTACGCTGCCGGGCTTGATCTGAGCTGGCTTGCCGCACCAAATCATGTCCAGTGAGACGAGGCCCCTTGGCGATTGGCGATTCGTTGTCCGAGTGGGCATGGCGCTCGCGGTTGCGAACGTGCGGTACTGGACGAGCGTGGCGACGGTCGTCCGAGGCGAGCTGCGCCGGTGGCAGGCGCGGGCAGGAGCGATCGCGGATCCAGACCTGCGAGCTCTCGCACGAAAGAAGCTGCACGACGAGGGATTTCACGCCGAGGCGGCGGCGATGCTCGCGACGCTTGCGCCGCGCGAGCATCGAAGGACCGTAGTCGAGGCGATCGTCGCACTCGAGTTGCTCTACGACTATCTGGATGGGCTGACCGAGCGCGCAAGCGACGATCCGCTTCGCGACGGGGAGCGGCTGTTCGCGGCGTACATCGAGGCGGTCGCCCCGCCGCTTCGCAGCGCCGGCCGCGAGCCTTGCGACGATGCGCGGCTAAAGGACAGCGGCTACCTGCAAGCGCTGTCCGGAGCCGTTCAGACCGCGCTGGCACAGCTGCCCGCGGTGGACGCCGTCGCAGCAATCGCCAAGCGCAACGCCAAGCGCAGCGCGCGGGCGCAGATCCGGATGCACGCGGCCGGAGTGCTCGGGCTGGCTCAGCTCGAGCAGTGGGCGAAGGAGGAGGCGGCGGAGACCGGGCTCGGGTGGCGAGAGCTGCTGGCGGGTGCGGCGTCATCGGTATTGGGTGTCCATGCGCTGATCGCGGGCGCGGCGGATGCAAGCACGACCAGCGACGACGCGGCCGAGCTCGAGGCCGCCTACCTCTCGATCTGCCTGCTGCCGACGTTGCTCGACGGACTGGTCGACAGCGAGGAGGACGCGCCCGCGGAGGGGACGGAGCGGCTCGGCTACGTGAGCGTGTACGAGGATCCGGACGAGCTCACGCGGGTCTTGCGAGAAGGTGCGACACGCGCCGTCCGGCAGGCACGCCGGCTTCCCAACGGGGCGCATCACGTGATGCTGCTCGTCGGCGTCGTGGGCTATTACGGATCTGCGCGCGGGGCGAACAGAGCCGCGATGCAGCCTGTCCTGGCAGGATTGAGGGCTGAGCTTTGGCCGCTGCTCCCTCCGACCCTGGCGGTCATGCACGCGTGGCGGGCGGTGAGACGCTTACGGTCGCGACTGTCGCGACCAGCGAGCGGAGCCGCGTACGCAGGGAAGGAATAGGAGCTCGCGGAGCACCCGCGCACAACCTGCATCGGTGGCGGCGGTGGCGGCTAACATGTCTCCCCGCCAGGCCTCAGGGCACACGAGCCCCGGGAGGATGGCCCGGGGAGGAGCACGCGTGTTTGGGGACGAGTCGAGCCGGACAGGATCAAGGAAAGCCGGGCATCGCCGCGGCGCACCTATCGCAGTCGCTCTCGCGTGCCTGGCATCCTGCTCGGCGCCCGGCATCGACACGATCGCGGCAGCCTCCTCTCCCGCTATGGCACAGCCGGCGCGGGTGTTGGACGTGCGCGACGAAGGGCACCTGCGCTTCCTGAAAAGCTCTGGCTCGGTGATCTTCGACGAAGGACCAGCGATCGGCACCTTTCCCGGCAAGGTGCGGGTTCGGTTCACCTACAACGGCGAACCGACGGTGACCGCGCAGTTCACGATCACGGGCGCGCATGGATCTATCAGTGCCCGCGCCACCGGGAAGCTGAGCAGCCCGACGACGCCCAACCCGAGCTTTCGCGGGTCGATGAAGGTCACCGGCGGAAGCGGCCGCTATGCGCATGTACACGGGAGCGGCGAATTGTTCGGGGTCTTCTCACGACGTAACTACGGTCTCACCGTCCAGGCGATCGGCAAGCTGCCCTACTGAGGGGCGTGAAGGTCTTGCCCCGACTGCGCATCTTCGTCGCGACGCTCGCGCTCTGCGCGTGCCTGCCGGCAAGCGCCGACGCAGCGATGTACGCGACCATGCGCGCGGCCTTCAACCCGGAGCGCCTCGGCGCGCCCACGACGCTCTCGCTCAGCTTCCGGATCGCCGGCGGCGGCGCTCCCACGCTGTTGACCGGGGTGGAACTGCGCTATCCCAGCGATCTCGGCTTCGCCACCAGTGGTCTCGGCCTGGCCTCCTGTTCGCCCGCGGCCCTGCAAGCGAGGGGACCTGCAGCGTGCCCTGCGAACTCACGCATGGGCGCCGGCAGCGCCCTCGTTGAGATCCCGATCGGTCCCGAAGTCGTCAAAGAGACGGCGCAGGTGGCGCTGTTCGCGGGACCGTCGCAGAGCGGGTACCTGCAGATCCTCGTCTGCGTCACAGGCCTGTCTCCCGTAGCCGCCCGGCTGGTGCTCTCGACGGAGTTGCTACCGGGCCGTCTGAACATCCCCGTGCCGCCCATACCAAGCCTTCCCGAAGCTCCGTACGTGTCGGTGATGCAGATGCACCTCACGCTCGGCGGGCGGCTGACCTACTACGAGCGTGTCAGGGGTAAAGACATCGCCTACCATCCGCCGGGCGTCGGACTTCCCCGAAGCTGCCCGCGAGGCGGGTTCCGTTTCGCGGCGAGCTTCAATTTCTTCGACGGAGGCCGTACGAATGCCCGCACGACGGTAGCCTGCCCTCGCCGGTAGGCAAGCGTCTCAGCCACGGTCTCGGCTCGTCCTTGACGATCTGAACGAGAGGCCAGCGTCACGGCGCGGCGCGAGGCGCGCGTGGAGCACTCGGCGGGAGCTCTGCACGGCGCAGGCACCGCGCCTCGCACCCCGTCGACTTGCTGAGGTAGTGCAAGAAGCTGGGCTTCGGCTGATGGCGACGCCGGCCTCGGCCATCATCTGGGCCGATCTCCTGTCGGGGTCGCTACTCAATGCCTGCTCGATACGAGCAGGATCGCGGCGAGTTGCAGCGTCGTCGGCGCGACCATCAGATCTCCCTTCGCTGTCTGGGCGATTCGATCAGGCCGTGCCGCTCACGTCAGTGCGACGCGACAGTGCAGTAAGGATAGGTCCAGAACACTGTGCCGTTGGTCTCGTGTCTCCTGCCCCAGCATGTCTGTACTGACCACTCCTCGAGAACCTCTTGTTCTTTGTACCATTCAGTCGAGTAGCCGAGATGGAACTTGCATCGCCCTGGCCAACCTTTACCGTTGTTGAGGGCTACGGCGCATATGTGGAGGCCGTGTGCCATACCTTCTTGGTAACCGAGACCGGGTTCGCCCCATACCGATGCGATCAGTCTGTACCAGTGCATCGTAAAGCCTTTGATCACACCGCTTCTTGCAAGGGCTTCCAACTCACTCTTGCCCTTGTATATCGTCCTGTAGAGCGTTGAAGCTTCACCCGCCTTCAGAGCCAGCCAGAGGTCTGGGTCGTGCCATTCCCCTGATCCTTCAGCTTCGTCCGCCGCCGTTCGTTCCCGCGCCGCTTCAAGCCCCGGCGCTTCGGCGCCGGCGGCCGCGGCCCCCTGCATGTTCCACGGGTCCTCCTGCATAGTGTAAGTAGCGCCTGATCCCGAACCGCCACCAAGCCCCGGTGCTTCGACCGCTTCGCTCTGCAACGCGCGCCCTGTCTGCGGCACATACGAGGTCGAGCCGAAAGTGATCACCCCCGTAGAGAACGAGCTTTCCATGCTCGCGGCGCCGAGCCAAGCGAACTTCGGAGGCGCTTTGCCTGCATTGGGCACGCCAAATTCGGTGCTGTTGTACGTGGACAGCAGTTTCGTTTCCCCGGCTTTGTCGCCGATCGTGCCAACCACGTTGCCTTGCAGATCGTGCAGCTGCAGCACCGGGGTCCCGCCGTTGGTCTGTGTCGCCGTCAGCGTGCCGTCGATGCCGGCGATGTTGCGCGTCCACTGTTCGGCCGATTCGGTCCACGCCACGGCATTCCCGCCCGGGGTGTTGTAATGGCTTTTTGTTTTGACCGAGCCTGTAGTCGTTTCGCGGGTGCGGCCTTCCGGATCCAGAGCGTAGCTGTTGGTAACGCCGCTCTGGGTCTGAGAGGCCACGGCGTTATCGACGTAGAACGTGCTCGTCAGTTCGTGGCCTTCGGCGTCCGCCGCCGGCAGTTTGGTCACGTTGCCCAAGCCGTCATAGGCCATGCCGCCATCTGCGAGCCGATTTCCCTCGTCGTAGTTGTGCGCTTCGAGCGTACCGCCTTCGGACTGGCAGGCGCCACCGACGCCGGGCGCGCGGTTGACCGAGCTCGCACGGTTGCCTTCTTCGTCATAGGCATAAGCGCGTACGGCGCAGCCTTCGCCCGTCGGCGTTTCCTGGGTTTCGCTCAGGTGTCCGACCGTGTCATAGGCGTAGGTCTCGTTGGCGAGGGTGCTCGATTGGCTGAACACTTCACCGCGGATCGAGGAGAGGCGACTGTCGCTGTAGTAGATGCCCGGTTCGCTTTCTGAGCAATTCGAGGTCTTCAAATACTGCACGCTCGTCGCTTCGCTAACCGAGTTGTATGAGTAGTTGGCACACATGCCGTACGGGTAGGAGACGCTTGTCATCTTGCCGGCGGCGTCGTAGGAAGCCGTGAAGCTGCCCGCAGCCGAGTCGATCAGTTTCGTCCTGAGCTTCGTCGTCGGGTCGTATTCGTAGGTCTGTTTGCTCGTGCCCGAGGCGCTCGAGTCGGAAGCTTCTTCGATCAGGAAGTCGTTTTCGGGACCACCGTATTTATATTTCGCGACGTTGCCGTCGGCATCCGTGTACTTGGTCAACTGGCCGAGGTGGTTGAATTCGCTGGTCAAGACCTTGCCTTCGCCTTCGGTGCTCTGTTTTTCGAGCACGCCGAGTTCTGAGCTGTAGGTGAAGTTGACCTTCGGCAGCGAGGTGCCCGTGGTGGCCGTCGTTTCGCTCGAGCTGCGCCGACCGGCCGCGTCGTAGGTTTCTTTCTTGGTGCGCGTCGTCGTGCCGAATGTTTCGGTGATCGTTTCAGGCTCGTTGTACATGTTGTAGGTGTAGGTCGTGACCGGCAGCTTGGGCAAGCCCATCAGTTCAGGCTGCTTGGCCGGCAGCGTCTCGCAGATCAGCCCAGACCACTCGGGGTGGCTACCGCAGGAGGGGTATTCGCCGTTGGCGGCCGAGCCGTAGTAGATCGTCTTCGAGTCGTGGGCGTTGGGACCCTTTGAGAACTGCTCCAGGCGGTTGTTCGAGGAGTCCGAGACCCACGCTTTGCCCGTCGCGTCGAAGGCCAGAGAGCGCGGTTCTGTGAGCTGCCCCGCTTCGGTGCCTTTCCAGCCGAACTGGGTGACGTAGGCGCCGGATGGCGTGAAGGACTCGGCGCGGTTGTTGGCCGCGTCCACCGTCCAGATGTTGCCGGCGCTGTCGATCTTCAAGTCGATCGGCGTGTTCAGCTGCCCCTCGCCCGCTCCGGCGGTACCAAAGCGCTTCAGCAGGCTGCCGGTGGTCGAGAACTCCTGGATGCGATTGTTGCCCGTATCTGCCACCCAGACGTGTTCGCCGGAGTCCACCGCGACGCCCTTGGGTTCTTTCAGTTTGCCCGGTTCAGAGCCCAGAGCCCCGAATTCGGAGGCGTATTTGGCTTCTTTGTCGAACTTCTCGACGCGACTGTTGCCGGTGTCTGCCACCCACATGTTTCCTTTGGAATCGAAGGCAAGCGCCGACGGGGCTTTGAACTTGCCCGATTCGGTCCCCAAGGAGCCAATGACGGCCATGAACGCACCAGTCGAGCTGAACTCCTCGATCCGGTTGTTGCCCGTATCGGCCACCCAGATGTGCCCGGACGCATCGAGCGCGATGCTCTGAGGTTCTTTGAGCTGGCCGTTCCCGCTTCCGAGTTCCCCGAAGGAGCTCACGTAGGCCCCTTCCGCGCTGAACTTCTCGATTCGGTTGTTGGCGCCATCAACGACGAGCAGCTTGCCTTCGGAGTTGACCGTCACGCCCCATGGGCTTTTCAGCTTGCCCGCTTCTGAGCCGGTTTCACCGAACTTTGTCGTGTAGCTGAATGTCTTTTCCGCGCCGGCGCCCCGTACTTCGATGATCTGCGCGGTCGTCGGATCGTATTCGGTCGTCGTCGTCAGTTTCAGGCCTTCAGGGTCTACCGTGACGGAGGTAGGCGCGCGCAGTTTCCAGCCGAGGTTCGACTGGCCGGAGTAGGAGGTCTTGGTCGTGCGGACTTCAACTTCTTCGTGGTTTACGAGCTGGGCGAGATCGAACTTTTCCGTGAGCAGGTGGTGGGGTTCCCCGCTCGGAGCACCCTGGTCATAGACGAACTCTTCGTGGTTCCTCGCCAGCGATTCTTTGACTTCGTTGCCGGCTCGATACTTGATCTGATGCTGCGGGCCAAGCACGTCGATCAGCATCGTGCCCGCTTCTTCGACTTCGCTTTCTTTTTTGCCTTCGCCGTTGTACGTGCTCTGCGTGTCGAGCAGTTTCGATTTTTCGGCAGAGCTCGCGCCGGCGGCCAGGGCCGTGGCGCGGTTGTCTGGTGTCAGGGTGCGGATCACGTCGTTGAATTCGTTGTATTCGGTCGTCGCGATCGAGCCGTAGCTCGCGTTGCTGGGAGCGGCCACGTTGACTTCGCGGCCCTGTTCGTCCAGGTAGTGGACCATGGCGCGTTTGTAGCTGGAGGGCGTCGAACCCTGCGGTTCGTCTGCCGGAAAGACCGCGGTTGCTTCCACGGGTAGGTCTGACTGACCCCACTTGGCTACTTCAGTGGCGCTCATGTCGTAGGGGGCGCTCGAGCCGCTGACGGGTACGGTGTAGCTCAGCGAGATGCCCGGTTCGGGGGGCTGCGATTCGCCTTCGGTCCCCGTCAGCAAATTGGAGTCCGCTTTGCCCATCTTGTCGTTCGCCTCAGTGAACCACAATTCGGTTCCTGAGTAGAAGAGTCCCTGTGGCTTACTGCCGGCCGGCAGGGGATATTCACTGATCGCCCCGGTCTGTTTTACCCTGGTGAAGGCGTTCTTCGCCTTGGACGTGATCCACAGGTTTTCGCCGCCGCGGGCGATGAATTCTGGGGTGCTGCCGGCAGGAAGCGCCCATTCTGTGATCGCGCCGGCGGTCGTGATTTTACCGACCTTGCCCGTCCCGTTGTTGATGAAGCCAAGTGATTCGCTGACCCAAGAGGCGATGCCGACTGGAACGCTCCCCGCGGGCAGCGCGTATTCGGTGATCGTTCCAGTGCTGGTGATCTTGCCGATCTTGTTGGTGCCGGAGTCGGTGAACCAGACATTGCCGTCGGGGCCGGTTGAGATGCCGGCAGGAACGCTTCCTGCGGGAAGCGCGTATTCGGTGATCACGCCCGCCGTCGTTATCTTGCCGATCTTGTTCGTGCCCGAGTCGGTGAACCATAGGTTCCCTCCGGAGCTCACGATGTTCTTGGGATGACTACCGGCCGGCAACGCGTATTCGGTTTTCACCAACGCGGGAGTCATCTTGACGATCTTGCTCGTGCCGTACTCGGTGAACCAGATGTTTAGGTCCGGGCCGGTGACGATCCCTTCGGGACCGCTGCCTGCTGGCAAGCTGAATGCAACGACGCCTCCCGTCGAGGGCGTGTATTTTGCGACCGAGTTGCTCCCGTACTCGGTGAACCACATTGAGTCGGTCGAAAAGGCGCCGATCTCCCTGGGTTCGCTGCCGGCCGTGACAGTCGTTTCGCTCAGCACCGCTTGGACGGCGGCGGTCGTGGCGGCCGCAGCCGTTACCGACCCGCCGCCATTGGTCGCCGTGACGGTCGCTACGAGCTTATGGCCAACGTCGCCACGCTGCACGCGGTACGTTGAGCTCGTCGCTCCAGAGATGACCTTGCAGCTCACCCCCGCGGAGTTGCATTGCTTCCACACGTAGGCGTAGGTGAGCGGGCTTCCCGACCAGGCTCCACGAGAGGTCGCGAGCACCTTGCCTTCCGCGACGGTGCCCGTCACTTTGGGGGCTTCGGTATTGACGATCGGTTCGCCGTTCCACAGTGCCGCGGACGCCGGCGCCCGGGCAGCTTTCAGAAGCCGTCCCGTCCCCGCGTCGTTTTCGAGCGTCCCGTATGTGAACGTCCACGGCTCTTGGCCCGGCTGGGCCAGTGACGTGACGTGGCCGTCCAGGTCATAGCCGTAGGTCTTCTTCAAGCTCGGGGAGATCCGCGGATCCCACTCCGCGCGCAGCCTCCCCGCGTTGTCGTAAGCATACTTTGCGACGGCGGTTTCTTTGATCGTTTTGCTCGTCGGGTCGTACGCCTTCAGCAGCACTTCGGTAAGCCTCGTCTGGAAGTCGCCCCATTGCGAAGCACCTTCGCCCGTGGCCGTCGTCGACGAGGCGTATTTGAACTTCAGCGCGCGGCAGCCAGCTTGAAATTCGGGTTCACACGACACACCGGCCGGCTTGGGCGCAAGCACTTCGGTCGGCTCGAGCGGCGGGCCCGTGGTGGGGATCACGCCGACCTTCTTGCTGATCGCTCCAGTGAACCAGATGTTGCCGTCGGGACCTGACGTGATTCCTTCCGGAGTCGCACCGAATTCTGCCGGTCCCGGCAATGCGTATTCGGCCGCGACCGCCCCTTTGGGGGTGACCTTCAGAACCTTGTCCAGTGCACCGTCTGCCACCCAAATGTTGCTGTCGGGTCCGGTAACGATCGCCGATGGCTGGGTCCCGGTCGGCAAGAGATATTCGCCCGCGACGACGCCCGTGGTCAGGATCTTGTCGAGCCTGACGGCGCTCCCGGCTTTTTCAACCACTGCCCAGAGGCTCCCATCCGGCCCTTGCGTTATGCGGGCAGGTTTGCTGCCCGCCGGCAGCGCGTATTCGGTAACCGTGCCCGAGGGCGTGATCTTTCCCACCTTGCCCGCAGTGGGCTCGGTGAACCAGATGTTGCCGTCACCGCCTTCCGCGAGGTAGCTCGCTTCCGGCACGACATATTCAGTGCTGGCTTCGGTCGCGACCACGATCTTGCGGATCTTCCGTTCGCTTCCTTTCACCCGGATCGACCACAAGGTTTCGCTTGGGCCGGGAATCATCGAGACATAGTTGCATTCGCAACCTCCCCCGCTCCGGGTCACGGTACCCCCGGGCGTGATCTTCCCGATTTCGCCTCCCGAGTTCGAGGTAAACCATACGTTCCCGTCGGCACCGGCCGCGATCGACCGGACACCGGTCGTCCCGGTCCCATATTCGGTGATCGAGCCGATAGGCGTGACCTTGCCGATTTTCGGCGTGCTTTCACCCTCCATGAACCAGAGGTTGCCATCGGGCCCGGTGATGATCTGCTGCGGGCGCACTTCGCCTCCGCCAGAGACTGGGTATTCGACGAATTTGCCGAGCTGGTAGGAGTAGGAAACCGTATCGCTAGCAACCGTGCCTTCCTGTTTCGCGGGAGCCCAGAACGACGCCCCCGGCGGTCGCGTGAACTTCACTGAGGTGTGCGCGGCGGCGTTCTTCAGGTAGTAAGCGAGCTTTTCTTTGGTCGCTTTGTTTTCTTCGAGGCTCAGTGCGAGGTTCGAGTCGCCCGGCGGAGCCGCGAATTTCCCTTCGCCTTCAGCGGCGAAGATGGTTTGGCTGCCGTCGCCCGCCGTCAGCATGACGCTGCCGTTGACGAGTTCGGTCAGCGACTCTGTGCTGCCAAGGCTGATACCCCACTGTGGCCCCAGCGGTCCGGTTTCGCCAGAATGCGTATCGCGCGAGGTGTAGTTGCGCCCGACCGTCAGCCCCGATCCAAAGGACACATCGGCGGATGCGAGTGTGAAGTCGCCGGACTGCAGGTCGACCGCCCCCGGCCCGAGCGCAATCGGCGTCGAGTGGTGGATCGAGATCGGTTCGTCCAAGCGGGTTTCGTTGCCCGCTTTGTCGAGTACGACGAGCTCGATGTCGTGCTGTCCGGAGCCCAGTTCGGCCCCGTTGACCGTCCATTTGGTCGATGCCGTGCATTGACCTTTGGCCACGCTGCAAGAGCCGCCGGCGGTGCCGAATTCATGGCCGTCGACGAACAGCGCCAGCGATTTGATGCCCGAGCTCGGAAGGACCGTACCTTCGCCGTCGGTGGCTTCCCCGGTCAGTTCATACGGGCGTTCGCTGAGCTCGTTGCCGCTGGGCAAGCCTTCAATCTGGGCGTTGTGCGGTTTTGCGGTGTCGACCTTGACCGTCGCTTTTCCTTCGGTTTCGAGCGACTGGGTGCCGGAGATCGCCTCTTCCGCTTTGTAGCGGAGTTTCTGTTCGCCGTCGGGCAGGCCGGTTGGCAATGTCCAGAATTCCGAGTGGCTTTCGTAGCACTGAACACCCTGACAAGCGTTTTCTACGCCGAGGTAGTTGTGTTCGCCGAGCTGTGTCCATTTGCCGGCCGAGCTTTCATATTCGAGCTTTGTCAGCGAGACGCCGATGCCGGTGTCTTTAGCGATCGTTTCAATCGCGCCGCCCGATTTCGAGAGCCAGTTGCTCGAGCCGAACAGAGCGTTGGCGCGTTTGACTTTTTCTTTTTTGCCTTCGATTTCGGCTTCGAATTCAAGCGTTGGCGAAGTCGTGTTGTAGCTGGTCGTGGAGTGCGTACCGGCGGGCTCTGCGATGGACACGATGCCCTGGGACATGGTGTCGGAGAATTTGTAGTTGGCGCCGGGCAACCCGGTCGCCGACTGTTGGAAGTGGATCGCGTTTTTCGCTTTCCCGGAAGCCGGAAGGCATTCTTCGACTTTCGAGGCATTGGCAGCGCAGAGCGTGACCGCTTTTTTTTCGTATTCGGGGTTTTCTGATTCGGTTGAGAGGATCTTCTTGGTTTCTCGGGCGCCGCCTGGTTCGAGGAATTCCAAGAAGCTTTCGATTTTGGCGAGTTTGTTTTTCGCGGAGGTTTCGGTTTTGATTTCGTAGATGTGCGAGACCCCGTGGGTCTGGTAACCCCAGTACGCCCATTCGGTGGGTGCGTATTCGGCGGTGCCTTTGGTTTCCAGGCGTTCCGCGCCGGGGCCTTCGTAGACCGCGGTGCCCTGGAACCTGCCGGCATTGCTCGTGAAGAATTCCCAGTTCGAGCGCTTGCCCGCAGTCGTTTTCGCGAGCTGGGAATCGTTGACTTCCGGATCGACCGCGATCGGGTACAGGTAGTCCCCCGCCAGGTCCACCGATAGATGCAGGGTGTCTCCGTGCACGCTCATCGACACGGGCACGTCGGCGCCTTCGGCATCTTCCGCACTGACCGGCGAGATCGTCGCGACCGCCGAGGAGCCCGTGATGACCTGTACGGATCCGTTGCCGGCGAGCCGCAAACGCGCCCCGGAAGGCATTCCGACTCGGAAGTAGAGATTCCCCGGACTGCGCTCTGACAACAGCATCGTCGTCAGGTCAAAGCCCTCCGGCGATGCCTTGGCGAGCGTCGAGAGATCGTGCGCACCGTTGGCGGCGGCAGCGCGGTCGCCCGAAGATGCCCACAGGACCGCGGATCCGGTGAGTGCGCCCGCGGAGGCCTCGAGCGGCGAGTCGTGCCCGTTCACAGGCGTCAGGGAGACGCCGACCGCGGGCAACGAGACCCCTTGGGAGAGCTCTTTGGGCACCTCCACGGCCACCTCTGGGCGGACCGCCTCGAATTGGCCACCAGTGTCAGTCAGGCGCAGGTCGAGCGGCACGTGCCGGCCGTCGGAGGATCGGGTGGCGATCGGCGCGAGCGATTCGATCACTCCAACGCCCTTGCCATTGGGGAGCGAAACCTGAGCGGCGTGATTGGTCGGGTAGCGCACGATCCGCTGCCCCGCCGTCAGACGCGGCACGCCACCGGCGGGGCGTTCCATCAGATCGGGGAACGCGGCCCTCGCCTCACTCGCCGCTCGCCCCGGTGTCAGGTTCTCGAAGCGAACGTGCGCCGCCGCGCGCTCGGCGACGGCGTACGGATTGCTCCGCCGCGCTTCGTGCGCCGCCTGCTGCTGCTGGCCGGCCACCAGCTCATCTACCGACGCGACGACCAGCTGGTCGCTCAGCCGTGAGACCCCGCGCGATGTCTCGCCCGCGTACGGCTCAGCCCCCTGGGCAGCGACTGCCAAAGCCGAGCCTCCGAGCACGATCGCCAGCAGGCACGCGCCCAAACACCTCGACACCAGCTCCGCGAGCCTCGTGCGTGCCCTGTCTGCTCGACGCGGCGCGCGGCCATCTCCGCGGGGGGCACCCGGGTCTTGGGGCGGACAGGCCTGTGACCGCATGTGCGCCTCACGTGCTCGCTGCAGATCGGTCGCGCTCATACCAGCCCTCCTCTGTGGACGTGCGTTTCTTTTCTGCACGTAGATGTCAGGTACCGCTCTCTGGAAGTGCCCGCGGGCGCCAGAGGCTCGCTTGCGAGGGATTTCACCGGCGCATCGCGAGCCACTCGAACGGCCGCCACGCGGCGACGACGAGTCCTAGCCCCCTCTGTCCCGGTCCCCATTGCGGCGAGATCATGGTTCCGGCGGAGCGCGCAGACAAGTCAAGGCGCGCAACCTTCTACGCTTTGACTCGGTGCGACGTCGCCCAGCTGCGGCAGCACCGCCCAGCGGAAATGCGGCGAAGCCAAAAGCGCCCCAAGCCCAACGTTCACAGGCCCTACGGCAGTATGGCGAGACCCGGATTCGAACCGGTGACACCACGATTTTCAGGGATGGAGCCGCCCGACCGATCCGCCGTGCGAGTCGTAGCGAAGGGCCCGCGTCTGTAGGGAATTCCGTGCCGCCCCGGGACGCCTGGTCGGTCGCCGCGCTCGTCGAGATACCTGCCGGATACCCATAGTTACCCGCGGGTTCGTGCCACGAGGCGAGGTCCGGGGCACAAACTCGAGCGCCGTCAGGAGAAGCCTGGCGACCTCCGCCTTGTCGAAACTCGACGGTGCTGTGTGCGTAGGGCGATCGCCCACCCCCACGCCGGCGCTGCTACCGAACGTAAGGTGCCCTGGATGACGACCTTGGACACCGATGATTTTCCGGCCATGCGAGAGTCCCTACCTACATGACCACCAGAAAGGTAGTTCTCAAGATGGTGCTGTCTCTCGACGGCTTCGCGACGAGCCTCGACGGGACACATGACTGGATGTTCGAGTTCTTCGGCGACGACAGCGGCGAATGGAACCTTCGCGCTCTTGACGAGGCCGGGACCCACGCAATGGGCCGGCGAAGCTACGAGATCATGGGCCCGCATTGGCTCGCCTCGGAGGGCCCGATAGCGAAATCTATGAACGAGAAGCCCAAGGCGGTCTTCTCCAACACCTTGGAGAGCGCGGAGTGGGGCCCGGCCGAGATCTTCGGCGGCGACCTCGCCGTGGCGATCGCCGACCTGAAGGCCCGCGACGACGACGGCACGATTCTCGTCCACGGCGGGCCGAACTTCGCCAAGTCGATGACCAAGCTCCGCCTCGTCGACGAGTACCAGCTCACATATGTACCCCTAGCGATCGGCGCCGGCCACAGCCCCTTCGCGGATCTCGATGAACACCTGCAACTGGACCTGGTGCGAGAGCAGCGGTTCGCCAGCGGCGCCCTCGGGCAGATTCTCGTTCCCGAAGTCTAATGGCGAGACCCGGATTCGAACCGGGGACACCACGATTTTCAGTCGTGTGCTCTACCAACTGAGCTATCTCGCCGCTGATCGATCGTCGCGTCGCGTGACGCCTCGGCGCCGGCCACGCTGGGGATCGTGCGCCCCGATCCTATCGGCTCTTAAGCCCCGTGTTCCCAAGCTTCGAGGTACGGCAGCGGATCGATCGAGTGCCCGCCTTTGACCTGCCAGCCGCCGACCCACATCTCGAAGTGCAGGTGCGGCGCGGAGGCGTCGCCGCTCTGACCGGCCTGGCAGACCGGCGAACCGGGCGAGACGGCCTGTCCGGCGCTGACGGCGAGCGTCCCCGCCTTGCAGTGGGCGAACATCAGGTCGAAGCCGAGCGCGCTGTGCTCGACGGCATAATAGCCCGCGCCGGAGGCCTGGTAGGCGGTCCAGACGATCGTCCCGGCGAGCGGAGCGACGTCGGTAGTCCCTTCGGCGGTGAGGATGTCCTGTCCTTCGTGGATGTGGCCGCTGCGCGGCGCGCCGTAGCGGTTTTCGGCGTCGCCGAAGCTGTGGGCGCCGGCGACGGGGAAGACGGCCCCGTCGGCGACTGTCTGCGCCGGCGTGGGCACGCCCGCTTCGAGCACTGGAGCTGCCTGCACAGGGACCGCAGCCGGCGCCGGCGCGGGCGCTGCGACGGTCAGGGTCGCCACGCCCGAGCTGTGCGCCGTGCGCGTGAGGCTGTTGGCGTGATGGTCGTGCGCGCTGACGCTCACGTGGTAGCTGCCGGGCACGAGCGTCGCGCCGCGCGGCCAGGCCACGCTCAGCGTGCGGCCGGTGTGCACCCAGCCCATCCGCACGACGATCGCCTGCTTGCGCGTGGTCAGGTTGTTGACGGCGACGGTCGCGTTGACGGTGCCCACGTGCGGCTCGTCGATGCGCAGCGTCACGCGCGGCGGGCGGCCGGGCACGGACGTGCTCGGAACGCTCAGGCGCGAGACGACGGGATGCTGCACGGAGGTGCTGCTCGCCAGCCCGTACTCGCTGCCGCCGGAGAGCGGCGCCGAAGGCGACTGCGCGCCGCCGGGCGAACCGCCGGCATGGGCGGACGCGGCAAGGAGCAAGGGCGCGACGCCGGCGGCCAACGGCGCCGCCAGGATGCGGGAAAGCCTCATGCGCTTAATCTCGACAGCGCCGCGCACAGCAGGAGCGCGCCGCGTCAGGAACTGCACATTCGGCTATTCCTGCTTCTGCAAGTCCTCTGTCATCGCCTCGTAGGTACGCGCCAGGCCCTCGGCGATCGGCACCTCCGGTCGCCAGCCGAGCTCGCGTTCGGCCAGCGAGATGTCGAGCCGGCTGTGCTGCAGCTCGCCTGGGCGCAGGTCGGCCAATTCGGGCACCAGCGAGCCGGGGTTCTCGAAGGCGCCGGGCGCCCTGGTGCGCTCGGCCGCCTGCTGCAGCTCGCGCCAGACCGTCGCGACGTCCGTCTCGACGCCGGTCGCGATGTTGTACGTGCCCGACTTGCCGGATGCGGCCAGGAGCGCTTTGACGACGTCGCCGACGTACACGTAGTCGCGGGTCGGCTTGCCGTGGCCGAACAGCTTCGGCGCCTTGCCGTGGTACAGGTGGTCGGAGAAGATCGCCACGACACCGGCCTCGCCGTGCGGGTTCTGGCGGGGCCCGTAGACGTTGCCGAGGCGACACACGGCGTGTGGGATGCCGGACGCCAGCGACCACGTCTTCACGTATGCCTCGCCTGCCCACTTGGAGGCGCCGTAGGGTGAGAGCGGCGCCGGGATCCGGTCCTCGGGGGTCGGCATAGGCGCGTCGTCGCCATACAGCGCCCCGCCGGTCGAGGTGAACACGACGGGCGCGCCGTGGCGCCCGGCGACCTCGACGACGTTGAGCGTGCCCTGCACGTTGACCTCGCAGTCGCGACCGGGGTTCGCCACGGAGGCGACGACGCTGGCCTGCGCGGCGAGGTGGAAGATCGCGCTCGGCTCGACCTCCTCGGCGAGCGCCGAGAGTCCCTGCAGGTCGACGATGTCGAGCACGTGCAGCTCGGCCTGCTCGGCCACACGATCCCGGTCGCCGGCGGAGAGGTCGTCGACGACGGTCACGGCGTAGCCCTCGCCGAGCAGCGCGTCGACAACGTGCGAGCCGATGAATCCGGCCCCGCCGGTGACGATCGCGCGCTCCACGGCCGCGTAATCTACAGCGAGGCTGCGTGCGGGCGCTGGGCGAGCTGTTCCTCGACGGCTTCGACGGCCTCGTCGATCCGCTCGAGCACGCGCATGCCGTTGCGCGAGACCGGCAGGGCGCCGCCGACGGCCGCGCCGCCGAGCACGATCGGGATGCCCGGGTGGGCCGCGTGCAGCTGCTCGACGGCATCGGCGATCGCCTGTGAGTCCTCGCCGTCGGTCGCCCCCAGCAGGATCACGGCGGGCGATTGGCTTGCGACGGTGGACTGCAGTCGCTCGATCGAGAGGTCGGTGTCGAACACCGTGTCATAGCCTGCGGCCGCGATCTGGTCGTGCATCATCTGCAGCTCGAGCGCGTGCTCGTCGCCCTCCATGCCGGCCAGCAGCACGCGCTCGCGCGTTGGCTCGGCGTTGCCGACCATGTAGCGGTAGAGCGTCGCGAGCACTCGCCGGGTGATGCCCTTCGCCAGACGTTCGCGGTCTGAGTCGATCTCGCCGGCGCCGTGCAGCTCGCGGATGCGTGCGAGCGCCGGCGCGATCACCTCGCCGTGCAGCGTCGTCGCGGGGATGCCGTCCTCGATCGCCTGCGCGATCGCGCCCTCGGCCGTCTCGGCGTCGCCGCGCTCGAGCGCGGTGCCGTAGATCTCGAGCGTGCTCTCGGCCAGTTCGGTCGGGTCGGTGCGCTGCTTCTCGCGTGCGTCCGGACCGGAGCTCTCGAGCACTTCCATGAACGCGTCGAGCAGCACCGGGTCGAAGTGGCGGCCGCGCTGCTCGCGCATCATCTGCACGGCCTCCTCGACGGGGAAGGCCTTGCGATAGACGCGGTCGCTCGTGAGCGCGTCGAAAACGTCGGCGATCGCGACGATGCGTCCCTCGATCGGGATCGCCTCGCCGGTCAACCCGCGCGGGTAGCCCGTGCCGTCCCACTTCTCCTGGTGGCTCAGCGCGATGATCGTCGCCATCTCGAGGATCGAGGAGGACGACCCTCGCAGCAGGCGGTGCCCCTCCTCGGCGTGCGTCTCGACGATCGCACGCTCCTCGGGCGTCAGCGGCCCGGGCTTCAGCAGGATCGCGTCGGGGATCGCGACCTTGCCGACGTCGTGCAGCGGCGCCGCGTGGCTGAGCTGCTCGCAGAACTCGGGTTCCATCCCGATCTGTTCGGCCAGCAGCGTCGAGAGGCGCCCGATGCGCTCGATGTGCGCGCCGGTGTCCTCGTCGCGAAACTCGACCGCCATCGAAAGGCGACGAACGGTCTCGGTCTGCGCGATCTCGAGCTCCGACAGGGCGCGCCTGAGCTCGTGCGAGCGCCCGTGGATCTCCTCCTCCAGGGCCGTGCGCCGGCTCTCGCCGAAGCGCCAGCCGAGCACGATCGCCGAGAGGGCGAGCACGGCAAGGCAGACGATCCGCAGCGCCCAGGAGCCCGCGAGCACGGCGCCCACGACGGCGGCCACCGCGACGAGCGCGAGCGGCAACCAGACGAGCCCGCCTCCGCTGCGCTGCGGCCCGTCGTCGGGCAGCATCGGCCCACTCCCCGGGTCTGCGGTCTCACGCCCCACCCGATCGAGCTTACCCCGCCGACCCCCGGACAAACCGGCGCCGCCACGACCGCGCCGCCGGCTCGGCTTGCGCGTGTCGGGCGCCCCGTCAGGGCGAGTGGGTGACGTCCCGCGCTGGGCGGGCCGTCGGAAACTGACTTGGGTAACTCCGCTCACGGGGGTGCATCGGCCAATCGGAAACAGTCACAAGCTGTGCAATCACGCGGTCGGCCAAGCTCGCGGCACGCTTGAAAGCGCCTCCGGGGGGTGGACGAATGATCTAGAGCGCGGAGCCGGGCGATCGGGGCTACTGCCCGGCGTGCTGCAGCTGTGCCACGTCGATCGCGTTGGCCGGCGCGGCGAGCGTTACGGAGCTGTTCCAGCGGTCGAACGTGATCTTGCCGCCGCTCGAGCCGGTCTTGACGATCTGGACCGGGTAGGGCTGGCCGGTCGCGGCGATGTACAGCGTGCCGCCCTTGCTCTTGTCGGCGATGCCGACGACCTTCTGCCCGTTCACGGTCGAGGTGCCGGTCTTGGTCAGCGAGGAGCCGTGGTTGGAGAGCGTCTGGTCGACGAGCTGGCGCAGGTCGGTCAGCTGGCTGAGCGAGGCGAAGTCGGAGTTGCTCGCGGGGGCCTTCAGCCACTTGCCCTGCAGCAGCTGCGCGGCTGCGGTGCCGCCGATCTTTTTGTAGAACGCGGGACTGCCTTTGATGTAGACGGTCTTGCCGACCTGGATCAGCTCGAAGGCCAGCCCGCTCTCGGAGAGCTGCCCGCGGCCGCCTTTGCCGGCGAGCAGGTTCATGTCGAGCGTGATCGGCGAGCCGTCCGAGACGATCGAGCCCGAGACGTGCACGGTGTTGGCCGCATCGGAGGCGACTTTCGTGGCGGCGAGGATGTCGGCCGGCGATTTGTCGGCCACGCCGTTGTCCGAAGAGGAGGACGAGGAGGAGGAGGAAGAGCCGCCGCCGCAGCCGCTCAGCAGCGCGATCAGCAGGATCAGCGCAGCCGCGGCCGTCAGGCCCCGGAGGGAGAGTCGGAGACGCATCGAGGTGGGCACTCTACATATGCGCGCGGTCGGGCGGCCGATCACGCGGTCTGCCGCGTGAGCCGCTCGAGCAGCAGCACGAATGAGGCATAGGGGGCGCTCGTGGTCTGTTGCAGCGCGATCTCGCACGTGCGGTTGCTGCAGAGGTGCTCCTGGCACGGCTCGCCGGCCAGCTCGGCGGCGAGGTCGCGGGTGCCGGAGGCGGGCAGCTCGGGGTGCAGGAGGCCGCGATCGCCGGCCATGCCGCAGCAGCTCGTCGCGGCCGGCACGAGCACCCGCTCGGCCATCTCCCCGGCGAGCGCCTCGAGCTTGCGGGCGAGCCCGAGCTGTGAGACGGCGCACGTCGGATGCACGGCGGCGCTCGCCACCTTGCGCGTCACACTCAGGTGGGCGAGCAGCCGGTCGTGGCACCAGGCGATCGAGTCGAGCACCTCGATCTGGGCGAAGCGCTCGCGCTCGGCCTCGCCCAGGCGCGGCGCGAGCTCCTCGATCAGGCCCTGCGCGCACGAGCTGGCGTCGATCACGACGGGCAGCTCGCCGCCCTCGCTCCAGCGCCACAGCGCGGCGGCGGTCTTGGCGGCCATGTGGTCCTGCCCGCGGCGGTAGCCCTTCGAGCTCCACGGCGTGGCGCAGCAGTGCCCGGCGGCGTCGGGCGGGATCCACAACGGCAGGCCGGCACGTGCGGAGACCTCGACGAGCGCCTGCGGCAGCGACGGCGCGCTCCCGTGCCCATCGGCTGCGGCGCCGGAGCCGAAGATGCGGTTGATGCAGGCGGGCAGGTAGACGGCGGCGGCGCCCTCCCGCGGGGTGCTCGGCAGCGCGGCCGGGGCGGGCGCGGGCATGCTCGTCGGCAGCGTCGGCACGAGCTCGGCGCTGACCCGCCGGCGCAGCCGCTCGGGCAGCTTCGCGACGGCGCGCTCGCCGAGCACCGACGAGGCGATCCTGGCTCCGCTGAGACCGCCGCGCGCGGCCCGCTCGGCGCTCGCGTAGCGCTTGGCCAGCGCGAGCGCCACGGATTCCTCGCGCGGCGTGCGCTCGCGCCGGCGGAACTCCTTCACGAGCGCACCGGTGTCGATCGCCACTGGGCACACCTGCTTGCAACTGCCGTCGGCGGCGCACGTCTGCAGCGCGTCGTACTCGTAGTCGGCTAGCAGCGCCTCGAACACCGGAGAGCCCTCCTCTTGGCGCGCCATCTCGCGGCGGATCACGATCCGCTGGCGCGGCGTCGTGGTCACGTTGCGGCTCGGGCAGACGGGCTCGCAGAAGCCGCACTCGACGCAATGGGCGGCGCTCTCCTCGATCGGCGGTTGGCTCTTCAGATTTTTGAGATGAACATGAGGATCGCGGTTCAGCACCACTCCGGGATTGAGCACTCCGTGCGGATCGGCGAGCTGCTTGATCCGCCACATCATCTCGGTCGCCTTCGACCCCCACTCGCGCTCGACGTAGGGGGCCATGTTCACGCCGGTGCCGTGCTCGGCCTTCAGCGAACCGTCGTACTTGTCAACGATCAGCTCGACGAGCTCGCCCATGAAGGCCTCATATCGCCCGAGGTCCTCGGGCTTGGAGAAATCGGGCGTGAGCTGGAAGTGAAGGTTGCCGGCGGAGGCATGGCCGGCGACGCCGACGAGGAAGCCGTGCTTGCCGAGCAGCGCCTGCAGGTCGCGCGCGCACTCGGCGATCCGCTCGGGGCGCACGCAGACGTCCTCGATGATCAGCGCGGTACCCGGCAGGCGCAGCCGCCCGACGAGCCCGAACAGGCCCTCGCGCACGCGCCAGGCCAACTCGATCTCCTCGGCACCGCGCTCGAAGTGCACCGGGAGGCTCGGCGCGTGGCCGTCGAGCACGCGCACGGCGGCGGCCTCGCCGGCGGCGAGCTCGCCCTCGTCGGCGCCGCCGAACTCGACGATCAGCGCGGCCGACTCGGGCGCCAGCTCGCGCCAGTGCTCGGGGCAGCCGTCGAGGTTCCAGGCCGCGGCGATCAGCGCCGGTGCGACCATCAGCTCGGTCGCCCGGGCGCCGGCGGCGACGAGCGCGGGCACGGCGGCCGCGGCGGCGTCGATGTCGGCGAAGTGCACCCACGCGAGCGTCGTGCGCGCGGGCTCGGGCCGCGTGCGCAACACGGCCTCGGCGATGAACGCGAGCGTCCCCTCCGAGCCGACGACGAGCCGGCGGAAGATCTCGAGTGGCGTCTCGCCGTCGAGCAGCGCGCACAGGCGGTAGCCGGTGACGTTCTTGATCTCGTACTTGCGCCGCACGCGCCTGGCGAGCGCCCGGTCGGCGAGCAGCTCGGCGCGCAGCTGCAAGAGGCCCTGCGCCAGCTCGGGCTCGGCCTCGGCGAAGCGCCGCTCGGCGTCGGGCGCGGCCGTGTCGATCACGGTGCCCGAGGCGAGCACGAGCGTCAGCGACTCGACGGTCGAGTAGGAGTCCCACTCCACGCCGCAGCGCATGCCGCCGGAGTTGTTGGCGATCACGCCGCCAATCGTCGCGATGTCTTTGCTCGCCGGGTCTGGGCCGAGCTTGTAGCCATGGCGCGCGAGCAGCCGGTTGGCGAGGCCGAGCAGCGTGCCCGGGCCGAGCCTCGCGCGCGTCCCGCCGTGCTCGATCCGCACGCGCGAGAACCAGCGGCGCACGTCGATCATGATCCCGTCGGTCTGCGCCTGGCCGTTGAGGCTCGTGCCGCCGCCGCGGAAGTTGACCGGCAGGCCGTGCTCGCGCGCGTAGGCGATCGTCTTGCCGACGTCCTCGGCGTTGCGCGCCATCACGATGACGGCGGGCAGCAGGCGGTAGGGGCTCGCGTCGGAGGCGTATGCGACGAGGTCGATCGCGCGGTGCAGCACGCGATCGGATCCGAGCAGGGCGCTCAGCCCGTCGCGCAGCGCCGGCGGCGTTCCGGCTGCGAGCGAATCGGGTGCGCGGTCGGGGAAGGCGGGACCGGGCGGACGGCCGATGCGTCGCGTGTCGGGTGAGAGCAGCGGCGCGCGCGCCGTCAAGCGAGCGCCATCCCGGGAGCGACGTCGACCTGCACGAGTCGCGGGCCGTCGACGGCGAGCGCGGCGCCGAGCGCCTCGTGCAGCTCGTCGAGCCCGCCGGCGCTGACGCCGGGCACGCCGTAGCTCTGCGCGGTCGCGGCGACGTCGAGCTGCGGCAGGTCGAGGCCGGGCGCCCCGGTGATGCTCTCGAGCGCGCCGAACCACTTGAGGATCGAGTACTCGTGGTTGCGCAGGATCAGGAACTTGACGGGGATCGAGTACGCGGCGGCCGTCCAGAAGGCGGTGATCGCATACTGCGCAGAGCCCTCGCCGAGCACGCAGACGACCTGGCGCTCGGGCTCGGCGAGCTGCACGCCGAGCGCCGCGGACAGGCCGAAGCCGAGCCCGCCGCCGGCGCTGAAGTAGTAGGAGCCGGGTCGCGACAGGCGCAGCTGGTTGCGCAGCGCGGCGGTGCTCGAGGGCGACTCGAGCACGACGATCCCGTCCTCGGGGAACAGCTCGGCGAGCACCTTGTGGACTTCGCCGCCGGATGGCAGCTCGCCGGGTGGAAACGGCTCGAGCTCGACACGAGCCGGCGGTTGCTCACGGCCGGCGGCCGGCTCGCTCAGCTCGTCGGCGAGCGCGCGCAGCGTGAGGCCCACGTCGGCGACGATCGACTCGCCCATCGGTGCGCGCGCCGCCTCGTCGGCGTCGCTCGTGATCGCGACGAGCCGGGCGCCGGCGGGAAGGAAGTCGCCGGGGATGTTCGGGTAGTAGGGGAACACGGAGGAGCCGAACACGAGCACGAGGTCATAGCCCTCGAGCGCCTGCGCGAGCGGGCCGACGGCCGGCGGCAGCATTCCCTGGAATGCCGGGTGGTTCTCGGGAAAGCCGATCCGCCCGCCACCGGTCGGCGGCGAGGCCCACACGGGCAGGCGCTGGGACTCGGCGAGCTCGATCGCGGCCTCCCAGCCGCCCTCGGAGGCGTCGATGTCGGGACCGGCCACGAGCACGGGACGAGCGGCGGAGCGCAGACGGGCGGCCAGGTCGGCGATCTGCGCCGGATCGGGCTGCGCGCGCCCGCCGACGGATCGCGCGATCTGCGTGACGTAGTCGACGGGCTCGATCTCGCGCTGCCAGTCGTCCATCGGGATCGACACGAACGCCGGGCCGGTGGGCGGCAGCGAGGCGTGGTGGATCGCCTGCGCCAGCGCGAACGGGACGTCTGCCGCGCGCGGTGGCTCGTGGCTGTACTTGACGTAGGGCTTGGGCACCTCGACGGCGTCGCGGTTGGTCAGGTTGGCCTGCATCGTGATCAGCGAGCGGACCTGCTGGCCGGCGGTCACGAGCAGCGGCGCCTTGTTGGCGCGCGCGTTGAAGATCGCGCCGACGCCGTTTCCGACACCGGGCGCGGTGTGCAGGTTGACGTGGGTCACCTTGCCGCTCGCCTGCGCGAAGCCGTCGGCCATGCCGACGGCGACGGCCTCCTGCAGGCCGAGCACGTAGCGGAAGTCCTCGGGGAACGGGCCGAGCATCGGCAGCTCGGTCGAGCCGGGGTTGCCGAAGATCGTCGTCATCCCGTGCTTGCGGAACAGCTCGAACGACGCGTCGCGCACGCTCGTCATCTCAGTGTCTCCCCACGGCCATCGAGCGCGAAGGCTACAGACACTCGCGCGCCGGGCCAGTGCTGCGGGCACGGCCGTCTCGGACAGCCGGCGACGCCCACCGGCCGCGCGAGCCGAACGCGGCGCGAGCCGTAGGCGCGGCCGAAACAGGGAGGGGCCCCGCCGTGGCGAGGCCCCTCGTGTACTGCTTGCCTGTGTGCCGGCCGCGCGCTAGCGAGCCTTCACTTCGAACAGCGGCTGGAAGCCGGTCCATTCTTCTTCGGGTGCACCGTCTGCGTAGGCAATGTCCGGTGCCGGGAAGGCGCCCACGGTCGGCGGCGTGCCGGCCGGGTTGGCAAAGCCGTCCTGAACGCCGACGTTGAGCGCGTCATAGGGGCAGCCCTGCGGTTCGGAGTTGCACGGCTGCGGACGTTGTGGCGTTTCGCCGTAGTCGCTCGTGTTGTAGGAGATCGTGATGATCGCCTTCGACGGCAGGCCGGTGATCTTCAGCGGCAGCGACAGCTTCACGGCCTTGCCGTTGGAGCATTCGCCTTTGTGGTACCAGGTGCCGACGCTCGTAGAGAAGCACCTGGGGCTGTAGGACGGCCGGTAGGGGATCTTGAACACTTTCGAGCCGCTGCCCAGCAGCGCGCCGACCGAGTTGCCCGGACCGACCGCGTTGACGCTGAACGTTATCGGCCATTCGAATTTCGCGCCCGGTGTGGTTTCGCAGTTTTTTTCATTCCACGTGCCGCTCTGACACGCCCAGCTGCTCATCATCACGCTGACCGTCGGGTTGTTGCGGGCTGCGGCGCCGAATTCGACCTGACCGCCGAACGACGACGTCTGCGTGGCCTCGAAGCCCAACGAGACCACGTTGCCCGGTTTCGGCGTCGGCAGGTCGCTGTAGATCACTTCCGGTGCGGCAGCCGCACTCGACACTGCGAAGACCGCCACCAACACAAACGCGGCCATGGTCAGCTTCGCGACCCTGCTCGGAATCTTTCCAATCATCTCTTTCTCCTTCGTCTCTCTGCGTGGTTGTGCGGTGTCGCTACAACATCCCTCTACTGGATTTTCGATTTGCCTTCCACTTCGTTGGGCGTGTCGACGACCGTCCCGGTGTTGCCTTTGACGACCAGTTCTCCGGCGATTTTGTTGTTGATCACCGTCGTGCCGCCTTCGTTGTTGGTTACTTTCAGCGAGGCGCCGAAGTCGTTTTCGTCGATCAGCACGCCTGCTCTGTTTCCTTTGATCGTGACCACTCCGCTGAATTTGCTCGGCGGGCATTCTTTGTTGCCTTCGCCGAGCACGACCGAGCCGGTGCCGTTGACCGCCGTCACTTTGGCGGCTTTGGCGCCGCAGATGCGCAGCAGCGTCGCTTCTTTGGCGCTGAGCGTTCCGGAGATCGTCGCTCCCTCGACGTCGAGGGCGCCGCCGGGCTTGACCACGACATTGCCGCTCACTTTGGCCGTTTTGGTCAGCTCGATCGCCTGGCCGGCTTTGATCGTCAGGTTGCCTTTGAGGTTGGTCGTGATCACCTGGCTGTAGCCCACGAGCGTCGAGCAGGAGGCTTCTGTTTCGTGTCCGACGTTGTCGATCGCCGTGACTTTCACCGTCTTCACGCCGCTCGTGCTCGTGTTGATCGGGTAGCTGCCGCTCGGGTCTTTCGCCAGGCCCGACTGACCGTCGGAGGCGGTGACCGTGGCATTTACGCCTTTGGCGCCGATTTTCACCGGGGCCGGACAGCTCGCTTCGACGGTGGGCGCCGAGGCGTCCACCTGCACGCTCAGCGTTCCCGGCGAGGAGACGTTGCCGACGTTGTCGGCGACGGTCCCGCTCGCTTCGTGCGCCCCGTCGGTGTTGAACGTCTGCGGGCTCGACAGCGTCGCGGCGTTGACGCCCGACCCGGAGCTGCCGTCAGACAGCAGCGGGTCGCCGTTGTCGGTGAAGGACACGGTGACCGTGTTCGCGTACCAACCGCCGCCGCCGGCGTAGTCCGGCGCGCGGTCGGCGTTGCCCGACGGAGCGTTGGGGGCGCTCTTGTCGACCTTGATCGGTTCGGAGGCTGTCGACCATTCGGTCGTCAGTTCCAGCCCCGGGGCTGAGCCCTGGACACGGTAGGTCCAGGTGCCCTCTCCCTCGCCGGCGCCGGTGAACTGATAGCTCCTGGTTTCCAGGCCAGTCGCCACATTGGTCCATTCGCCGGCCGCGTTGCGGTGCTGCAGCGTGTAGACGATGCCATAGCTCGCGGGGTCCGGTCCGGTCCACGAAAGCGTGAACAGCCCGTTGGCGTTCGGCGTCGTCCCGGCACTCAGAGTCGGCGCGCCGGGTTCGGTGCTGAGCGCCTGCGACGGTGAGATCGCATCCGCGCTGACCTGACCCGCCGTCCATGGCAAGGTGATCCATTCGTCTTTGGAGAACCTCCGCGTCTGGTCTTCGTAGAACGGCGAGGTGACGTCCTCCGATTGCGAGTAGGTGAGCAGGCCTTTCGTGAGCGGCCCGTTCACAGGGTCGAGTTCCGTGAACATCACGATGCTCGAGCTCGAGCCGTTCACAGCCGCCGTTTTGGCCGTGCTGTTGTCGTAGCTCGAGTTGATCACGGCGAAGCACATGCTGCCGTCGCTGCAGCCCGGAATCGGGATCTTCGTGGCGCGCTGCGTGTACTGAACCTGCCCGAAGCTGGCGTTGAGCGAGATCCCGCGCGTTTCCAGGTCGGTGACCGCCGTGGCGAGCGCGTTCTGGCTTGCCGCGAGTGCCGTGTTCAACGTGTTCGGCGTGTAGACGATGTTGCTCGACGTCCAGGGATTGACCCAGAAAGCGGCGTTGGTCGTCGGCGCACTCGCCCACCAACGGTTGAACAGCCAACCGCCCGGGCTGTTGAGCTTGGCCGTCGAGTCGTAGGCGTTGAGGATCGGGCAGGCAGCGCTGACGTTGACTTTGTTGATCACGCCACCTGAGTTTTTGACCGCGTTTTCGCAGATTTCACGCAGCCCCGGAAGCGCCCGCTCGGCCGGCATCGCGCGGTAGGAGGTCCACGATTCCTGCAGCTTCTGCACGGTGAATCCCGGCGTCGCGCCGAGGCCGTCCGTAGGCACCCCGCCGTTGAACGTGCCCATGCGCTGATTGACCATGTCGATGCCGGTCTGGGAACGCATGCCGGGGTTGGCGTTTTCGTTGCCGAGCGCCGGCGAGAACCCTGTCAGCAGCTGGTTGGCGTTCGCCAGCCAGAATGAGTTGTTGGAGTTCTCGGCGTAGTCTTTGCGGATCAGCTTCGGCTCGTTGGAAGCGCCGAAGATCCCCGGCGTGACCGAGTCGGGATCGGATCCGAGTTCGCATTCGGACTTCGAGCCGTCGAACGGACCCGCCGTCGATTTCGTCGGGCTCAGGTTGCACGCGCCGTTGAGGTAGCTGATCGGCAGGTTCGGCGTCACGGCGATCTCGGTGTAGAACGCGCTGCCTTTGTCGTCGGAGCCGATCGTGTTGACCCACGGCACGCCTTGGATTTCTTCCTCGGATTTGACGAGTTGCTGGGAGCTCGTCGCCTGGCCGATCTTCAGCCACTGATCGCCGGCTCGCAGGTTCGTGGCGTTGCCATCGTCGAAGGCCGTCGCAGTGGAGGTGGTCCAAGCGGGGCTCGAGAGGATCGGGCCATATTTGCTGTAGTAGAAGCGGTGGGATTTGGGGACCAGTTTTCCGCCTTCGAGGACCTGCACCGTCACGTCCTGGAAGGTCATCGGCACGGCTTTGCCGTCGACGAGATATTGCGTGGTGTGGCCGGGGACGAGTTTGAGTGTGAAGTTGGTCGTCGTGATGTTGGTGGACACGGTGTGCGTCCAGGCGACGTGCTGGCTGTGACCGATCGTGATGACCGGTGAGCCCCAGAGGCTCGCGCCGATCACGTCGTAGGTTCCGGGGACATCGATGTGGGACTCCCAGAAGCGTTCTCCGCCGACCCACGGGAAGTGCGGGTTCGAGATCACCAGGCCGCCGCCGTTGGCGGCATCTTCGCCGCCGATGCCGAGGCCGTTGGAGCCGGGCAACGAGATCTCCTGCCCGAGCGCTTCTTCGGTTTCCGAGACGGCCTGTCCGGCCGCCGCAGCTTGGTTGACCCGCGCCAGCGGCTGACCCGCCGGCGGTGACGCTGTGGCGATCAGCGCGGCACGCGGCGCGGCGCCAGCTTTGAGGTCGAGCTTGTACATCAATCGCCACACGTCGATCGTTTTGATCGGCCGCACCCATGCCGCACCCGCGCAGCGAGGATCGGTGATCCCGCTCGAACCGCCGATGTCCGACAGGTACTTGTCATAGCCCGCGGCGAAGCCGGCGGCGAGTTCCTTGGCCTGCGGCGAGGGGCCTTTCGGATACGGCAGGGCGAGGAGGTTCTCGACCGTTTTGTCCTGAATCAGCGATGTCCAGAACAGATCAGCGTTGGCCGCGCTCGGCCCGAAGAACGCCGCGCGTTCTCCGCTGACCGTCAAATATTCTTCGGCCAGCGTGCAGATGCCGTCCTGAGCTTGCGCGTAGCCCGTGCCGAACCCGCCGCCGCCGAGAGTCGAGGCTTCGATGTTGGCCACGCCGCCCGTCGTCCGGGTCAGCGAGGCCGTGTATGCGTCGGCGCCGCTCGTCCAGCCAAGCATGCACACTGACGCACAGGCAGTTGCGGCGATCGCCAGGACGACCCTCTTCCACATTTGCGCAGTCCGAGCCATGGTGCTGGTTCGTCCCTTTGCTGCTCGATCTGAGGACCTGCGGGAACGTACGACCGTCTGGCTCAGCATGCGTCTCTCCCCCGTTTGACCTGGTTAGTGCGGCGTCGCTACAGGGAACGGACGCGCAGCAGGCGCGCCCGTTCCCTTCCCAACTATCCCCCTACTGGATTTTCGATTTGCCTTCCACTTCGTTGGGCGTGTCCACGACCGACCCGGTGTTGCCTTTGACGATCAGTTCGCCGGCGATTTTGTTGTTGATCACCGTCGTGCCGCCTTCGTTTTTGATGACTTTCAGCGAGGCGCTGAAGACGTTTTCGTCGATCAGCACGCCTGCTTTGTTTTCTTTGATCGTGACCACTCCGCCGAATGTGCTCGACGGGCATTCTTCGTTGCCTTCGCCGATCACGACCGAGCCTGTGCTGGCGGTCACCGTCGCTTTGGCGGCTTTGGCGCCGCAGATGCGCAGCAGCGCAGCACCTTTGGAGCTCAGCGTCCCGGAGATCGTGGCTCCCTCTACGTCCAGGGCGCCGCCGGGCTTGACCACGACATTGCCGCTCACTTTGGCGGTTTTGGTCAGCTCGATCGCCTGCCCGGCTTTGATCGTCAGGTTGCCTTTGAGGTTGGTGCTGATCACCTGGGTGTAGCCCACGAGCGTCGAGCAGGAGGCTTCCGCTTCATGCCCGACGTTGTCGATCGCGGTGACTGTCACCGTCTTCACCCCGCCGCTGCTGGTGTCGATCGGGTAGCTGCCGCTCGGGTCTTTCGCCAGGCCTGACTGTCCGTCGGAGGCGGTGACCGTCGCGTTGACGCCTTTGGTGCCGATCGGCACCGGCGCCGGGCAGCTCGCTTCGACACTCGGCCCCGTTGCGTCGACCTGCACGCTCAGCGTCGCCGGCGAGGACACGTTGCCGGCGTTGTCGGCGACCGTGCCCGATGCTTCGTGCGAGCCGTCGGTGGTGAACGTCTGCGGGCTCGACAGCGTGCCCAGGTTGACGCCCGATCCGGCGCTGCCGTCGGCCAGCAGCGGATCGCCGTTGTCGGTGAAGGACACGGTGACCGTGTCTTTGTACCAACCGCCGCCACCGGCGTAGTCCGGCGCGCGGTCGGCGTTGGCCGACGGTGTGTTCGGGTTGCTCTCGTCGACCTTGACTTCAGAGGAGACCGACGGTTCGCTTGCGCCGCTTTCGTTGGACTCGGTCACGCGATAGGTCCACGTGCCTTCGCCCTCCGGGTTGCCCGAGCCGAACGTGTATGAGGGGCTCGTCAGTCCGGCTTCGACGACACTCCAGCCGCCGCTGGCGTTTTTGTGTTCGAGCGTGTAGCTCGGCGCCACGGCCGGCTGGGTCGGTACCCAGCTCAGCGTGAACTGACCGTTGGCGCTGGGGTTGGACCCGCTCGTGACGCTCGGTGCGCCCGGCGCAGCCGGGATCACGTTGCGCGCGAGCGTGTAGCCCGGCGGCAGGTAGTGGGCCAGCGGCGCCTGGACCAGGCCTTCGGCGGAGCCGGGGGCGTCGGTCACCGGCAACCGCAGTTCCAGGTTCCTTACCTGAACCGAGTTCGGCGAGGTGTTGTTGAGGGCGTAGGTCGAGTCTTTGACCAGCAGCTCGAGCTTCACGGCGTGGCCCGTGGGGACCTGCCATGCGTTCGGGTGCAGCTGGAAGGTCTGCTTGGTGAAGCCTTCGCCGACATTCAGCGGCCGATAGGTCTGACGACCGATCAGCTGCTCGGTTTTGGCCGTGACGTTTTCGTCGTACAGGCGCGCGATCACCTGATCGTTCGGCCCGGGCGTCGAGAATTCGGCGATCACGGTCGACGCGCCGTCGACCGTGAAGCCACCGGCGGGCGCTTCGGCCAGTTTGTACGTCGCCGCCGAGGCGTTCGCGGCCGCGTTCTGCGTGGTGCAGGCGTCCCCGGACGTGAACGTCGTGGCCGGGTTCGTGCCCGGAGCCAGGATCGTCTGTTCCGCGGCGCCGGAGTAGCGGACCTCACCCGGCGCCAGGCTGGCCCAGTTGGGCGCGGCGTGTTCCACGCCCGATCCGCCTGCGGCGAGCGGGCACGGCCGCGAGGTCGTGATCGTCCTCACGCCGCCTTTGGCTTCGGCGGGTTCGCCACCTTCGCCTTTGAGGTAGTAGCCGAACCACGTGTTCTGAGCTGCCGCCAGCTTGGCGGCGTCGCTCGTCGACACCGCGTTCGCCGAGCGGGGGTTGTGCCCGAGGTCGAGGTAGAACAGCTGCATCGCCTGGTTCGGGTAGGCAGCGCGGACCTTGTTGTAGTACTTGACCGTTTCGTCGGCCGGGAACAGGTCGTCGTTCCAGCCGTTCTCCATCAACGCCGGTGCCGGCGCCTCGGACAGGTCGGTGTAGTACGGGCTGTGGTAGGGCAGCTGCTGTTCCTGCTGCACCGCCAGCGGTTTGCCGTCATACGGGCCGCCGGTGAGGTTGAATTTGTGCCACGCGATGATGTTCGCTTCGGGATCGTTGTTCGATTCCGGCGAGAGATAGCCGAGCAGCTGCCCGGCGAGGAACAGCGAGCCGTTCCAGTTGTTCTTTTCGATGCCGAAGCGGTGGTCGCCCATCGGACCGCTGTACGGTGCGTTGGACACGTAGTCGAGGTTGCTGCCGTTGGGCTGCAGCGACTGGGCGAGGTCGGTCCACGGGTATTCCGGCGCCGTGGCGGCGATTTTCATCGGTTTACCGAGCGGGCTTTCCCAGGGGATCAGTTCGTGGTTGGTCAGTTCGACGCGGTCCTTCAGCGAGCCGAGCTGCAGCGACATGCCGCCGCCGTAGCTGCCGCCGGTCGCGCCGATCGCCTGCGGGTTGATCACGCCTTCGTCGGCGAGTTTGCCGAGCAGCGTCTGCACGTCGCGCACTTCGTAGGCTCGGCTCATCAGGTGGATGTAGCCCTTTTCGCAGGGCGGAGCCTTCAGTTTCGAGGAGGAACCGCCGCAGGAGGAGCCCCAGCCGCGGTCGGTGATCGAGAAGACGGCATAGCCTTTGGTCAGCCAGCGCTGCGCGGCGCT
Organism: Solirubrobacteraceae bacterium; assembly: GCA_035473995.1. Lineage (GTDB taxonomy): Bacteria > Actinomycetota > Thermoleophilia > Solirubrobacterales > Solirubrobacteraceae > Palsa-744. The sequence continues at coordinate 43,041 of DATINR010000056.1, forward strand.
GCTGCTGGCGTTGATCTTCGTGCCGCCCCAGCCATGGTAGATGCCGACGATCGGATAGTTTTTGTCTTCGCCGGATGCCACCGGGAAGGCGACGGTGACGTCGATCGGCGTCCCGTCCCAGACCGGCACCGTTGCGGCCCCGGAGTTGGGACACCAGCGCTGGCCGGCGGTTGCGCCCGACGGCTGGGTCGTGCATTTGACGCTCGTCCCGAAGACTTCGGTGATCGTGGCGCTGGCGACAGCCGGCACGACCAGCAGTCCGCACACGACAGCCGACAAGGCAAGAAGCTTGCGCAGCAGTGACATCTCGTCCCCCTACATCCGTTTTTGAAGGGCGGTGAAAGTACCCGCCCGTACCCCTCCGAGTACGCGGGCGTACCCTATACTCAAGCGATGGACTCTGTCAAGATCAGCGACGAACTTCTGATCCCGGCGGGGCGCCACACGCTCGATCCGGACGAGGTTTCGGCGCGTCAGCGCGAGCGCCTGCTGCGGGCGATGGGGCGCTGCGTAAGCGACCAGGGCTACGCCGAGACGACGATCGCCGACGTGGTGCGCTACGCGCGCACGTCGCGGTCGGTCTTCTACAAGCACTTCGCCGACAAGGAGCAGTGCTTTCTGGAGACCTACCGGCAGATGACCGACGTGCGCATCGAGGCATCGCTGGCCGCAGCCGCCGAGGTCGCCGACTGGGACGCCAAGCTCGACGTCGGCATCGCCGCCTACATGCGCTGGATGGCCGAGCACCCGGAGGTGGCGATCACGACGGTCGTCGAGGTGCACTGCGCCGGGCGCCGGGCGCAGGAGGCGCGCAGTCGCGCGATCTCCGACTGGATGCACACGATCAAAAGCGTCACCGTGCTCGCCGGCCAGGCCGGCGTCGAGGTCGAGGTCGATGAGACGGCCGTCCTGGCGATCATCCTCACGGCCGAGTCCTACGTCTACGAGTACGCGCGCAAACGCCGCCTCGAGGAGGCCGTCGAGAAGACGCCCGCCGTGCAGGCGCTCGCGCGGGCGCTGTTCGCCCACGGCTCAAGATCGAGCGAGCGAGGCGACTAGTCAGCAGCTGGGCGTTGCGCGGCACCGAGCGTCCGGGCCACGGGTGCGGGCGCTACTCCTGCTGCGCCGCCCAGTGGGCCTCCGCCTCGGCCTCCATCACGGCCAGGCGGGTGTAGTAGTCGGGGAACTCGTTGAGGTGCGCGCGTGCGATCTTCGCGGTCACGCTCACGTCGTCGTCGGTGACGTTGGTCTGCGGATCGCGCGTGCCGTGCTCGAGCTCGACGTCCATCCCCATCCGGAACTGCTCGACATCGACTGGGCGACGCCGCCCAGTCGATACCGATCCGCTCACCGGCGGCACGGGCCTCGTCGGCGGTGAAGCGGGCGCTCTCGCTCATGCCCGGAGCGTAACGCCCGGCTGCTAGGTCGCGAGCGCCACGTACTTCGTCTCGAGGTACTCGGAGATCCCCTCGAAGCCGCCCTCACGCCCGAACCCGGACTGCTTGACTCCGCCGAAAGGCGCGGCCGGGTTCGAGACGACGCCCTGGTTGAGCCCGACCATCCCGGTCTCGATCGCCTCGCAGACGCGGAAAGCGCGGTCGAGGTCACGCGTGTAGACGTAGGCGACGAGGCCGTACTCGGTGCGGTTGGCGGCCTCGATCGCCTGCTCGTCTGAGGAGAAGGTGGCGATCGGGGCGACGGGACCGAAGATCTCCTCGGCGAGCAGGCGCGCGTCGCCGGGCACCTCGGCGAGCACGGTCGGCGCGTAGAAGTAGCCGCGCTCGCCGACGCGCTCGCCGCCGAGCAGCAACTGCGCGCCGCGCTCGGAGGCGTCGTCGACGAGCTCGGCGACCTTCTCGCGCTGGTCGGCGTCGATCAATGGCCCGACGTCGGTGTCGGGGTCTGTGCCGGGTCCGACCTTCAGCGCCCCCATGCGCTCGGCCATGCGCTTGGCGAACTCCTCGGCCAGGGACTCGTGCACGTGGAAGCGGTTGGCGGCGGTGCAGGCCTCGCCGACGTTGCGCATCTTCGCGAGCATGGCCCCCTCGACAGCAGCGTCGAGATCGGCGTCCTCGAACACGAGGAACGGGGCGTTGCCGCCGAGCTCCATCGAGACGCGCAGGATCTGCTCGGCGGACTGTTCGATCAGCTTGCGCCCGACCTCGGTCGAGCCGGTGAAGGACAGCTTGCGCGTGCGCGGGTCCTTCAGCAGCGGTTCGATCACCTCGCCGGAGCGCTTGGCGGTGATCACGTTGAGCACGCCGGCCGGCAGCCCGGCCTGCTCGAGGATCTGCGCGAGCGCGAGCATCGACAGCGGCGTCTGCTGGGCGGGCTTGACGACCATCGTGCAGCCGGCGGCGATCGCGGGGGCGATCTTGCGCGTGCCCATCGCCGTGGGGAAGTTCCACGGCGTCACGAACACGCACGGGCCGACGGGCTGGCGCATCGTGAGGATGCGTCCCTTGCCGGTCGTGTTGACCATGTAGCGGCCGTGTATGCGCACGGCCTCCTCGGAGAACCAGCGGAAGAACTCGGCGGCGTACGAGATCTCGGCGCGCGACTCGGCCAGCGACTTGCCCATCTCGAGCGTCATCAGCAGTGCGAGCTCATCGGTCCGCTCGACGATCGCCTCGAAGGAGCGGCGCAGGATCTCGCCACGCTCGCGCGGCGCGTGCTGCGCCCACTCGCCCTGCGCGTCGGCAGCGGCGGTGAGCGCCGCCTTGGCGTCCTCGGCCTGCCCGTCGGCGACCTCGACGAGCGACTCGCCCGTGGCGGGGTCCTCGACGGCAAGCGTGCCGCCGCCGCCGGCGTCGCGCCACTGCCCGCCGATGAACAGCTGCGTCGCGACGGCCTTGAGCACCTCGGCCCGCTGACTCTCCGCCGAGGCGCCGGCGCTCATCGGCAGCCGCCCTTCCGCGGGCACGGCGCAGCAAACGTTGCAGGAAATGGACGAATAGTCCTCGACGGGAGACGGCGCTCAGGCGCTGCTCTGCTCGCTCCGATCGAAGGTGGGTTGGCACGGATGCTCACCATGGATCCAACCTACCACCGCACCCGCCGCCGCTTGGCGCTGCTCGTCGCGATGCTCGCGGCGCTGCTGGCCTCTGCCGGGACGGCGGGAGCGGCGAGCTCGCCGGCCGCGCCGAGCCTGGCCACGCTGGTGATCTCGGGCGGCGGCTACGGACACGGCGTGGGCATGAGCCAGGAGGGCGCGCTCGGCTACGCAGAACACGGCTTCGACTACGCGGCGATCCTCGCCCACTACTACACGGGCACGTCGATCGGCACGGCACCTGCGCACGCGCAGGTGCGCGTGATGATGGGCGGCAAGGTGCACAAGGTGGCGCTCGAGACCTACGTGCGCGGGGTCGTCTCGGCCGAGGTCTCCTCGAGCTGGCCGCTGGCGGCGCTCGAGGCGCAAGCGGTGGCCAGCCGCACGTACGCGCTGACGGCGCACGCGGGCGGCTCGAAGTTCGACGTCTACGCGGACACGCGCTCGCAGGTCTACCGCGGCGTGGCGGCGCAGACGCCGCAGACCGATGCGGCGGTCGCAGCGACTGCGGGTCAGATCGTCACCTACGCCGGGCACCCGGCGATCACGTACTTCTTCGCCAGCTCGGGCGGGCGCACGGAGAACGTCGAGAACGCATTCCCGGGAAGCGAACCGCAGCCGTGGCTGCGCGGCGTGGTCGACCAGTACGAGCGCGGCGACCAGCACACTTGGAGGACTGCGCTCGGCTTCGCCTCGGCGGCAGCCAAGCTGCGCGGCTTCGTGCGCGGCAGCTTCAAGGGCATCGAAGTGCTCGAGCGCGGTTACTCGCCCCGGATCGTCTCGGCGTACGTGCTCGGCTCGCGCGGGCGCACGGCGATCAGCGGCAACGAACTGGCGGCGCGGCTCGGCCTGTACAGCACGTGGGCGTACTTCAGCACGCGCGAAGGGCAGAGCACCAAGCCGGAGCCCGACCGCAGCGGCTACTCGCCGCTGAGCGCACCTGCGCCGGCCGCGGCGGCGGGCGGAGCTTCGGCGAGCGAAAGCGGCGGCGCACCCTCGGCGGCGTCCGCCGAAACGGCGTCGGCGTCGGGCTCGAGCAGCCCGGATACCGCATCGCAGACGTCGCCGGACACGCGCGGCGGCGTCGTAGCGCCGAGCTGACGCAGTTCAGTCGCGTCCCGAATCGGCGGCAGCTTGCGGCCGAGCCGCGCCGCCCTGGCCATTTTCTTTGCCCGACGGAGGCGTACTTTCGGGCGCGTCGGGGAAAAGGTAGTCAAGGACTGTCGATGCTCGGCAAAACTCAGCAACCCACGGCATCACGCCGGCGCGCCCCGGGGCAACGGGTGCACGGTCGCGCCCGGAGCAGCACGTTGCGCCTGCCGGCCGTTCTCGCGCCGGCGATCGCCGCCCTCGTGCTCGCCGCTCCGGCGAGCGCCGCCGGCCCGGTCACGAGCGTGCTGACCACGGTCGCGAAGGCGGCCACGCCGACCGTCACAGAGGCCGTCTCGGCGGCAGCACCGGTCACTCCGTCGCCGGCCGCGGCACAGCAGGCGGGCGACGTCGCGCCGAGACCTGCGCCGCTCGATCGGACTGTCGGGCACACGACGAGCCCGCCCGCGACGAGCTCGGTGAGCACGGTCGTGAGCGAACTCCCGGCAGCACACCACGATCAGAGCTCGGCAGGCACACCGCCCGGGCGGCCCGGGAGCGCGCCGCCCGCGGGGGAGCGTCTCCACGCGCCCGGCTCGACGCCCCCGCGCGCGGCCGGCAGCGGAGACAGCGCCGGCGCAGCGTCGTCGACCGCGTCGCCCCAGCACCTGTCCGGCCCGGTCGACGGCGCCGCGCAGGGCGTCGCGCCTGCGAAGCAGGTCACGACCGGCGCGTCGCAACAGACGGGCCTGCTCCCGGCACGTAGCGGCGAGCGCCTGCCGCGCCCCTCGCGACTCGTGGACGCCGCGACGGCTGGAGCACCGGTCCACGCGGTGCAGCGCCTCGTGCCCGCGTCAGGTCTGCTCGAAGCCTCGCGCGCGCTCGGCGACGTGAGCGCAACGGCGACGCTGGTCGAGACGACTCCGGCGACGATCGCGCCGTTGCTGGCGCCGCTGGCGCGGACACTCACGCTTCCCTCGCTCCCCGAACTGGCGGCGCTCCCGGAACTGGCCTCGCTGCTGACGCTGCCCTCGCTCCCGACGCTGCCCGTGCTGCCGACGCTGCCCTCGCTCCTGGCGCCGCCGGAGCAATCCCCCGGCCCGGCGCCGGCGCTTTCTCCGCTGCCGGCGCCGTCGGCACCGCCCCAGCCGAGCGCGCCGAGTCCGCCGAGCGCTGCCGCGCACGGCGGCGGTGCGGATGCCTCGTCGGCGGCTGCGCCACAGGGGGCCTGGCAGGCCTCGGGCGCAGTGCAGGCGCAGGCGTATGCGACCACGGCGGATGGTGTTGGCGGCACGATGGGCGCGCCCGATCGTCGCGGGTCGACGCGCTCGGCAGTGGGCGCCCTCGAGAGCGCGGCCTGGGCGGCAGGCGCGATGACGTCCGCGTACGAACTTCGGGCGAGCGATGGGACAGCACCGGCAGCCCCGGGCGCGCCATCGCCCCGCGGTGGCGCCTACCAGCAGCCCTCGCCGGCGCCTGCGCCGGGCGGCGCCTCACCGGCGACGGGCGCGGTTGCGGGCACGTCGATCCCGATCTTCCTCACGCTGGCGGGACTGCTCCTGCTGGCGGCTCCGCGCGTGCGCCGCGTGCTGCGACTCCTCGCTGAGTCGTGGCGCTTGTCGCCGCTTGCCCTGATTCCCGAGCGCCCCGGCTAGCTCAGCAGAGCGGCTGTACGGAGTCCGATCGACCGATCGGGCTCGAGGGCGCGGCGCGAGTGATCGCGCGTGCGCGAATCGGAGGTAGCTCGAAAGGAGCTGGAGATGAAGGGCCACACTCTGGTGCTGGCCGGCGAACTGGATCGCGTCTCGGCGCCGGTCCTCGAAACGGAGATCGAACGCCTCTGCGAGGCAGGCGTGATGTCGCTGACGCTCGACGTGCGCGCGCTCAGCGAGATCGACTCGGTGGGCGTGGCGGTGATCGTGCACCGCTGCGGCTGGTGCGCGCGTCGCGGCTGTCAGATGAGCTTGCTGGCGGACTCGGGTCCGGTGCAGCGCGCATTCGCCGAGGCGGGTGCGGGCGGACGGGTCGAGTTCATCGAGGACCTTGCGGCTGCAGCCGTGTCGGGTGTCGGCGCGCAGACCGAGCAGCCTGAGCAGAAGCCGGCGCGTGTGCGGGCGCCACGGCCGTGGCTGGTGCGCCCGAACGCGTTCGCGCCTCCCGGAAAGGCGGCGCTCGCAGCGGCGACCGGGTACGGCGACGGCGACGAGGCGCGCTCTGCCTCGCTGCTGCGCGTGTCGGGACGATGGGCGAGGACGAGGAGGTCGCGGCGTGGGCGCGGTCGGCGGTGAGCGCTGGTTAGGCTGCGCCGATGGCCGCCCCCGCGCCGTTGCTCGCCGCCGACATCCCGTGGCTGCTGTACCGCTCGTACTTCGCCCTGCCGAAATCGATCGCCGACGACGAGGGCCATCCGGTGAACGCGCTGCTCGGCACGGTCAATGCGCTCTTGAACGTTTTGGATGGGCGCCTTTCGGCGCAAGGACCGCGTTGCGTAGTTGCCTGCATGGGGGCGGAGGAGGCGAAGTACCGCGTGGCGCTCTACCCGGGCTACCACGCCCATCGCGATCCGATGCCGGCGCAGCTTCGCCGGCAATGGGAGCGCGCGCCGCAGCTCTTGCAGAGCCTCGGCTGGACGTATGCGACGAGCGAGACGCTCGAGGCGGACGACGTGATGTTCTCCTACGCGCTGGCCGAGCAGGCGGCGGGCGGGCGGGCGCTGTTGATGAGCGGCGACCGCGACATGTACGGGGCGGTGAGCGAGCGCGTGGCCGTGCTGGAGCTGCTCAAGGGGGGCAAGTCGGCCGAGCTGGGACCGGCGCAGGTGCGCGAGCGCTACGGAATCGAGCCGCAGCAGGTGCCGGACCTGATCGCGCTGCGCGGCGACCCGTCGGACGGGCTGCCGGGGGCGCCGGGCGTGGGTGCGAAGGGGGCGGCGGAGCTGCTGCGCGAGCACGGCACGCTCGAGCGCGTGCTGGAGGCGGCGCGTGAGCTCGAGAACCGCGTGGCGCGCGAGCCGGGGCCGCTGCGCCCACGGATCGCGGCGACGCTGCGCGAGAACGAGCAACTGCTGCTGGACTTCAAGCAGATCGCGACGCTGCAGCAGATCGACGTGGAGCGCCCGCCTGACGCGGTGACGGACTTCGCCGGCGGCGCGGCCTGCGCGCAGGAGATGGGCATGCGGCGCCTGGCCGAGCGCCTGGAGAAGCTCGCCTCACCTGCCTAACGGCCCGATGGCCAAGCCAGGCAAGGACGCAGGGAGCGAAGTGTGTTCGCACATGAGCGAGCGAGGACGCCGCCTGGCGCAGTGCCAGCGGAGCGCTAGGGCGTGAACTTGACGGAGATGACGTCCCCGTCGAGCATCTTGTAGTCGCGCCCCTCGAGTCGCAGCGTGCCGCGCTCGCGCGCTCCTGCATATCCGCCGGCGTCGACGAGCTCGCGCCAGCCGATCACCTCGGCGCGCACGAAGCCCTTCTGGATGTCGGTGTGGATCTCACCGGCGGCGTGCCACGCGGTCAGCCCGTCGCGCAGGTGCCACGACTGCGCCGGCTTGGCCTCGCCGGCCGTGAAGAAGGCGATCAGGCGCAGCAGCGCGAAGGCCTCGCGCACGACGACCTGCAGTCCGGACTCGCTGACGCCGAGCTCGGCACGCATGGCGGCGGCATCGTCGTCCTCGAGCTCGGCCAGCTCGGACTCGATCCGCGAGGAGACGGCGACGGCGCGGGCTCCCTGCGAGGCGGCGTGGGCGGCGATCTCGGCGGGGACCTGCTCGGAGCCCTCGTCGACGTTGGCCACGAACAGCACGGGCTTGGCTGTCAGTGAGCCGAGGTCGCGCGCAGCGTTGGGCGCGTCGGCGGGCACGTCGACGCCGCGCGCCGGGCGCCCGGCCTGCAGCTCGCCGACGACCTGCTTGAGCCAGGCCTCCTCGGCGACGAGCGCACGCTCGCCGCTGCGCGCCTGCCTGGTCAGGCGCTCGAGACGCCGCTCGGCCGTCTCCAGGTCGGCCAGCACCAGCTCGGTCTCGATCGTTTCGATGTCGCGCAGCGCGTCGACGCTGCCCTCCGGGTGAATCACGTTCTCGTCACCGTGTGCGCGCACGACGTGCACGATCGCGTCGGTCTCGCGGATGTTGGCGAGGAAGCGGTTGCCGAGCCCCTCGCCCTCGTGCGCGCCGGCCACGAGCCCGGCGATGTCGTGGAAGTCGATCGTGTCCCAGACGATCTCCGAGGCGCCGACGGTCTGCGCCACCTGCTCCAGACGCTCGTCGCGCACGGGCACGACGGCGACGTTCGGCTCGATCGTGGTGAACGGGTAGTTGGCCGCCTCGGCACCGGCTTTGGTGAGCGCGTTGAACAGCGAGGACTTGCCGGCGTTGGGCATGCCGACGATGCCGATGCGCGTGCTCAAGACGCGCCTCCGGCAGCCCGGGCAGGGCGCATCGGGCCGTGCCCGTTGGAACTCGACGCGATCGGGCCGGAGCCGTTCAGCGAGGGGCTCGCCGGGGCGCCGCCGGGGCGCCGTGCGATCGCCACGCCGGTGCCCAGCAGCGCCCCGGCGAGCACGTCTGAGGGGTAGTGCACACCGAGATACAGACGCGAGGCGGCCAACCCTGCGGCGAGCGCATAGAGCGGCGGCGCGGGCAATCCGAGCCGCGCGTACGCCAGCGCGCCGGCGAATGACGTCGAGGCGTGCGCGCTCGGAAAGCTGAGCCGCGTGGGCGTGTCGGTCAACGGCGGCAGACCCTTCAGCTCGGGTCGGTGCCGGCGCACGAGCAGCTTGAGCGCCGTGTTCAGCGCGTACGTGACACCGACCGTCGCCGTCGCCGTCCCCCAGCGCTCGCGCCGGCGCGCGTCGATCGCGCCCCCGGCCAGCCCGATCGCCAGCCACACCGCCGCGTGCTCCCCCAACTTCGAGAACTGCGCAACTGCCTGCTCGCGCGCGGGCGTGTGCCCCCACGTCCGCGCAGCGCGCAGGACGCGCTCGTCAACGGACACGGCTACGCACCGAAGCCGACGCGCAGGTCCGAGCTCTCAGACCTGACGTAGACGACCTGCCCGAGGTCGAGCCGCACGGGACCCTCGTCGGTCTCGAGCTCGTGCCAGCCGACCTCGCCGAGCGTCTTGTGCAGCGCCTTGAGCTTGTCGTCGCTGACGCGCAGCGAGAGCACCTGCCCACCCTGGAAGCCGATGCTGATCTGCTGCTTGCCCGCAGCCATCAGTGCGCCCCCGCGGGTTGCACGATCTCGGTCAGCACACCGGCCGTCGAGCGCGGGTGCATGAAGGCCACGCGCGAGCCGCGGATGCCTGTGCGCGGCTGCTCGTCGATCAACCTCAGCCCGGCCTGCTCGAGCGCCCGAAGCGTCGAATCGATGTCGTCCACCTGGTAGGCGACGTGGTGAAGCCCCGGCCCGTTCTTGGCGAGGAACTTGCCCACCGGCGTGTCGGGGCCGAGTGGCGCGAGCAGCTCGACGTGGTTCTCGCCGACGTCCAGCAGCACGGCCTCGACGCCCTGCTCCTCGACGACCTCGCGGTGGGCCAGCTCGAGCCGAAAGCGCTCGCGGTAGAGCTCGAGCGCCTCGTCGAGCTGCTCGACGGCGACGCCCACGTGGTCGATCCGGGTGAACACGCTCCGCAGTCTATTGCGGCGCGAGCGCGTTCGCCTCGACTTGGCGCCTACTTGCCGCCAGCCACGTCGGTCGCGCTCGCGGCGGCGACGACGCGCAGGCCGACCCCCGGCGCGCGCTCCATCCGCGGCGTGCCGTCCATGATCCGGTCGATCGAGTCGCGTTCGAGCACCTCGCGTTCGAGCAGCTCGTGCGCGAGCGCGTCGAGCTGGCGGCGGTGGGCGACGATCAGCCGCTGCGCGGCGCGGCGGGCCTCCTCGATCAGATCCTGGCGCTCCTCGTCGCGGATCCGCAGCGTCGTCTCCGACAACTGCACGTCGCCGTCCGGCGAGCGCCCGAGCCCGGCCGTGCCCATCGCGAAGTCGTGCACCATCTGGTGTGAGATCGCCGCCACGCGCTTGAGGTCGTCTGAGGCCCCGGTCGTGATCGCGCCGAACACGACCTGCTCGGCCACGCGGCCGCCGAGCAGTACGGTCATGTAGTCGAGCAGCTCCTCGCGCGTCTTCAGATAGCGGTCCTCGGCGGGCAGGTTCAGCGTGTAGCCGAGCGCCTGGCCGCGCGGCACGATCGAGATACGGTGCACGCGATCGACCGACGGCAGCAGCTCGCCGCACAGCGCATGACCAGCCTCGTGGAACGCGACGACGTGCTTCTCGTGGTCGTTGAGCACGCGGCGCGACTGCACGCCGGCGATCACGCGCTCGATCGCCGAGTCGAAGTCGCACATCGACAGCTTGGGCGCACGGCGGCGCGTGGCGAAGATCGCGGCCTCGTTGCAGATGTTCGCGAGGTCGGCTCCCGTCAGGCCGCTCGTCTGCTGCGCGATCAGTCCCAGGTCGACGCCTTCCATCGGCTTGTCGCGCGTGTGCACGGCGAGCACGCCTTCGCGCCCGCGCACGTCCGGCGGCACGACGAACACCTGGCGATCGAAGCGGCCCGGGCGCAGCAGCGCCGGGTCGAGCTTCTCGAGCAGGTTCGACGCCGCGATCACGACGACCCGACCGCTCGACGCGAAGCCGTCCATCTCGACCAGCAGCTGATTCAGCGTCTGGTCCTTCTCCCCCGAGATGTCGGCTCCGCGTCGCCCCCCGACCGCGTCGAGCTCGTCGATGAAGATGATCGCCGGTTCGTGCTTGCGCGCGATCGCGAACAGGCGGCGGATGCGCGCGGCGCCGAGGCCCGCGAACATCTCCACGAAGGAGGCCGCCGACTGCGCGAAGAACTGCGCCCCCGATTCGTGCGCCACGCCCTTGGCCAGCAGCGTCTTACCGGTCCCCGGCGGACCGTGCAGCAGCACCCCCTTCGGCACCTTCGCTCCGCGTGCGTGGAAGGGCTTGGGATCGCGCAGGAACTCGACGATCTCCTCGAGCTCGGCCTTGGCCTCGTCGACGCCCGCGATGTCGGCGAACGAGACCGACTGGTCCGAGGCAGGCTTGATCTGCTGCGGCTTGACCCGCGGCATCACCTTCAGCGTGCGCCACATCACGTACAGCAGCGCCGAGAAGAACAGGATCATCAGGACCGGCGACCAGTTGTACGCCTGCGTCTGGATTTCCTGCACGATCGAGGTGTGCGGCGCGGCGGCCGCAGCCGTCGTGCCCGGCGCGCGATAGGCCGCCGCGGGAACCAGCTGATGCGTCGTGTTCGCGTAATGCGCGAGCGCCGCTTCGAGGTGCCGCGGCGGCGAGTCGATCACACCGCGTACCGCCGATTCAACCCGAGCGAACGCTCCTGCGACTCCTTCCACCATCCTTGGCATCCGTCAAGTATGGCTAATCAAATATCCGATTGCTAGAGCGTTCTCGCCCGCTGCGGCGGGATTTTCTGGGTGAAACCTGCGCATGCCTGCGCAGAGCTCCATACGTTCCCGGCTAGCCGAGGGTTCGCGTGGCTAGATCGGTGAAGAAATCGGTGGCGAAGTGCAGGTCGCGCACGTCGATCCGCTCGTCCGCCCCGTGCACGAGCGGCGAGGCTTCGAGCATCGACTGGCGACGCTGCGGGAAGAAGCCGTACGCCACGCACTCCGGAAACGCCTCGCGAAAGTGGCGCGAGTCGGTGAAGCCCGGCAGGATCACCGGCACGACCGTCGCGCCGGCATCGCGCTCGGCGATCCATCTCTTAATCGTCTCCATCAAATCGGACTCGATCGGCGAACGGTTGCCGACGACCTGCTCGGTGAACTCGATCGCGAAGCCCTGCTCGCCGAGGACTTCGGCGATGCCGCGCCTGACCGCCTCCTCGCCGAGACCGGGCGGCACGCGGCAGTCGACCTTCAGCTCAGCCCGGCTCGGGATCACGTTGATCTTCTCCGACGCCGAGATGCGCGTCGGCGTGAACGTCACGCCGAGCATCGGCTCGAACATCGTCGCCAGCATCGGCTCGGCCGCGCGCAGGCGCTCGATCGAGCCGCTCGCGTCATCGGGGTCCTCGCCGATCCCGCGCAGGAACGCGACCGGCTCCTCCGTCGGCGCGTACGCCGGCTGGCGCGCCGCCAGACGCTCGAGCACCGGCGCCATCTTCAACAGCGCGTTCTCGCCCATCCCGGGCATCGACGCGTGCCCGGCCACGCCGTCCGTCGTGACCTTGAAGCGGAACACGCCCTTCTCGGCGCAGCACACGCCGTAGAAGCGCCTGCCGCCGTATTCGAAGAACTCGCCGCCGCCCTCGTTGACGAGCAGGTCGCAGCGCACCTTCTCCGGATGCGTCTTCGTGATCCATTCGGCCCCCAGCGAGCCCCCCGTCTCCTCGTCGACGACCGCCGCGATCAACAGCTCGCCCCGCGCCGGGCGCCAGCCCGAGCGCGCCAGCGAGGCCGCCGCCGCGATCTCGGCGGCCACCTGCGACTTCATGTCGAGCGCGCCGCGGCCCCAGAGGAAGCCGTCGATCACCTCGCCCGACCACGGGTCGTGCGTCCACTCATCCGGGTTCGCCAGCACCGTGTCGACGTGGCCCAGGTAGCACAGCGTCGGGCCGTCGCTCACCGGCTCGCCCGCCGGCGGCGCGCCGTCCGCGCGCAGCCGCGCGATCAGGTTCGGCCGCCCCGGCTCGGCGCCGAGCAGCTCGCACTGAAAGCCGGCCGCAGTCAGGTGCTCGGCGAGGTACTCCTGCGCCGGGCGCTCGTTGCCCGGCGGGTTGACCGTGTCGAAGCGGATCAGGCGCGAGAGCAGCTCCTCGGCCTCCTTCGCTGCCGGCGTCGCACTCATCGCGCCGCTGCCGGAGGACTCGCGCTCATCGCACAGATCGTACGCCGATCTCCGCCACCTCCTCGCGGCTCAGCGGGAAGTGGCAGGCCGCTTCCGTTCCCGCCTGCGCCCCAGAGGGTGTCCCCTTGTCCTCCAGCGGCGGGTCCTCCTGCGAGCACAGCTCCTGCGCCTTCGGGCAGCGAGTGTGGAAGCGGCACGCTTTCGGCGGGTTCGCCGGGCTCGGCACGTCGCCAGTGAGCAGGTGGCGGTCGTCCGCGCGCAGCGTCGGGTCGGCGATCGGCACGGCCGAGAGCAGCGCGCCCGTGTAGGGGTGGCGGGGATAGTCGTACAGCGCATCGCCCGGGCCGATCTCGACGATCCTCCCGAGATACATGACCGCCACGCGGTCGCACATGTGACGCACGACCGACAGGTCGTGCGCGATGAACACGAGCGTCAGGCCGAGCTCGCGCTGCATCTCGCGCAGCAGGTTCAGCACCTGCGCCTGGATCGAGACGTCGAGCGCCGAGACCGGCTCGTCGGCGATCAGCAGCTTCGGTTTCACCGCGAGCGCCCGCGCCACGCCGATCCGCTGGCGCTGCCCGCCGGAGAACTCGTGCGGGTAGCGGTTGTAGTGCTCCGGGCTCAGGCCGACCGTCTCCAGCAGCTCCTGCACGGCGCGCTTGCGCTCGCCCTTGTCCTTCAGCAGACCGTGGATCGCGAACGGCTGGGCGATCGTCGCGCCGACCGTTTTGCGCGGGTTCAGCGATGAGTACGGATCCTGAAAGATCATCTGCATCTCCCGGCGGGTCGCCTTCAGGCGCGAGCCCTTCAGCTTCGTGATGTCCTCGCCTTCGAAGCGGATCTCGCCCGCCGTCGGCTCGAGCAGGCGCATGATCAGGCGCGCCGTCGTGCTCTTGCCACAGCCCGTCTCGCCGACGATCCCGAGCGTCTCGCCGCGCATCACGTCGAAGTTCACCCCGTCGACCGCCTGCACCGCGCCGACTTTGCGCTGGAGCAGGATTCCGCGCGTGAGCGGGAAGTGCTTGACCAACCCACGCACCTGCACGAGCGGCTCGGCGCCCTGCTGTTGCGGCGCCGCCTGCGAGATCGGCTCGATCGCGCTCACAGCCCGATCTCCGGAGCGGGGCCCACCGTCCCGCCCGAGCCCTGGGCGGCGCCCGCCGCGACCGAGGCGACGCGCTCGAACTGCTCCGGTGGCGGCGGCAGGCCGAGCGCCTCGCGCGCCTGCTCAGGCGTCGCGCCCTGTTGCAGCTCCGCCCACAGCCGCCTGCGCAGCTGTGACTCGAGCAGGCACGCGACGTGATGCTCGCTCTCGCCCGCGACCGGCTGCAGCTGCGGGTCGATCCGCGCATGGTCCGGCTGGGCGTAGGGGCAGCGCGGGTGGAAGTGGCATCCCGAAGGGCGCCTGATCAGGCTCGGCGGCGTCCCCAGGATCGGCGTGAGCGCTTCGTCGCGCCGGCCTTTCAGCCGCGGGATCGACTTCAACAGGCCCCATGTGTATGGGTGCTCGGGGCCGGCGAAGATCTCCTCGGCCGAGGCCGTCTCGACGATCCGCCCGGCGTACATCACGGCGATCTCGTTCGCCATCTCGGCGACCACGCCGAGATCGTGCGTGATGATCACGATCGCCATGCCGAGCTCGCGCTGCAGCCGTTCGAGCAGCGCGAGGATCTGCGCCTGCACGGTCACGTCGAGTGCCGTCGTCGGCTCGTCGGCGATCAGCAGCTTCGGCTCGTTGGCGAGCGCCATCCCGATCATCGCGCGCTGGCGCATGCCGCCCGAGAACTCGTGCGGATAGTGATCCACGCGCTTCTCCGGGTCCGGGATCCCGACCAGCCCGAGCAGCTCGATCGCGCGCGCCCGCGCCGCCGCCTTGGACACGTCCTGGTGCGCGCGCACCGCCTCGATCAGCTGCGAGCCGACCTTGAAGAAGGGGTGCAGCGAGGACAGCGGGTCCTGAAAGACCATCGCGATCTCGTTGCCCCTGATCGCGCGCAGCTCGGCGTCGGGCAGCGCCACGAGGTCTTTGCCCTCGAACAGGATCCGCCCCGACACGCGCGCGCCCTGCGTGCGCGTCAGCCCGAGCGTAGTCAGCGAGGACACCGTCTTGCCCGAGCCCGACTCGCCCACGATCCCGAGCGTCTGCCCGCGCTCGACCTCATAGGAGATCCCGTCGACCGCGTGCACCACGCCGTCTTCCGTCGGAAACTCCACGTGCAGGTCCTCCACGCGCAGCAGTGGCTCGCTCATGAGTACCTCACCCGCGGGTCGAGGAACGCGTAGGCGATGTCCACGACGATGTTGGCGATGATGATGAACAGCGCCGCCAGCAGGACCGTGCCCTCGACGATCGGGAAGTCCGCATGGGTGATCGCGATGTAGTTGAGCCGGCCGATCCCGGGGATGTTGAAGACCGTTTCCACGAGCACCGAGCTGCCCAGCAGCACGCCGATGTCGAGTCCGAGGATCGTGACGATCGGGTTGATCGCCGAACGCAGCCCGTGGCGGAGCACCACGCGGCGCTCCGACAGGCCCTTCGCGCGCGCCGTGCGGATGTAATCCTCGCCCATCGTCTCGATCAGGCTGCCGCGGATCAGCCGCGCGTAGATCGCCGCCGTGCCGGCCGCCACGACCAGCCACGGCAGGATCAGCGAGGTAAACCATTTGACGGGATCGCTCGTCAGCCCGACGTAGCTGCCCGCGCCGGGGAAGATCCGCACCTGTCCGATGTCCGACGCGAACAGGTACAAGACGATCAGGCCGAGCCAGTATTCGGGCGCGGAGACGAGCACCAGCGCGCTGCCCATGCTCGCGCGATCCAGGCGCGAGCCGGCGCGCCTGGCGGACACGATCCCGACGCCGACGCCCGTCACGACCCAGACGATGGCTCCGCCGATGACCAGCGACAGCGTCGCCGACACGCGGTTGAAGATCAGTTCCTTGACCGGCGCGCCGCTGTAGAAGCTGAAGCCGAGGTTGAAGTGCAGGAAGAGGTCCTTGAGGTACAGCCAGAACTGCGCCGGCAGCGATTTGTCGAGCCCGTAGGTGTGGCGGATCTCGGCGATGATCTTCGGACTCTGCAGGCGGCCCGCCCGGAGCTTCGCCGGATCGGCCGTGGGCAGCACGCGGAACATCACGAACAGCAGCGCGATGACGATGACCAGCAGCACGAGGCCCCACAGCAGCCTGCGGATGATGTAGCGGGTCATTGATCCTCGTTTGACATTGCCCGGCTCCAGTTCTGTGCGGCAAGCGTTTGCGGCTACGTCGATACGCAGCTACGCCGGGGAGGCGGGCTGACCCGCCTCCCCGGCTGCTGTTGCGTCGATTACTTCAGTGAGGTGAACGAGAGGTCCCAGGTGCCCGTGTTCCAGAGCTGCCCGACCCCTGCCACGTCTTTGGACTCGATGTTCGGCTGCTTGCCCCATTCGTAGGGGACGACGACAGCTTCTTCGACCAGTTCGCGGTCGATCTTCGCCCATGCTTCGCCGCGGGCCTTTTCGCCGACGACCTTCGACGCCGCTTCCATCGCGGCGTTGATCTTCGGGTGGTCGACCAGGCCCCAGTTGGAGTTGGTGCCGTTCTTGACGATCAGGTTGCCGTTGAACGGCACGTCCAGCACCGCCTGCGGGTCACCGAAATCTGCCACCCAGCCGACGTTCGGACAGACGTCGATCTTTTCGGAGATGACGCCGCAGTACTTCGAGTACATGACCGTGTGCTCGACGAGGTTCAGCTTCGTTTTGAAGCCGAGGTTCTTGAGCGTCTGGTTCGCCGCTTCGGCCACGTTGTTGGCCGGAGGCGAGGAGTCGCCGACGACCTGCAGCGTTTCCGAGCCCGTGTATTTGCCGCTCGGGTAGCCGGCCAGCTTCATGTACTTTTCGGCGACCTTCATGTCGCCTTGCGGGTTTTCGTTGTAGTCCACCTTCGGACCCGGGTAGCCGCCGGCTTCTTCGAAGCCGGGGATGCCGGTCCACAGGTAGTGGGTCTGGATGTCCGTGACCAGTTTCCCGCCGCGCAGCTTGTCCAGCGCTTCGCGGTTCGTCGCCGCCCAGTACGCCTTGCGCAGATTGACGTTCTTGAAGGGCCCGTAGCTGTTGTTGATCGCGATGTAGCGCGAGCCCGATCCGGGCGAGATCTGCAGCTGGCTCTTGTGCTGCTGGAAGGCCAGCTTGAGGATCGGCGAGGCCGGCGTGTCGGTCTGCACCATGTGGCTGCCTTCGAGCACCTGGCGCCCGATCACCTCAGGATCGCCGCCGATCGAGACGTCGATCTGGTCGAGGTAGGCCGGACGGTAGTCGGTGCTCGCGCTCCAGTTCGGGTTGCGCACGAGCGTCGCCGATTTGCCTGGCTGGTAGCCGGTGCCGAGGATCTTCCCCGAGGAGTCGGCCTTCAGCATGTACGGCCCCGTGGCGACCATGTAGTTGACGTATTCGCTCGGTTTCTTGGCGTCGAACTTCTTCGCGTACTCTTCCGGCACCGGCGCCGTGTAGGGCAGCACCATCGAGGCGACCACGATCCCCGCCTGCGGTTCGGTCAGTTTGATCTGCAGCGTGTACTTGCCGGTCGCTTTGATGCCCGGCACCGGCCCGCCTTTGGCCGTCTTCATCCCTTCGATCGAGCTCAAATAGCCTTCGTAGTAGGGATTGGCGACGTTCGGGTTGGCGACGCGGTCGAGCGCGTAGACCTCATCGGCGGCCGTCACTTCGCGGTTGACCGGCGGCCCGAAGTGCACGCCCTTGCGGATGTTGATCGTGATCAGCTTGTTGTCGTCGGAGATCTGCGCCTCGCCTTCGGCCATGTCCGGCGTGGCCACCGAGAACGTGTTCGGCTTGTAGCTGAAGAGCGATCGCTGGGTCGCATTGGTGATGTCGTAGTCGAGCGAGAAGTACGACTGCCCCGGGTCGAGGTGTTCGTAGTCCTCGTTCTGCTCGACATTCAGCGTGCCGCCCTTTTTGCCGCCTGTCAGCGACTCCGTCTTCGGCGTCTGCACGCCGGATGGGACCGAGCCGTTGGAGCTCGAGCTGCTGCTCGAGCTGCTGCTGCTACTCGAGCCGCATGCGGCGAGCGCGAGCACCAGCACCGCGGTCACCCCCGCCGCCACAATCGTTCTTAGCGACCGCATACGGACGCCTCCTTTTGTTGTTGTTCGCGGCACCGGCAGATCACCGGGCCGTTCGTGGGTTGAGCGCGTCGCGCAGACCGTCGCCCAGCAAGTTGAATGCGAGCACGGTCAACAGCAGCGCGACGCCCGGAAAGGTCATGTACCACCAGGCCGTGTTGAAGATCGGCGTGGCCGCGGCGATCATCTGCCCCCAGCTGGCCGTCGGTGGGCGCACGCCGACGCCGAGGAACGACAGCGAGGCCTCGAGCAGGATGTTCAGCGGTATCAGCAGCGTCGCGTAGACGATCACCGGCGCGACCAGGTTCGGCAGGATCTCGCGGAACATGATCCTCGCGTCCGAAGCCCCGAGCGCCCGCGCGGCGTCGACGAACTCGCGCTCGCGCAGCGACAGCACGAGCCCGCGCACGATGCGGAAGATGTAGGTCCAGTTGACCAGCGCGATCAGGAAGATGATCACGCTCGTCCCCGGCGAGATCGCGCCGCCGATGCAGCCGCGAACGGCGCAGGCGGCGCCGATCCCCAGGCCCAGCAGCAGCACCGGGATCGACAGCACTACATCGACGGTGCGCGACAGCAGCGTGTCCACCCAGCCGCGGTAGTAGCCGGCGACGAGACCGAACGAGACGCCGATCACCGTGGCGATCGACGTTCCGACGATGCCCACCTCCAGCGAGACGCGCGTGCCGTAGATGACGCGCGACATCACGTCGTGGCCGAGCTGGTCGACGCCGAACGGGTGGGCGCCGCTCGGTCCCAGCGGGCTGCCGAATTCGTCGGTCAGGTTGAGGTTCTGCGTGTAAGGGCTCGGCAGGCCGAGGATCTTCACGATCAGCGGCGCCGCGAGCGCGACGATCACGAGGAACACGACGAACCCGAGCGAGACGAGCGCGACGCGATCCTTGCGCAGGCGTCGCCAGAACAGCTGCAGCGGCGAGCGGGCAGCGATCTCCTCGGTGGCCTCGGCCACGTCGAAGCCGCCTCCCGTCCCAGGGAAGATTTCGGCGGCGCCTGCGCCCATCAGCGACCGCTCCCGTTTACGCACACCACTGGGCTCCAGATAAACATCGGACGTACAGGTTCGACACCCACGCCTGGCCAACCTCCTGCTGCAATCGCATACACACGTGTCCAATCGCCCGGCCTTCCCTCTCCGGCCGGCGCCGGCGCCCGCTCGAAGTCGTCCGTCGCGGTGCGCCGCTTCCCCCTTGCCCGCTTTGTCCTGTTGTTATTCGGGATCGCCACGGCGCGCGCGATACTCAGGCGATGGAGAACACCTTGTTCGACGAGCCGAGCAGCGACGCCGGGCGCCCGCTGGCCGTGCGGATGCGCCCGCGCGCGCTGACCGAGTTCGTCGGCCAGACGCACCTGCTCGCCGAGGGCTCGGCGCTGCGTACGGCGATCGAGCTGGGCCGGCCGCACTCGATGGTGCTCTACGGCCCGCCCGGATCGGGCAAGACGACGCTCGCGCGGATGGTCGCCGAGCACTCGCAGGCGGCCTTCGAGGAGCTGAGCGCCGTGCAGGCCGGGCGCGCCGAGGTGCGCGCCGTGATCGAGCGCGCCGAGCACCGCCGCTCGCTGGCCCCCGGCGACGACGCGAGCGGACGCACGGTGCTGTTCCTCGACGAGATCCATCGCTTCAACAAGGCCCAGCAGGACGCGCTGCTGCCGGCCGTCGAGGAGGGCCTCTTGACGCTGATCGGCGCCACCACCGAGAACCCCGCCTTCGAGGTCAACGGCGCGCTGCTCTCGCGCGTGCGTGTATATGCACTCCAGGCGCTCACCGCCGACGAGGTCGCCACGCTGCTGCACCGCGCGGCCGAGGCGAACGTCGACGAGGACGCGATCGAGTTCCTCGCCGCGCGCAGCGAAGGCGACGCGCGCACGGCGCTCAACGCGCTCGAGCTCGCCACCGAGACGGTCGCCGAGGCCGCCGCGCAGGCCGGCGAGGCGGGCAACGGGCGCGTCACGCTCGCCCGCGTCGAGGACGCGCTGCAGCGGCGTGCCGTGCTCTACGACAAAGGGGGCGATCGCCACTACGACTACGCCTCGGCCTGGATCAAGGCGACGCGCGGCTCGGACCCCGACGCCTCGCTGTACTACCTCGCCGTGATGCTCGAGGGCGGCGAGGACCCGCGCTTCATCGTGCGGCGGATGGTGATCCTCGCCTCCGAGGACATCGGCAACGCCGACCCGCAGGCGCTGTCCGTGGCCAC
>DATINR010000057.1:0-8491 GCA_035473995.1 Solirubrobacteraceae bacterium
GGAGAACTTCCACGACTTCGCAGAGCACCCGGCGTTCGGCTTCGAGCGAGGCGCGATCGAGGATCCGGCGGCCGTGGCGAAGGCGATCGAGGCGGCGGCACCGGAGGCGATCGTCAACTTCGCGGCCGAGACCCACGTCGATCGCTCGATCGCCGAGCCGGACGCGTTCGTGAAGACGCATGCTCTGGGCACGTATGTGCTGCTCGACGCGGCGCGCGCCCGCGAGCTGCGCTACGTGCAGGTCTCCACGGACGAGGTGTACGGCTCGATCGAGCAGGGCTCGTTCACGGAGGAGTCGCCGCTGCGACCCTCCTCGCCCTACTCGGCGACGAAGACTGGGGCGGACCTGCTCGTGCTGGGCTACTTCCACACCTACCAGCTGCCGGCTGTGATCTGCCGTGGCTCGAACAACTACGGCCCGTACCAGTACCCCGAGAAGCTGATCCCGCTGATGATCCTCAACGCGCTGCACGGAGACGCGCTGCCGGTCTACGGCGATGGCATGCAGGTGCGCAACTGGATCCACTCGACCGACTTCTCGCGTGCGATCGGGCACGTGCTCGAGCACGGCGTGCCGGGCGAGGTCTACAACGCCGGGGGGCCGGACGAGGAGGCGAATATCGACGTCGTCCGGCGAATCATCGCGGCGACGGACGCAAGCGAGTCGCAGATCGAGTACGTCGCCGACCGCCCCGGCCACGATCGTCGCTACTCGCTTTCTTCGGAGAAGGTGCGCGCGCTCGGCTGGGCTCCGCAGGTGCGCTTCGCCGAGGGACTCGAGCAGACGGTGGCGTGGTACCGCGACAACGCGTGGTGGTGGGAGCCGATCCGCTCGGGCGACTATCGCGCCTACTACGAGCGACAGTACGGGCGCTCGCTCGCCTGAGCCGCGGTGACCGTCAGAGGGGGAGGGAGCGCCGGCGCGGCGAGCGCGGGGCGCCGAGCGAACGCTCCGCGCGGGCGCGACGTTTTGTCTGTTGAGGCTTTGTCCGTCATACGTGAGAGTGCAGACATGCCGACTCCACGTGAGCAGTTCGCGGCGAATCTGCGCCGCGCGCGCGACAGCTCGGGGCTGTCTCAGGAGGCGCTGGCGGACCAGTGCGACCTGCACCGCACCGAGATCAGCCTGCTCGAGCGCAGCAAGCGATCGCCGCGCCTTGAGACGATCGTGATCCTCGCGAAGGGCCTCGGCCTGAGCTCGCCGGGTCAGCTGATCGACGGCATCAGCTGATCAAGCCTCAGCCGAGCGAGGAGATCTTCCACTTGCCGCCTTCCTTGGCGAGCGAGAGGGTGCCTTTGCGGCCCTTGCCGGAGTAGATGCTCTTGACGTGCGCTGTGGCGGTGCTGCCGGTGACCTGCATCGCCTCGACGGTCACTTCGAAGGAGTCGACCTGGGTCAGCTGGTCTTTGATCGCCTTTTCGCAGCTACCGCCGCTGGCGCCGAGTTTGGCCACGAGCGGCTTGGCCAGGTCGTTCTCGCAGATCTTCTTCTCATCGCCTGCCGTGACGTCGGTCTGCAGGTTCTTGATCGTTTCTGCGGCGGCCTTGGCGTCGCCCTTCAGGCCAGACGTGGAGACGCCCTTGGCGCAAGCCGAGAGCCCGAGGGCGAGCAGCACGACGCATGGCAGCGCGAGCGCGCGCTTGGGCGCGAGCGCCCGGGGGAGCGCGGAGCGGAGCATGGACAGCGGCATCCGGTCGCAGAGAGTACGCGACGGGCGCGAGCGGCGGTCCCTCCCCGGCCCCCGCCTGCCCGCGTTCGCCTTCCGCGCCTAGCCCTGCTCGTCGTCGCGGCGGAAGCCGAGGCGCGCGGAGATGCGGTCGGCGGTCGAGACGAGGTGCGGACCGAGCGCGTCGACCAGCTCGCCGATCGTGATCATCGAGCTGGGCACGGCGATCTCGACGGCGGCGACGACCTGGCGTCCCTCGTTGCGAACGGGGGCGGCGATCGAGTAGAGGTCCTTGGCGAGCTCTTCGTCATCGACGGCGAAGTTGGCCTCGCGCACCTCGTCGAGCTCCTCTCGCAGGGCTTTCTTGCTCGTGATCGTGTTCGGCCCCTGTTTTGTCAGCTTGATCGAACCAAGCAGCTCGCGCAGGTCGGACTCGGGGAGGTTGGCGAGCAGCAGCTTGCCCATCGCCGTGCAGTAGGCCGGCAGGCGCGAGCCGGTGCGCACGTCGAGGCCGCCCTGCCCCTGACCGCGGCGGAAGCTGCGCGCACGGTCTACATAGAGGATCTCGGGTCCGTCGAGCACGGCGAGGCTGACCGTGTAGGAGGTGCGTTGGCGCAGCTCTTCGAGGTAGGGCTGGGCGTGCTCGCGAAGGCCGGTGGAGTTGAGCGCCGACATGCCGAGGTCGGTGACGCGCAGACCGAGGCGATACTTGCGCGAGGCGCCCTGCTCGAGATAGCCGAGCGCGAGCAGCGTGATCACATAGCGGTGCGTCGTCGAGCGACTCATCCCCAGCTCATCGGCGATGTCCGCGATGCCCAGCACCGGTCGCTTGGGCGTGAAGCAGCTGAGAATCGCCAGGCCGCGCTCGAGCGACTGCGAATAACGCGGCTCGCGCAGGCTCGGGATCGACCACGCCGGCTCTTGCGAGGCCGAAGATGCTTTTGGAGCTTTTGAACTTGTTCTGGGCATGTGTACTTGTCCCTGTCCGTTTGATGGGGGCTAGGGGGCTCTTCCTCGTCCTGGAAAATCCCTTGATCGTCTGGCGCCGCTAATGGGGAAGCGGCACTAGACGATCATAAACAGTTTGGTTCCGAGGGATGATAGAGCGGACAATGGTCGCTTATTTCGTACGAGAAGGCAAATGCCCTGCTCGATTACGACAATGCGAACAAATGCAACAGTTCGAGCCTTATGCTCAAACGCCGTCCGGTCGGCCCAGGAAATGCTTGCTCAGCATGGTCTGTTGGCCCTGATAATTGGAGCCCACGTCGGTGCCGTAGAGCACATCCGGCTCTTCGGTCATGCGTTCGAAGGCGAGCTTGCAGACCGGTTGACCGTGCTCGACCATGAACGAGACGTCGCGTGCGCGAACCTCGAGCGCGGCGCGGCTGCCTCCCGGCTCGCCGGCGCGTGAGTAGCCGAACCCAGGATCGAAGAAGCCCGCGTAGTGCGTGCGCAGCTCGCCGGCCGTCGGATCGTAGGCGAGCATCTCCGCGGCATAGGACGGAGGGATGCGAACGCCCTCAGCCGACAGCAGCAGGTAGAAGACCTCGGGCTCGAGCACGATGCGCCGCTTCGCCTCCGGGTGGACGGGCTCCCAGTAGTCCTGCCAGCGCAGCGCCCCGACCTTCGTCAGATCGATCGGCAGGCTGTTCTTCTTGGCACGGTAGCCGACCGTGTTGTCGGTCCCGCCCGAGGCGTCGAGGCTGAGGAACAGGCCGTCGCCGAGCGAGAGCGAGGACTGCGCGAGCGCCTGCGCGTCGCGGAACAGCAGCGGTAGCTGCTCGTGCAGGGCCAGCAGCTCGCCGTCGTTCAGTCGCCCATCGCCGTCGGCGAGGCGCACCTGATTGAGCGCGAGCCCGGTCTGCACGCGGATCGCAAATGTGCGTGGGACGACCTCGAGGTAGAGCTTGCCGTGGTAGCCGGCCGCGATCTCGTCGAAGCGGTGGCTGCGGTCGGTTAGCACGCGCGTGAACACGTCGAGCCTTCCCGTGGAGCTCTTCGGATTGGTCTTGGCCCGCACGTGCTCGGGCAGGCGCAGCTCCTCGATCAGCGGGACCAGGTAGGGCCGGTCACGCTCGAGCGTGGCACCGTCGCGAAGGTCGATCTGTTCGAAGGCGAGATCCTCGACCTTCTGCTCGACCGTCGAGTCGCTGTCCGGCAGGAAGCTGCAGCGCAGCGCCCACGCGCGCTCGCCCAGGCGCAGGTCGACGCTCGCAGGTTGCACCGACTCCTGCGGGATGCGCCACGCACCGGCCACGATCCACTCCTGCGCGATCGCCTCGCGCAGGCGCTGTGCCGGCAGGACGCCGCCAACGGCGCGCTCGGGGGCCGCGCTCGCGACGGTGGCACCAGCTTGCTCGGGCATCGGCGCGAGAGTCTATGGACGCGCGGGGGCGAACTCGTCGCGCCCGCAGCCAGGAGGTGCGCCGCGCCGCACGGGAACACCGGGTCGAAGTGGGAGACGCATCTAGTCAAGCCCAATATATGGAAGTAGCGTGTTCTGCGGAACAAGCTTGGGTCAGAAACATTTTGGTCCAAATTTGATCGGCCACACGACAGAAGGGGGCAAGAGCTTGGGTGCCGTTATCCCTCTCCGACGGCGCTCGAGGAAGAGATCGAGGTGTCACCCCCTCGATACCGGGTCTCCGCGGGCGCCGCAGCTTTCGCCCGGCCGCGGTGTCCGTGAAGGCCCGGTATCCCGAGTCCTTCAGGACTGCGACTGCAGCAGATCGCACACCGACGAAAGCTGCAGGCCGTGCGTGAGGCTGACGATCGTCTCCAGGCGCGGTGAGCGCTTGCTCCGCTCGAGCAGGCTGATCTCGGTGCGATGCAGGTCGCACAACTCCGCCAGCGCCTCCTGAGACAGTCCCAGCCGCGTGCGATGCATCCGCAGGTTGGCGGCGAAGCTGGCGTGTACCGCGTCCATCCGGCCAGTCTGATGTAGTGCAGACGAAGCATCTACAGACGATTGTCGGCACACGCACGTTGCCATCGCGTACGCGCGGTGCCGTCGTCGGGGAGGCTCGTCGCGGCGAGCTCTCCTCTAGGTAAGCCGTCGCGCTTGACCCTCGTCGTCATCGCGGCGCCCGCCCTCGTCGTCTCGCGGGTCGTCGTCGATCAGCCGGTCCGGTTCGCGTCTCGTCGCGCCGTCTTCGGTTGCAGTTGGCGCGGTCGTCATCTCGCCCTCCGGCGGCGCGCTTCCATAGCGACCGGCGCCGTCTTCCGGCACCGCGCCGTCGAAGGCAGGGCCGCCGGCAGCCGAAGCGCGCCCCGGCTCGCCGTCGAGCGCGCCGTCCTGCTCGAAGGCGACGGTGCGCGGCAGCGCCTCGAGCACGCGTTGGGCGAGCTTGCGCCGTCCCGCTAAGTTCAGCCCCGAGTAGTCGCGATCGGGCCCGAGCGCGGCGATCCATGCCCGATCGTCGCCCTCGATCCTCGCGGTGGCCTTGGCGGCGCGCTCGCTCGCGGGTCGCAGGCGTCCGTCGGCGATCTTGAACCAGTGCGCGGTGCGCTCCTCTCCCTCGCCGACGACCGCCTCGACGGTGCCGTCGGGGAGATCGTCCTGCTCCTCGAGCAGTGCCGGCAGCTGGCGCAGCACGGCATCGGCGCGCACGTACACGCTGCCGGGTGGGGGCGGCCACTCATGGCGCATGCCCCACCGCGCAAGCGCTGCCGCGATCGGCAGCAGCTCGCTGCCGGCCTGCGTCAGCGCGACTTCCACGCGCGGCGGCATTTCGCGGTAGCGCTGGCGCGAGAGCAGTCCGAGCGCGGTCATCTGGCCGAGGTGGTGGTCGAGCACGCCCGAGCTGACGCCCGGCAGCCGGGAGCGCAGCACGCTCAGCCGCAGCGTCTCGTGCGACAGAGCGAGCACGATCAGCAGGGTCCAGCGGTCGCCGGTGGCCGTCAGGGCCCTGGCGAGCGGTGTCCATTGTCGATGCCCCCGTACTTGGAGCTTTGCAGAAGACCCGCGCTCCATGACTAGGAGCGTAGTCCTAGGAGCGGCCCCACCAGTGGCGGCGAAAAGAACAGTCCAGGCTACACGATCAAGCCCATAACAAAGGGCCGAGAAGACAGTAATTCCGGTAATCGGATTCTAGAAGTAGCTTTTCCACTTGTGTTTCTGACAGGACCTGTTTCTGACTTGTGTGGAAATTCGGGACCCACCCGGTCACCGCCGCAGTCTTGCTGCAAGGTGGCCTCGACCGTCGTCCAGCCGCCTCGGCGCCCGCGCGGCCGGCGCTCAGCGCAGCTCGCGCAGCGTCGGGAAGGGGACGACCTCACGGATCGACTCGGCCCCCGAGAGGATCATCAGCAGTCGGTCGACGCCGATCCCGCCACCCGACGTGGGGGCCATCCCGTATTCGAGCGCCCGCACGTAACCCTCGTCGTGGGGCTGCGGCTGGTCGCCGTCGTCGCCGGGACGCTCGCTGCGCTGTTTGACGAAGCGGTCCCACTGGTCGATCGGGTCGTTCAGCTCGGTGTCCCCGGAGAGAACCTCCATGCCGCGGATCACCGTGTCGAAGTGCTCTCCCAGTCGCGGGTCGTCGCGGTGGCGCTTGCAGATCGGGAACAGGTCGAGCGGGAAGTCGAACACGTGCGTCGGCTGGATCAGGAAGGGCTCGACGTGCTTGCTGTACACGTCTTCCACGAGCTTCGCCCAGCTCTTCTGTGGATCGGCGTCGTCGAGCTGCGCCAAGAGCTGCTCGCGCGTGGCCTCGAGGTAGTCGAGCCCGACGGCCTGTTTGATCGCATCGCGCAGCGTGATCCGCGCCCACGGTTTGGCGAGCTCGATCACCGTGCCGTCGTGCTGCTCGACCTTCGTCGTGCCGAGCGTGCGCAGTGCGACCTGCTCTGTCACCTCTTCGCACCACACGGCGATGTCCATGTAGTCCGCATAGGTCTGCATGCACTCGAGGATCGTGAATTCGGGCGAGTGGCGATGGGAGATGCCCTCATTGCGAAACGCGCGGCCGAGGTCGTAGACGTTCTCCAGGCCGCCGACGACGCAGCGATTCATGTACAGCTCGACCGAGATGCGCAGGTGCAGGTCGACGTCGAGCGCGTTGTGGTGGGTCGTGAACGGCCGCGAGGAGGCGCCCCCGGCGAGCGTCTGCAGCATCGGCGACTCGACCTGCGTGAAGCCTTTCTCGCGCAGCACCGCATGGATCGCCTCGATCGCCTTCGTACGTTTGAAGAACATCTCGCGCGTGGAGGCGTTGGCGAGCAGGTCGAGCTCGCGGTAGCGATAGCGCGAGCCGACGTCCTCCATCCCGTGGCGGCGGTCCGGCGGCGGCCGCAGCGCCTTGGCCAGCAGCGTGCAGTCGCTCACTCCGAGCGTCAGCTGACCACGCTGGGTGACGTACACGTCTCCCTCGATGCTGACGATGTCGCCGATGTCGAGACCCGTGACGTGCTCGTATGCCTCCGCGCCGAGCGCTTGCAGGCGCGCCACGACCTGCATCGAGCCCGACTGGTCGCGGACGTCGAAGAACGTCGTCTTCGCGTGCCCACGCCTGGCGATCAGCCGACCGCACACGCGGTAGCGCAGGCCGGGGTGCGGGCCGGCTTTCATCGCGGCCGGCTCGTGCGCCGCGAGCAGGTCGGCGATCCACGTGCGCGGGACGTCCGTGCGCAGGTGCGGGTAGGGCTCGACCCCCTCGCTGCGCAGGCGCTCCATCTTCTGGCGCCGTTCGTCGGCGCCGACGGCCTCAGCGGCGGCGTCGGCGGGCTGCGCGGGCGGTGCGAGCTCGGCGTCGCCGGCCTCCTGCAGGCTCATCCGAGCACCTCGCTGCGAGCGACGCCGTTCTCGGAGATCTCATGTCCGGCCGTCCGCTCGCGCTCGATCCGCGCGGCGACCTCGCGCACGAGGAAGCTCGCCAGGTGGACCGGGTAGGTGCCACGCGAGAAGCCCGCGTCGAAGCCGAGCTCCTTGGCGAGCTCGCTCGTCACGCGTGAGCCGCCGCAGGCGAGGATCGTCCGCTCGCGCCTGCCCTCGGCTTCGACCATCTCGACGAGCTCGGTCAAGTTGTGGATGTGCAGGTCCTGCTGGGTGACCGTCTGCGACACGAGGATCGCATCCGCGTCGAGCTCGATCGCCTTGGCCACGAGCACGCCGTTGGGCACCTGGCTGCCGAGGTTGTGGGCGTCGAACGCGCGGTAGCCTTCAAGCCCGCGGTTGCCGTGAAAGCCCTTGAGGTCGAGCATCGCGTCGATTCCGACGCTGTGCGTATCCGACCCGGTGCAAGCCCCGACGACGACGATCGGACGGCCCACGTGCGCGGTCGCGAAGGCGTCGATCTCGTCTTCTGACATGTACTCGATCTCCAGCTCGCCGCCCTGCTGCGCGGTGTAGTCGACCGTCTGCACGACGTGGCCGTAGAGCAGGAAGTGCGTGTAGCCATCGAGCAGGCGCTGGTGGTGCACGACCTCCGGGCGGTCCAGCCCGAGCTTCGCCGCCAGCTCGAGCGCGGCCTTGCGCGCGGCCGGCCCGTGCGGCACGGGCAGCGTGAAGCTGAGTTGGACGATGCCGTCGCCGAGGTGGTCGCCGTAGGGCCTCACCCGGGCCAGGTCCACGGAAGGGGCGTGGCTAGGCAACGCGCACCGCCCCCATCAGCTCGAGCGCCGGGTTGTAGTAGCGCTCGTCGGTCGCCACGATCCCATCGATCCCACGGCCCTCGTCGATACGCCGGCGCACGTCGCCGAACGTGCCGTCTTCGATCGCGCCGAACATGCCGACGGCGGCGATCCGCTCGAGCAGCTCGTGCGCATCGCGCAGCACTTCATGCGCGCGTGTGGTGATGATCCCGCCCGGCTTGAACTGGATC
>DATINR010000058.1:0-4965 GCA_035473995.1 Solirubrobacteraceae bacterium
CCGAGCGCAGCGGCCACCTGCACGTCGAGTTCTACCCGCCGCTGCGCACCGCCGAGAAGCTCAAGTTCCTCGCCGGCTCCGAGCAGGGCGCGGGCACGTTCATCTCGGACACGCTGCCCGAGGAGACCGCCGTCGCGCTGCGCGACGCGATCGCCCGTGCCTGAGCGATCGCCAGCGCCCGAAGAGCGCATACGCGCGTTCGGCCCGGGCCGCGTCAACCTGATCGGCGAGCACACCGACTACAACGGCGGGCTCGCGCTCCCCTTCGCGATCTCCCAGGGAGTCATCGTCGAGGCCGTCGCCGTCGACGACCTGATGATCCGCGCGCACGCGCGCGACCTCGGCGAGCAGTTCGCCTTCGCCGTGACCCAGCGCGAGCGCGAGCACGGCTGGCGCGCGTTCGTGATCGGCATGGCCGCCGAGCTCGAGGTGCTCGGCGTCGACGTGAGCGGCGCCACGCTGGAGATCGGGGGCGACCTGCCGCGCGGCGCCGGGCTCTCCTCCTCGGCCGCGCTCGAGGTCGCACTCTGCCTCGCGCTGCTCGCGCTCGCCGGGATCGACCCCGACGAACCCGGCCGGCTCGAGCTCGCGCGCGTGTGCGCGCGCGTGGAGAACGAGTGGGTCGGCGCCCAGACCGGGCTGCTCGACCAGCTCGCCTCGCTCTACGGCCGGCCCGACGCGGCGCTGCTGATCGACTTCGCCACGCTCGAGCTCGAGCCCGTGCCGCTGAAGCTCGGCGACTGGCGCCTGGTCGTGCTCGACTCGGGCCAGCGCCACGAGCACGCCGGCGGCGGCTACAACGAACGCCGCGCCGAGTGCGCGCGCGCCGGCGAGCTGCTCGGCGTGAAGAACCTCAGCGAAGCACGCGCGAGCGCCGCCGCGCAGCTGCCCGAGCCGCTCGCCCGCCGCGCCCACCACGTGCTCTCCGAGAACGAGCGCGTGCGCGCCGCTGTCGCGGCGCTGCGCGACGGCGACATGCCCGAGCTCGGCGCGCTGCTGAGCTCGTCGCACGCGAGCCTGCGCGAGGACTTCGAGGTCTCCACGCCCGCCGTCGAGGCGACCGTCGCGCGGCTGCTCGACGCCGGCGCCGCCGGAGCGCGGATCATGGGCGGCGGCTTCGGCGGCTGCGTGCTCGGACTGCTCGCGCCCGACGCTCAGGCGCCCGCCGACGCGCTCGAGGTTCACCCAGGGCCAGGCGCGCGGCTGCTCGCCGACTGACGAGACCTACAGCCGCGCAGCGACCAGCGCGCACGCCGTCACGACGACGCCCAGCGAGAGCGCCGCCAGCGCCCCGTCGAGCGGCGCCAGCAGCCGCGCCACCGACAGCTCTTCGCTGCTGCCGTCGGCCAGCTCGCGCACGCCCGTCACCGAGCGAGTGCGCCGGCGCAGCTCGCGCGCCGGCGAGCTGAGACGACGCTGGGCGACGCTCAGCACAGTGCAGGCAACCGCGATCAGGACGCCCGCGAGTTCGATCTTCAGCGCCTCGACGAAGTAGCCCGTGAACGCCGGGAAGCCGCCCCAGCCGATCGCGAACCAGATGTCGCCGTGCAGGCGCCCGCCGACCCACTCGAGGTTGTACGCCGGCAGGAACAGCCCGCCGAGCACGACCAGCGGCACGAGCCATGCCGAGACCGTGATCGCGCCGGCGACGCCGATCGCCAGCGCGCCGAGCAGGCTCACGGCGGCGAGCGCGATCAGCGCGCGATCGCTCAGGCCCGTGCCCAGCGGGCGGTCGTTCAGCTCATCCAGCGCATGCGCCGCGACGCCGACGGCCAGCGCGAACGCACCCAGCCCCCACAGCAGCCGGTTGACGTACATGTGCGGCGCCAGCGCCGCGCCGAGCGCGAAGTAGCTGACGTGCCACGCCGTGTACGGCGGGTGCAGCAGCGTCAAGAGCTCGCCTGCGCGCCCGCCGCCGAGCGCGTAGAAGGCGGGGCGCTCAGGCGCCGCGCGCATCGCCCGGGACCTCGGCCTTGACTGCCGACATCACGATGCCCCCGCCCAGGCTCATGCGGCGCACGCGCACCTCGCTCAGGCCGGCCGCCTGCCAGAAGCCGACGATCCGCTCCACCGGATTGCGCGCGTAGTAGCCGCGGATGCTCGGGCCGAGGAAGCGCCCGACCTCGGCCCACTCGCGCGAGGCGATGCGCCCCAGCACGGGCAATCCGACGGCCGTGTAGAACCTCCATGCCACGTAGGCCGGCGGCCACGGCGGCACACCGAACTCGAGCGAGCAGACACGCCCGCCGGGCTTCACCACACGCGCCAGCTCGCGCAGCGTCGCCGCCGGATCGTCGACGTAGCGCAGCAGGTAGGTGAACGTCAGCGCGTCGAAGCTCCGATCGTCGAACGGCAGCCGCTCGGCCTGGCCTTCGACGAGCTCGACGCGACCGTCGCCGGCGAAGCGCGTGCGGGCACCCGCCAGCATCTCGGCGCTCTGGTCGAGGCCGATGACCGTGCAGTCCGGGCAGCGCGCGAGCAGCTCGGCCGTGACCATCCCCGTGCCCGTCGCCACGTCGAGCACGCGCGCGCCGGGCGACGGCGCGAGGGCATCGACGAGCGCGCGGCGCCAGCGCGGGTCCTGGCCGAAGCTGAGCGCCGCCGAGAGGAAGTCGTAGCGGCGCGGCAGCCCGCGGAAGAGCTCGAGTGCCTCGCGCTTGTGCGCAGGCAGTGCGTCGTGCGCCTCGCTGGATGCTGGTTCGCTCATGCCATCGCCGATCTGACAGGCTAACCGTCGGCCGTCGCATACGCCGTCGCTGCGCAACCGAGCGAAAAGAGTCTCCGATCATCAAAAAATCGAAACCCCAGCCCGGCAGTGTCGGCGTAGCGCTCGTGACCGGAGCGTCGAGCGGGATCGGCGAGGCCACCGCGCGGCGCCTCGCGGCCGAGCCGGGCAGCCGCGTGGTGCTCGTCGGACGGCGCGAGCAGCGCCTGCGCGCGCTCGCCACCGAGCTCGGCGAGGATCGCGTCGGTTTCTGCGCCGTCGACCTCGTCGAAGAGGACGCACCGCAGCGCATCCACGATCACCTGCTCGAGCGCCACGGCCGACTCGACCTGCTCGTCAACAACGCCGGCGCCGCCTGGCGGGCGCGCTTCGCCGACGGCGGCTGGGAGAACGTCAGGCGCACGATGGAGATCAACTTCGACGCCCAGGTGCGTCTGACCGAGGCGCTCCTGCCGCTGCTGCGCGAGTCCGCGCCGAGCGCGATCGTCAACGTCTCCTCCACCGCCGGGCGCGTCGCGCGCGCCGGCTCCGGCGCCTACAGCGCCTCCAAGTTCGCGCTCGCCGGCTGGTCGGATTCGCTGTGGGCCGAGGAGGCCCAGCACGGCGTGCACGTCGGCCTCGTGCTGCCCGGCTTCATCTCGACCGAGGGCTTCCCCCAGTCCGAGCTGACCGAGAAGCCGTGGACGCGCTGGATCATCTCCACG
Source organism: Solirubrobacteraceae bacterium (assembly GCA_035473995.1). Classification (GTDB taxonomy): domain Bacteria; phylum Actinomycetota; class Thermoleophilia; order Solirubrobacterales; family Solirubrobacteraceae; genus Palsa-744. Next base: position 3,430 of record DATINR010000058.1, read on the forward strand.
CCCGAGCACGCCGCCGAGGCGATCTTCCAGGCCGGCGTGGGGCGCACGCCCGAGCGCTACGTGCCGCGCCCCTACGGGATCGCCGCTGCGCTGCGCGTGATCGCCCCCGGCCTCGTGCGCCGCGTGCTCGGCGGCGGCGCCGCGTCCGTGATGACGACCACCACCGGACCCGATCTGGCTGAGCGCCGCAACGGCGCCTCGCCCGAGCAGTGAGGCTGTCACGACGCGCGCGCTCGTAACCGGCGCCACGGGCTTCATCGGCGGGCGTCTCGCCCAGTCGCTCGCCGAGTCGGGCGCGACCGTGCGCTGCCTCGTGCGCGACCCCGCGCGCGCCGGCGCGCTCGAGCAGCTGGGTTGCGAGATCCGTGTCGGCGACGTCGGCGACGCCGACAGCCTGCAGGGCGCCGGCGAGGGAATCGACGTCGCCTACTTCCTGATCCACGCGATGGCCGGCGGGTCCGGCTACGAGGAGCGCGAGCGGCGCGGCGCCGTCAACTTCGCGCGGATGGCCAAGCGCGAGGGCGTCGGCCGCGTCGTATACCTCGGCGGCCTCGGCGACGAGCGCGTCTCCGAGCACCTGCGCAGCCGCCACGAGACCGCCTTGACGCTCGCCCGCGAGGGCCCGCCGCTGACCTACTTCCGTGCCGCCATGGTCGTCGGCGCGCGCAGCGAGTCCTACCGCACGCTGCGCCATCTCGTCAAAAGGCTGCCCGTGATGATCGCCCCTTCGTGGCTGCGCAAGGACACGCAGCCGATCGGGATCGACGACGTCGTCGAGTACCTGCGCCGCGCCCCCGACGTGCCCGAGTCCGCCGGCCGCGAGGTGCAGATCGGCGGTCCCGACGTGCTCTCCTACGCCGACATGCTCGACCGCATGGCGCTCGCCATGGGCGTGCGCCCGCGGCCGAAGCTGCCCGTCCCGTTCATCACGCCGTGGCTCTCGGCCCTGTGGCTCGGGCTCGTCACACCCGTCGACACGAACGTCGCGCGGCCGCTCGTCGAGGGCCTGACGAGCGACACCGTCGTGACCGATCCGAGCGGCGCCGAGCCGTTCGGCATCGCGCCCGCCTCGTTCGACGAGACCTTGGCCCGCGCGCTGGCCGAGGAGTAGGGTCGAGGAGTACGGTCCGCCGCGGGCGAGAGCAATCACGCGAGGAGGCGAAGATGATCATCACCACCATGAACGACCTGCCCGGCTACGAGATCGAAGAGGTGCTCGGCGAGGTCTTCGGCCTGACCGTGCGCTCGCGCAACGTCGGCGCGCAGATCGGCGCGTCGCTGAAGTCGCTCGTCGGCGGCGAGCTGAAGGGCATGACCAAGCTGCTCGCCGAAGGGCGCCTCCACGCCCAGGAAAGACTCGAAGAGGAGGCCGGCGCGAAAGGCGCCGATGCGATCATCGCCTTCCGCTTCGACACCTCCGAGCTGGGCACCACCTGGACCGAGATCTGCGCCTACGGCACCGCCGTCAAGGCGCGCAAGCTCTAGACCTCGCCCTCCTGCGCTTCGCGCCAGGGGTTGACCCCCGGGTTGCCGGCG
>DATINR010000059.1:0-7120 GCA_035473995.1 Solirubrobacteraceae bacterium
GCGAGCCGAGCGGCGTGCTGTTCGAGATCGCCACGATCGGCCCCGGCTTCGCCGTCGACGAGGACGCCGACCACCTCGGCGAGCGGCTCTCGCTGCCGCCGCGCTTCGAGCCGCTGCGCGAGCGCCTCGACGGCATCCTCAAGCCGCTGCCCTACCCGCGCAGCTAGTACGCAGAGGCCAGCGCGAACGGGCCGAGTTGTCCATTCGCGCCAGTTGCCGCCGCCCGGCGCTGGGAATAGACTCGCTGCGGATGTCCGGTGGGGGCGCGACGATCGATGTGCCGAGCCCGGGTCCGGCGCCGCCGGGTGGACCGTCGACCGTGCCCGCGGTGCGCCTCACGAACGTGCGCAAGACGTTCGGCGAGGTGGTCGCCGTCGAGGACCTCACGCTCGACGTGCTGCCGGGCGAGTTCTTCACGATGCTCGGCCCTTCGGGCTCGGGCAAGACGACGACGCTGCGCGTTATCGCCGGCTTCGAGCTGGCCGACACGGGCACGGTGGAGCTGCACGGCGTCGACGTGACGCGAAGCCCTCCGTACGAGCGCCCGCTGAACACGGTCTTTCAGGACTACGCGCTGTTCCCGCACATGAGCGTGGCCGAGAACGTCGCCTACGGCCTGCGCGTGACGGGCGTGGGCAGGCAGGAGCGGCGCAAGCGCGCGGCGGAGGCGCTGGAGATGGTGCGCCTGCCGGACGTCGGCGGACGCCGTCCGATCCAGCTCTCGGGCGGCCAGCGCCAGCGCGTGGCGCTGGCGCGTGCGCTGGTCAACCGCCCACGCGTGCTCTTGCTCGACGAGCCGCTCGGCGCGCTCGACCTGAAGCTGCGCCAGCAGATGCAGTTCGAGCTGAAGTCGATCCAGCGTGAGCTGTCGGAGCGCATCACGTTCGTCTACGTCACGCACGACCAGGACGAGGCGCTGACGATGAGCGACCGCATCGCGGTCTTCTCGGACGGGCGGATCGAGCAGGTCGGCACGCCGGGCGACGTCTACGAGCGCCCGGCCAACGAGTTCGTGGCGAGCTTCGTGGGCACGTCGAACACGATCGTGCGCGACGGCCTCACGTATACGGTGCGCCCGGAGAAGGTGCGGCTGCTCACCGACGGCGAGCAGGTGCCGCAGGGCTCGCCGGGCGTGCTCGAGGGGACGGTCCGCGAGGTCGCCTACCTCGGCTCGGTCACGCGCTACGACGTCGAGCTCGACGGCGGCGAGCGGATCGTCGCGCTCGAGCAGAACCTGGACACATCGGCGGCGCAGGCGCTTCAGATGCGCGGCCGGCGCGTGAGGCTTGCCTACAGGACGCAGGACGCCTCGCTGCTCGACACAACCAAACAGGAGGGAAGAACCTGATGAGACTGGCAAAGATCGACTGGGCGCTGGGCGCGCTGCTGCTCGCGATGATGGTCGGCGCGAGCGCGTGCGGCTCCTCGTCGAGCAGCAGCTCCTCGGCGTCCAACCTGCCGAGCAAGATCGGCAAGACCGAGGGTCAGCTCAACCTCGTCGCGTGGGAAGGCTACGCCGAATCGAAGTGGGTCAAGCCCTACGAAGCGAAGACGGGATGCAAGGTCCACGCCAAGTACGCGGGCTCCTCCGACGAAATGGTCACGCTGATGCGCCAGGGCGGCGGCAGCCAGTACGACATGGTCTCGGCCTCGGGCGACGCCAGCCTGCGCCTGATCCGCGGCGGCGAGGTGCAGCCGATGAACGTGGACCTCGTGCCGGAATGGAAGAACTTCGTGCCGCAGCTGCAGTCGCCGCCGCACAACACGGTCGACGGCAAGCACTACGGCATCTCGCTGCAATGGGGCCCGAACACGCTGCTGTACAACACCAAGTCGGTCTCGCCGGCGCCGACGAGCTGGTCGGCGATCTACGGCCCGCAGTACAAGGGCGAGGTCTCGGTCCCGGCCAACCCGATCCAGATCGCGGACGCGGCGCTGTACCTGTCGAAGACGAAGCCGAGCCTCGGCATCTCGGACCCGTACGAGCTGACCGAAGACCAGCTCGACGCGGCGGCGGACCTGCTCAAACAGCAGCGCCCGCTGATCAAGAAGTACTGGGCGCTGGCCTCGGATGAGATCGAACTGTTCAAGAACGGCGACGCCGTGATCGGCGCGGCCTGGCCCTACCAGTACAGCCAGCTGAAGAAAGCCAACGAGCCGGTCGAACAGATCATCCCGAAGGAGGGCGCGACGGGCTGGGCGGACACGTGGATGCTCTCGGCGCACGCCAAAGACCCGAACTGCGCCTACGAATGGGTCAACTGGGTGTCGAGCCCGAAGGTGCAGGCCGAGCAGGCGACGACGTACGGTGAGACGCCTGTCAACACGAAGGCCTGCGGCGAAATGGAAAAGATCGAAAAGGGCTCGTGCGAGGTCTACCACGCGAATGCGCCGGCGAGCTACTTCGACAGCATCAAGTTCTGGCGCACGCCGGTCGCCGAATGCGGCAACGGCCAGAGCGACTGCATGGACTACTCGAAGTGGCAGCAGAAGTGGACAGAAATAACGGGCTGACGCCCGAGCGGCGGCGGAGCCGGTGAGCGCCACCGGCTTCGCCCCGCAGCGAAGCACCCCTGCCCGCACCCGCGTGTCGGCGGCGCTGTTCCGCCGGCCGTGGCTGCGCGGCGGCCTGCTGCTGTCGGGGCCGCTGGCGTGGTTCGTGCTGATCTACCTGGCGGCGCTCGTCGTGCTGTTCGTCTCCTCGCTGTGGAGCGTGGACTCGTTCACGGGCAACCTCGTCCACAGCTGGACGCTGAAGAACTTCGAAACGCTGGTGAAAGTAGACACGTACCGCACGATCGCGCTGCGCACGATCGGGATCGCGGCGGCGGTCACCGTGACGGACGCGATCCTCGCGCTGCCGTTCGCGTTCTTCGCCGTGCGGATCGCGCCCAAGCGCCTGCAGGGCGCGCTGTTCGTGGCGGTGCTGATCCCGCTGTGGTCGAGCTACCTCGTGCGCGTGTACGTGTGGCGGCTGATCCTCGCCAAGGACGGCGTGCTCAACTGGGCGATCGGCCAGCTCGGGCTCGGCTCGCTGAACATCGGCTACTCCAACTGGGCGATGTGGATCGTGTTCAGCTACATCTGGCTGCCGTTCATGATCCTGCCGATCTGGTCGGCGATCGAACGCGTGCCGGACTCCTACATCGAGGCCTCGGCGGACCTCGGCGCGCGCGGCTGGCGCACGTTCAGATCGGTCCTGTTCCCGCTGATCCTGCCGGGGATCGCGGCGGGCTCGATCTTCACCTTCTCGCTGACGCTCGGCGACTACATCACGCCGACGCTGGTCGGCGGCGCGGGCTCTGACTTCATCGGCAACGTCGTCTACCAGAACGTCGGCGTGGCGAGCAACGTGCCGTTCGCGGCGGCCTTCGCGACGGTGCCGCTGATCGTGATGGGCGTCTACCTGCTGATCGCGCGCAGGCTGGGAGCGTTCGAGGCGCTGTGATCGGCACGAGCAAACTGAGCCGGATCGCGTTCGCGCTGTGGACGGTGCTGATCCTGCTGTTCCTGTTCGTGCCGATCGCGCTGATCGTGGTCTACGCGTTCAACCCGTCGAACGTGCAGAGCTGGCCGCTGCACGGCCTCTCGACGAAGTGGTTCTCCTCGACCTGGCACAACGCGGAAATGCGCCACGCCTTCTGGCTGTCGATCCGCGCGGGGCTGATCTCGACGGCGATCGCATTGCTGCTCGGCTCGATGGCGGCGTTCGCTGTGCACCGCTTCCGCTTCTTCGGGCGCGAAGCGATCTCGTTCCTGCTCGTGCTGCCGATCGCGCTGCCGGGGATCATCACGGGGATGGCGCTGAACTCGTTCATCAACTTCAGTGGCATCGGCTTCTCGCTGACGACGATCATCGTCGGCCACGCGACGTTCTGCATCGTGACGGTCTACAACAACGTGCTCGCGCGATTGCGCCGCACGCAGTCCTCGCTGGTCGAGGCCTCGATGGACCTCGGCGCGGACGGCTGGCAGACATTCCGCTTCGTCACACTGCCGATGATCGCCACGGCGCTCGTCGCGGGCGGCCTGCTCGCGTTCGCGCTGTCGTTCGACGAGATCGTCGTGACGACGTTCACGGCGGGCGCGCAGAACACGCTGCCGATCTGGATCTTCGGCAACATCCGCCTCGGCCAGCAGCTGCCGCAGGTCAACGTGGTCGTGTTCTTCGTGATCCTCGTCAGCCTGCTCCCGGTGGCATTGGCGCGCCGTCTGTCACGCGACACCGGGATGCTGCGCCCGGCGGCGGCGGCAGAGGCGGGCGCCGCGGCGTGATCTATTTTTATTAATTCAATTAATTAAATGACGACGAACTCGTAGGGTGGCTGCATGTCGCTTGAGCAGAACAAGGAGATCGTGCGCAGCTTCTACGGCGAGGCGATCAACGGCCGCGACGCATACGCGTGCGAGCGACTGCTGTCGAAGGGGTTCGTGCACAACGGCGTCAAGCGCGGGGCGCAGGGCCAGCGCGAGGTGGTCGCCTACTTCCTCGCCGCGTTCGAGCCGCTGCGCCACGAGATCCTGCTGCTGCTGGCCGAGGAGGACCTGGTGGCGGCGCACCAGCGCTGGAGCGGTCGCCACGTGGGTGAGTTCCTCGGCTGCGCGCCGTCGGGTCGCGATGTGATCTTCACCTCGACGGCGATCCTGCGCGTGGACGGCGGCGAGATCGTGCAGGCGTGGGATGAGATGGACTCGGCGGCGATCGTCGCGCAGCTCAGCTAGCGACGCTCGGGGCGCTGCTCGCCGGGGGCGCCGATCAGCCGCGCGCCGCGCCCGTGCGTGACGAAGCTGAAGGCCCAGCGGGTGAGCACGAGCAGCCGGTTCTGGAAGCCGATCAGGTACCACAGGTGCACGGCCAGCCAGGTGACCCAGGCGAGGCCGCCGCTGAGGTGCAGGCCCTTGATGTCGGCGACGGCCTTGGCGCGCCCGATCGTCGCGAGGTTGCCCTTGTCGGTGTAGTGAAACGGCTTGGGCCGGCCGCCGCGCAGCCGCGCGCGCACGTTGGCGGCGGCGTGGCGCCCCTGCTGCATCGCCACGGGCGCGAGGCCGGGCAGCGTCTCGACGCGGTCGGCGCGCCGCACGGCGACCATGTCGCCGAGCGCCTGCACCTCGACGTGACCGGGCAGCGAGAGGTCCTCTTCGACAATCAAGCGCCCGGCGCGATCGAGCTCGGCGCCGCTCGCCTCGGCGAGCTGGCGGGCGAGCGCGGAGGAGGTCACGCCGGCGGCCCACACGACGGTCCGCGCTCCGAAACGCTCGTGCGCGCCCTCGGGCGTGGTCGTCGTCACGGCGTCGTGCTCGACATCGGTCACGGAGTGGCCGAGCAGCGGCGTCACGCCGAGCTTCTGCAGGGCACGCTCGGCGCGGGCGGAGAGCGAGGGGGGAAAGCCGGTGAGCACGCGCTCGGCGGCCTCGACCAGCAGCACGCGTGCCGTGGCCGTGTGAGCGCGGTGGAATTCGGGGCTGCAGTCGCGCGCGATCTCGGCGATCTGCCCGGCCATCTCGACGCCGGTCGGCCCGGCGCCGACGACGACGAACGTCAGCCAGGCGCGGCGGTGCTCGGCGTCGTCCTCCCACTCGGCCGCCTCGAGCGCGGTGAGGATCCGGCTGCGGATGTCGAGCGCGCCCTCGAGCGACTTCAGCTCGGGCGCGAAGGCGTGCCAGTCGTCGTGGCCGAAGTAGGAGTAGCGCGAGCCGCCGGCCACGAGCAGGCTGTCGTACTCGACGAACTCCGGCGCCGGGATGCCCTGCTCGACCGAGCGCAGCCGCACGCGGCGCGCGTCGAGCTCGAAGCCGGTGGCCTCGGCCAGCAGCACGTCGACGTTCTCGCGCCCGCGGAAGATCGTGCGCAGCGGGTAGCAGATCTCACTCGGCGAGAGCGCGCCCGTGGCGACCTGGTAGGCGAGCGGCTGGAACAGGTGGAAGTTGCGCCGGTCGACGATCGTCAGCTCGACCCGCCTGCGCGCCTTGGCGAGCTTCAGCGCGGCCTGCAGTCCGGCGAAGCCGCCGCCGACGACGACGACGCGGTGGGGCGTTGTCTCGGGCACTGTTCCCAGGCTAGTGAGCCGAGCGAGCCGACACGCGCCCGATTCGGCTCGGCGCTCGCGCCGGCCGGTGTGCGCTTCGCCGATCGCCTGCTCTACGCTGCGGCAGCGGCCACACGATGTCGACGCTCGTGATCTTCGCGTGTGGCCCGAAGCGTGGGGTCGAGAAGTCGGTCCACACGATCTTGCCGCGACGCCGATCGACGATCCGGTAGAGCGGTCCGCCGAGACCGTGCACGGCCTTCAGGCGATGCCCGAAGCGGCGCCTCAGCGCGGAGATGGCGCCCGGCCCGGAGACGCGCTCGCCCGTGGCGAGGTGGAACCCGGGTTGGTTGCCGATCGCGATCGACGTGACCCGCCCGTCCCGCAGGTAGAGGTCGAACTCGCGGTATTCGCCCCTCGCGCTCCCGTCGCCCGGGTGAGAGCGGGCGTACTCCATGAATTCGTGGTCGAGATCCACGAAGGGTCGCCCCAGGCGGGCGATCACCTGAGCGCGGCTCATGCCGAGCTCGATGCCGCCGGCGCCGACGCCGGGGGTGACCACGCCCACGTACACACCGTCGGTCAGCGGCGCTCGGGCATGCGCGCGAGGCGGAGCCGCAAGCGCGATCGAGAAAGCCAACGCCAGCAGCGGCACGAGGGCCTTGGCGGTCGGGACAGGCGTCTGACCTCGGGCGGCGCCAATCGGCATGGTCCGGCCGCTCTAGCGCCCGACGCGGCGGTAGCGCGCGACGGCGAGCGGAGCGAACACGCCGACGATCACGAAGGTCCACACGACGGCGCCCCACACGCTGTTGTGAGCGGGCGCGCCGAGCCACAGGTGGCGCATGGCGTCGACGATGATCGTGAAGGGGTTGACTTCGGCGAACTGGCGCAGGCCGTCGGGCATCGAGGCGACGGGCACGAAGGCGGAGGAGATGAAGGTCAGCGGGAAGACGGCGATGAAGCCGACCGAGTTGACCGATTCGGGCGAGGAGACGAGCAGGCCGATGAAGGCGAGGAACCAGGAGAAGCCGTAGCCGAACAGCAGCAAGAGGCCGATCCCGGCGGCGGCGTGCAGGAAGCTCGTGTGGAAG
>DATINR010000060.1:0-17142 GCA_035473995.1 Solirubrobacteraceae bacterium
CTGGGCGGTGGCGATCGTGCTGTTCGCGCTCGTGCGCGGCGGTCGCCGGCTGGCGTTCGCGCTGGCGGTCGTGATGGCGCTGGCGCCGCTCAGCGCCGATCTGCTCAAGCCGCTGCTGGCCGAACCGCACGTCGGCTTCGGCCGCACGATCGGCCCCAGCTCTTGGCCGAGCGGCCATGCGACGGCGGCGACGGCGCTCGCGCTCAGCGCGGTGCTCGTCACGCCACCGCGCTGGCGCGCGCTGGCGGTGCCGCTGGCGGCTGCGTTCATGCTCGGCATCGGCACGGCGCTGTTGATCCGCGTGTGGCACATGCCGAGCGACGTGCTCGGCGGATATCTGCTCGGCGCGCTGTGGATCTCGCTGGCCGTGGCCGGCCTACGCGCGTCGGAGCGGCGCTGGCCCCCGCGGCGCGCCGTCTCCACCCGCGCCTGAGCGCGAGGCATCGGCGGTCCGCCGCCGGCCTGCAGAACCTGCCTAGGAGCCGCCGTGCTCCTCGGCCCGGTGCGCGCCGGGCTGCCACAGCGGCTCGGCGCCCTCGCCCTCGCCCTCGTTGTTGGCGGCGCGGCTGAGGATGAAGAGCAGGTCCGACAGCCGGTTCAGGTAGCGCACGACCTCGGCGTTGCCGTCCTCGCCGACGGCGATCGCGCGCCGCTCGGCGCGGCGGCAGACGGTGCGGCAGACGTGCAGGTGCGCGGCGGCGGGGGTTCCGCCGGGGATCACGAACGAGCGCAGCGGGGCGAGCGTGGCGTTGACCTCGTCGCAGGCGCGCTCTAGCCACTCGGTGTAGTCGGGGCCGACGCGCAGGCGCCCGCGCGGGTCCGAGCCCTCGCTCGCGTCCCCCTGCGGCGGCGGCACGGACAGGTCGGCGCCGACGTCGAGCAGGTCGTTCTGCACGCGCGCGAGCCACTGCGCGAACTGCTCGGGCATGCCGGGTGCGAGCAGCGCGAGGCCGATCGTGGCGTTGAGCTCGTCGACGGTGCCGTAGGCCTCGACGCGCGGGTGCACCTTGGAGACACGGCTCATGTCGCCGAGGTGCGTCTCGCCGCCGTCGCCGAGCTTGGTGTAGATGCGGGTCAGGTTCACTGTCATGGCCGTGGGCCGGCAGCGGGCCGGCGATCTCGATGATAGGTGCGACGAGCGCCTGTGTGCGGATCGGCACACCGGATGTCTTCACAATCGGATACGTTCCCGCCCTTCATGCGCATTGGCGTTCCGAAGGAGACGGCTGCGGGCGAGCACCGGGTTGCGCTCGTGCCCGAGGTCGTGGGCAAGCTCAAGGGCAAGGGCCTCGACGTGCTCGTGCAAAGCGGGGCGGGCACGGACGCGCTCGTGCCGGACGCGGCCTTCACGGAGGCGGGCGCGGAGCTGACGCAGGACGCGGGCGAGGTGTGGCGCTCGGACGTGGTGCTGACGATCGCGCCGCCGGACCCGGAGCAGATCCGCGCGCTCGGCCAGGGCTCGATCCTGATCGGCTTCCTGGCGCCGCTGTCGAGCCCGCAGACGACGAAGGCGCTGGCGGACGCGGGGGCGACGGCGTTCGCGATGGAGTCGATCCCGAGGATCTCGCGCGCGCAGTCGATGGACGCGCTTTCCTCGCAGGCGAACGTCGGCGGCTACAAGGCGGCGCTGCTCGGCGCGGAGGAGATGGGCCGCTTCTACCCGATGCTGATGACGGCGGCAGGCACGATCCCGCCGGCGAAGGTGCTCGTGCTGGGGGTCGGCGTGGCGGGACTGCAGGCGCTGGCCACGGCCAAGCGCCTGGGCGCGCGCACGACGGGCTACGACGTGCGCCCGGAGGTGGCCGAGCAGGTGCAGTCGCTCGGCGCGATGTGGCTCGACCTGGGCCTCGAGGCCAGCGGCGAGGGCGGTTACGCGCGCGAGCTGACCGACGAGGAGCGCGCGCAGCAGCAGCAGGCGCTGACGGATGCGATCAAGGGCTTCGACGTGGTCATCACGACGGCGCTCGTGCCGGGTCGCCCGGCGCCGAAACTGGTCACGGCGGAGGCCGTGGAAGGAATGAAGCCGGGCTCGGTGATCATCGACATGGCGGGCGAGACGGGCGGCAACTGCGAGCTGACCGAGCCGGGCGAGACGGTGGTCAGGCACGACGTGAAGATCGTCTCGCCGCTGAACCTGCCGTCGAGCATGCCGGAGCACTCCTCGCAGCTGTTCGCGCGCAACGTGCTCTCGCTGCTGGAACTGCTGGTCGGCGAGGACGGCGCCTTGAAGCTCGATTTTGATGACGAGATAATCGCCGGCGCGTGCATCGTGCGCGACGGCGAGATCGTCAACGCGGCCGCGAAGTCGACCGTGGAGAAGGCGGCGGGAGGAGCCCCGGCATGATCGTTGCGAGCACGCTCACGACCAACCTCGCGATCCTCGTGCTCGCGGGCTTCATCGGCTTCGTCGTGATCTCGAAGGTGCCGAACACGCTGCACACGCCGCTGATGTCGGGCACGAACGCGATCCACGGGATCGTGCTGCTCGGCGGCCTGCTGGTCGTCGGCGCGTCGGGCAACGGCACGTTCAACAAGATCATCCTCGTGATCGCGATCGCGTTCGGCACGATCAACGTGGTCGGCGGCTTCCTCGTGACCGATCGCATGCTGGAGATGTTCAAGTCCAAGCCGAAGCCGCCGAAGGACGCGGACGGCGGGCAGGACGGAGGCGCAGCGGCGTGATCCTGGCGTCCTTCCTGCAGGACCTCAGCTTCCTCGACGTCCTCTACATCGTCGCCTTCGCCCTGTTCATCCAGGGCCTGCGCGGGCTGTCGGGGCCGACGACGGCGGTGCGCGGCAACCGCATCGCGGCGGTCGGCATGCTGATCGCGGTGATCGCCACGCTGCTGAACAAGGGCGAGGGCAACTGGGGCCTGATCGTGCTCGGCGTTGCGCTCGGCACGGCCGTCGGCGTGCCGGCGGCGCGCCAGGTGAAGATGACTGCGATGCCGCAGATGGTGGCGCTGTTCAACGGCGTCGGCGGCGGCGCGGTGTTCCTGATCTCGTGGTCGGAGTTCCGCCTGACGGACGGCTTCACGGGCGTGGCGACGTACGTCACGGTCTTCTCGCTGTTCGCGGCGATCGTCGGCTCGGTCTCCTTCTGGGGCTCGAACATCGCCTTCGGCAAGCTCCAGGAAATCATCCCGGGGCGTCCGATCAGCTTCGGCTCGGCGCAGCAGATCGTCAACCTCGTGCTGCTGATCCTGGCCGTCGCGGCGGGGATCGACATCGCGGCGGGCAACCACTCGGAGGGGATCTTCATCGGCCTGTTGATCTGCTCGGCGCTGCTCGGCAACGCGGTGGTGCTGCCGATCGGCGGCGCGGACATGCCGGTCGTGATCTCGCTGCTGAACGCCTTCACGGGCCTGTCGGCGGCGGCGACGGGGATCGCGCTGAACAACACGGCGCTGATCGTCGCGGGGATGATCGTCGGCGCCTCGGGCACGATCCTGACGAACCTGATGGCGACGGCGATGAACCGCTCGATCCCGGCGATCGTGGCGGGCGGCTTCGGCGGCGGCGGCGTCGTGGCGGGCGCCGAAGGCGCGGGCGAGCACGCGGGCACGGTCAAATCGACGAGCGCGGCGGACGCGGCGATCCAGCTGGCCTACGCGAGCCGCGTGGTGATCGTGCCGGGCTACGGCATGGCGGTCGCGCAGGCGCAGCACGCGGTGCGCGAGCTGACCAAGGAGCTCGAGAAACGCGGGGTCGAGGTGAGCTACGCGATCCACCCGGTGGCGGGGCGCATGCCGGGGCACATGAACGTGCTGCTGGCCGAGGCCGACGTGCCGTATGACCAGCTGAAGGAGATGGAGGACGCGAACCCCGAGTTCCAGCGCACCGACGTCTCGCTCGTGATCGGCGCCAACGACGTGACGAACCCGGCGGCGAAGAACACGCCGTCCTCGCCGATCTACGGCATGCCGATCCTCGAAGTCAACGACAGCCATTCGGTGATCGTGATCAAGCGCTCGATGAACCCCGGCTTCGCGGGAATCGAAAACGAGCTGTACTACGACCCGAAGACGGCGATGCTGTTCGGCGACGCGAAGTCGGCCGTCTCGGAGATCACGGCCGAGCTCGGCGAGCTCTAGCACCGCCTCTGCGAGACTGCGCGCGTGATCGAGCGCGGCCAGGCGCTGTCGGCGCTGAGCGAGGAGGAGTTCGACGTCGTCGTCGTCGGCGGCGGCATCACCGGAGCGGGCGTCGCGCTCGATGCGGCCTCGCGCGGCTACAGCGTGGCGCTGCTCGAGCGCACCGACTACGCCGCGGGCACCTCGAGCCGCTCGAGCAAGCTCGTCCACGGTGGGCTGCGCTACCTGCAGAACTTCGACCTCGGCCTCGTGCGCGAGGCGCTGCTCGAGCGCCAGCTGATGGTGGCGCTGGCGCCGCACCTGGTGCGCCCGCTGCCGCTGGTCGTGCCGGCCTTCGACGGCGCTCACCCGGATCGCCTGGTGGGGGTCGGACTGAACCTGTATGACGTGATGTCGGTCGAGCGCGGTCGCCGGCGCGCACGGCGCGGCAAGCGCAAGGGCGCCGAGCCTGCGCCGGACGGCGCAGATGCCGTTGCCGGCGCCGACGGCGGCGAGTCGTGGAGCCCCGAGCGCCACCGGATGATCTCGGGCGAGGAAGTGCTCGAGTTGCTGCCGGCGCTGGCCACGCGCGAGCCGACGAGCGGCTACCTGTTCTACGACTGCCAGACCGACGACGTGCGGCTCGTGCTGACGGTGCTCGGCGAGGCAGAGCGCTTCGGCGCGGTCTGCGCCAATCGCGTCGAGGTGACGGGGCTGCTCGAGCAGGACGGGCGCGCGCGGGGCGTGCGCGCGCTCGACGGCGAGAGTGGCGAGGCCTTCGACGTGCGCGCGAGCAGCGTGATCAACGCGACGGGCGTGTGGGCGGACGAGCTGCGCCCGCAGGAGCTGCACGACGAGGCCGAGCTGCCGCGCATCCGCCCGAGCCGCGGCACGCACATCACGCTGCGCCACGAGGATCTGCCGCTGATCGGCGGCGCGATCGTGCCGGCCGGCTCGGGACGCTCGATCTTCGCGCTGCCCTGGCTCGGGCACACGCTGGTGGGCACGACCGACAACGACTACGAGGGCTCGCTCGAGCACGTCAAGCCCTCCGAGGACGACGTGGCCTACCTGCTCGATGCGATCAACACGTTCTTCGGCGCCGAGCTGGGGGCGGGGGACCTGACGGGAGCGTTCGCGGGCGTGCGCCCGCTGATCTCGACGGGCGATCCGAAGAAGTCGGTCGACATCTCGCGCAAGGCCGAGCTGTATGAGACCTCCTCGGGGATGATCACGATCACCGGCGGCAAGCTGACGACGTGGCGGCGGATGGCGAAGATGACGGTCGACCGCCTGGCGCTGCGCGACGCGAGCGACGCGCCGTGCCGCACGCAGGAAATCCCCCTCGGGCAGGCGATCGACGCGCAGGAGCTGCCGCGCGTGGAGGGAGTGCCGGAGCACTCCTACGCGGCACTCGCGGCGCGCTACGGCCACGCGGCGCACCAGGTGCTGGCGCTGGCGGCCAAGCGCGGCGAGCTCGCCCAGCCGGTCGTCGAGGGACTGCCGGACCTGCTCGCCGAGGCGGTGCTCGCGGCGCGCCAGGAGCAGGCGCGCGGGGTCGCGGACGTGCTCCTGCGGCGCACCCGCCTGGGGCTGCTGGCGGCACGCGAGCTGGCCGCCGAGGATGGGCCGGTGGCGCGCGTCGCCGACGTGCTCGCGGGCGAGCTCGGCTGGGATCGGCAGCGTACGAGCACCGAGATCGAGCGCTTCCGCGAGGAGGCCCGCGCCGAGGGCCTGCTCGGCTCGTGAGCGCGCCGGCCGGCGCCGGACTCGTTCAGCGACGGCGGGCGCCATCCGACGCTCGACGATCAGGCACACGCGGGCGGCGCCCGCGAGCGGCTGGCGGGCACGCCGGCGGCGCTCGCCCACGGCACCGACGCGGGGGCGCACATCTTCCGCGTGCACGACGTGGGCGCGGCGTCCGACTTCCTCACGGTGCGCGCCGCGCTGTCCGGCGGACGTCGCCCGGCAGGGATCTCGCGCTCGCCGAGGAATTGCGCCACGACCGGCCCGACGGCCGCAGCAGTCGCTAGGCTCACTCACAGCAACGGGTGCCCGCCGCTGTCCAACGCGGCGGGACGCCAACCACCCATCCAACGAGAAGGAGAAGATCACATGGCATCAGTGCTCGACCGATCCGAGCTGGAGGCAAGCCCTCTGGCCGACCTGCACGCGATCGCAGACCAGTTGGGACTCGACGGCTTCAGGCGCCTGCGCAAGGCGGACCTGATCGACAGGATCCTCGGCGAACAGCCCAGCGGGGATGCCGAGGGTTCGCCGGACGAGGAGCCCGAGGATGCCGAGGAGAAGCCCTCGACGCGCTCCTCAAGCCGCAGCCGGCGCGGCGGGCGCTCGCGCCGCTCGCGGGGAGGCTCCGACGCGGACGCTGACGGCGCCGCCGACGTCGACGCCGACACGGCCGGTGAGGACGACACCGAGGAGCAGAAGGAGGAGCCGCGCGAGCGCCGGCCGCGCTCGCGCCGCGGCGGCGCCGGACGCGGCGCGAGCCGTAGGGAGCCCGCCAAGAAGGACGCGGACACGAAGGACGGCGAGCCGGAGGACTCCGACGAGCGCGACGGCGGCGAGCTCGCCGAGGGCGTCGTAGAGGTGCTCGGCAACGGCTCGGCCTTCCTGCGCATCGACCCGCCGGAGCCCTCCGACGGCGACGTCTACATCTCAGCCGCCCAGGTTCGCCGCTGCGAGCTCGTGTCGGGCGACCGCGTGGCCGGCCCGGTGCGCACGCCGCGCCGCTCCGAGCGCTACCCGTCGCTGGTCCGCATCGACACGATCAACGGAGACTCGGCCGACGCGGTCTCGGCGGGGGTCCGCTACGAGGACCTGCCGGCCGATTACCCAAGCGAGCGCTTCGCGCTGGAGGCGAGCGACCCGACGCTGCAGGCGATCGAGTGGCTGACGCCGTTCGGGCGCGGCTCGCGCGTCGTGATCGTCGGCGCCGCGCGCGCCGGCAAGAGCGAGACGCTGCGCGCGCTGCTCTACGCGATCTCGGCCCGCGAGGACGTCGAGGGCTCGGTCGTGCTCGCCGACGCCCGGCCCGAGGAGATCGGCCGCTGGCAGCAGGACGAGAAGCACGCGCCGGTCGCCGCACTCAGCTTCGCCGCCTCGGCCGACTCCCAGGGTCAGGCCGTCGAGCGCGCGATCGACGCGGCCAAGCGCGTCGCGGCGCGCGGCGGAAACGCGATCGTGCTGGTCGACTCGCTCGACGGGCTGCACCCGCACGCGGCGCGCAAGGCGCTCGCGGCCGCGCGCAACCTGCGCGAGGGCGGCTCGCTGACGGTGATCGCCACCGCCGCAAAGCCGTTCGGCGGCGAGAGCACGGTGATCGCGCTCGACGTCGCGCTCACCTCGACCGGTCGCCAGCCGATCCTCGACCTCGCCGCCAGCGGCACGCTGCGCCCCGAGCTGCTCGTCGGCGAGGACGGCGCGACGGCCATCTTGAAGGCACGCGCCGAGGCGATGGATGTCGGCTAGGGGTAAGGGCGCTCAAGGACGTCGATGGCCAAGCGGGGCAAGGACGCACGGAGCGTGGCGTGCTACCGAAGCCGGTAGACACTCGCTGCGCTCGTATCCCCGTTTCGGCCAGCACGCGAGCGACTGAGGACACCGCCCCGCGCCGCGCCGGCGGCGTCCGGCTAGCGCCGGTACGCCACGCGGCCCCACGAGGGCTCGGGCGCCAATTCGATCGGTTCGCCGCCGGTCTCCGTCAGGGGATCGGTCGGCTGCACGTAGGCGAAGCTGCCCGTCTCTTCGTCGAAGGCAACGCTGAGCTCGCCCTCGTTGACGCGCTGGTCGAGCCAGGCGCCGCGGAAGACGAGGCGGCGCAGCCAGTGCACGAGCGAGCGCTCGGCCGGGCCGACGAGCTCCGGCCAGCAGTCGTTGACGTGCTGACCCAGCGCCGAGGCCGGGTCTGAGATCTCGCCGTTGACGGCGAGGTTGACGAGGTCTTCGAGCTCCTCCTCGCCGAGGCGGCCGCCGACGAAGCCGACCTTGATCGCCGCCTGCTCGCAGCGCTCGGAGAAGTCGGCCTCGTTGAAGGTGAAGCGCAGCTCTCCGTATTCGAGGACGAAGTCCTCTCCAGAGTCGTAGTTTCCGCGGCGCGAGGTATCCATGGTGGGCAGGCCGAGGGGATGCTTGCCCCCGGACCGTCGGGATCATAAGGCGGCTTCCTGCTCCGCCGGCTGCGGTGCATGGGATTTTGCATCGATTCCGGACTGTCGAATGCCTCCTCCCGGCACCCCCGCCGGACGGGCCGCGGCCGGCCGCCGTGCGCGGCGGACGCCCTCTATACGCTGCGCTGATGGCGCGCCTGTCCCAACACGGCCTGCGGCGCGTGCTCGGCACGAGCGCGCTGTTCTCGACCGCCTACGGCAACGTCGGCTCCTCGATCTACTACGCGCTCGGGCTCGTCGCCTCCTATGCGCTCGGGCTGACCCCGATCGTCTTCATCATCACCGGGGTCATCTTCTACCTGACCGCCGCCACGTACGCCGAGGCGACGGCGATGTACCCCGAGGCCGGCGGCTCCTCCTCCTTCGCCCGCCACGCCTTCAACGAGCTGTGGTCGTTCTTCGCCGCATGGGCGCAGATGCTCAACTACACGATCACGATCGCGATCTCGGCGTTCTTCGTGCCGCACTACCTCGGCGGCCTGTTCTGGCCGGCGCTGCGCCACGGACCGGGGGACATCTTCTTCGGCATCGCCGTCGTCGCCGTGCTCTCGGTCGTGAACGTCGTCGGCGTCAAAGAGGCGGCCGGGCTGAACATCGTGCTCGCGATCACCGACCTCGCCACGCAGCTCTTGCTCGTGATCGTCGGCGTCGTGCTCGTCCTCTCGCCGCACACGCTGATCCACAACGTCCATCTCGGCCTCGCGCCGAGCTGGAAAGACTTCCTCGTGGCGATCCCGATCGGGATGATCGCCTATACCGGCATCGAGACGATCTCCAACATGGCCGAGGAGGCGCGCGACGAGACGCGCACCGTGCCGCAGGCGATCAAGGCCGTCGTGCTCGCCGTGTTCGCGATCTACGCCGCGCTGCCGATGGTCGCCCTCTCGGCGCTGCCCGTGCACCAAGGCGCCGACGGCAAGTACACGACGCTGCTCGGCACGAGCGAGGCCAACGGCGGCTTCGCCGGCGACCCCGTCCTGGGGATCGTCAAGCACCTGCACCTCGGCGGGCTGCAGTCGATCGGCGAGATCTACGTCGGGCTGCTCGCCGCGACGATCCTGTTCATCGCCGCCAACGCCGGCATCATCGGCGCCTCGCGGCTGGTCTACTCGATGGGCCTGCACCGCCAGGTGCCCGACCGCCTCAGCCGCCTTCATCCGCGCTTCTCCACGCCCTGGATCGGGATCCTGCTGTTCGGCGGCGTCGCCTGCCTGACGATCATTCCCGGCCAGGCCGAATTCCTCGGCAACATGTACGCGTTCGGGGCGATGCTGTCGTTCACGATCGCCCACCTCTCGGTGATCCGCCTGCGGATCAAGGAGCCCGACCGCCCGCGGCCCTATCGCGGCCCCGGCACGATCCACGTCGCCGGGCGCCCGCTGCCCGTGTTCGCGCTGCTCGGGATCCTCGGCACCGGGCTCGCGTTCGTCGTCGTCACCGTGCTGCACCTGGCCGTCGCAGCCGCCGGCGTCTTCTGGCTCGCCTTCGGGATGGTGCTGTACGTGATCTTCCGCAAACAGCAGGGCCTCGACCTGCGCACGACCGCCAAGGCCCCGCGTCCCGAGCGCCCGCCGGACTTCGAGGAGTTCGACTACCGCACCGCGCTCGTGCCGATCTTCGGCAAGGACATCAGCGCGAGCGTGCTCGGCCACGCCGCCAAGCTGATCGGTGAAGAAGGCGTCGTGTATGCGATCTACGTGCTGCCCGTGCCCAGCCAGCTCTCGCTCGACGCGGGGCTGGAGGAGGAGGAAGCCCACGGGCGCTCGGTGCTCGAGAGCGCGCGGATCAAGGCGCGCCGCTCCGGGATCAAGATCCACACCGGGCTGATCCGCACGCGCAACCCCGGCGCCTCGCTCGTCGAGGAAGCCCAGCGCGTCAAAGCCGACGTGATCTACTGGTCGACGATCCACGCGTCCTCCTCAGACCAGCGGATCGGGCCGACCGCGGCCTACCTGCTCGGCAAGCGTCCCTGCCGCGTGATCATCGAGACCGAGAACCCGCCCGCGCGAGCGCGCGAGCCGGCTCCCGTCTGACGGCGCCCGGTCGATCGCCCGAGCGCTCGGCCGCGACGCTTCCCCCTGTCCCGGGCAGTCCCGCTGCCATCTCATAAATAATCGTCACAAAATCGTTATGCGCCGTCCGGCGATCGTTATGCGCGCGTGATGCCGTCCTACCTAGCTTTGGCTTGGGATGGCACGCCTCACCGAGCACGGTCTGCGCCGCTCCGTCGGCGTCCCCGGTCTGTTCGCCACCGCCTACGGCAACGTCGGCTCCTCGATCTACTACGCGCTCGGCCTCGTCGCCGCGCATGCGCTCGGGCTGACGCCGCTCGTCTTCCTGTTCGCCGGCGGGCTGTTCGTGCTGACCGCCAAGACCTACGCCGAGGGCGCCTCGATGTATCCCGAAGCGGGCGGATCCTCCTCGTTCGCCCGTCACGCCTTCAACGAGCTCGTCTCGTTCTTCGCCGGCTGGGCGCTGACGCTCGACTACATCATCACGATTGCCATCTCGGCGTTCTTCGTGCCGCACTACCTCGGCGCGTTCTTCCCCGCGCTGACGCACAACCCGGGCGACATCATCGGCGGCCTCGTCACGATCGCGCTGCTCGCCGCGCTGAACATCCGCGGGCTCGGCGAGTCGGCCAAGCTGAACCTGTTCCTCGCCGTCGCCGACCTCTGCACGCAGGTGCTGCTCGTCTGCCTCGGCGTCGTGCTCGTGCTCAACCCTGCGCTGCTCGTCGACCAGGTGCATCTCGGCACGGTGCCGAGCTGGACTCAGGTGATCTTCGCGCTGTCGGTCGCGATGGTCGCCTACACCGGGATCGAGACCGTCTCGAACATGGCCGAGGAGGCCAAGGACCCCGGCCACGACATCCCCAAGGCCGTCAACCTCGTGCTGCTCGCCGTGCTCGGCGTCTACGCCGGCATCTCCGTCGTCGCGCTCTCCGCGCTGCCCGTCGTCGAGCACGCCGGGCACTTCTCCACGGCGCTCGGCACGACGTATGAGAACGACCCCGTGCTCGGGATCGTCTCGCGCCTCGGGCTGCACGGGACGCTGCTGACGATCGCGCGCGACTACGTCGGCGTGCTCGCCGCGACGATCCTGTTCATCGCCACCAACGCCGGGCTGATCGGCATCTCGCGCTTGTCCTGGTCGCTGTCCGAACACCGCCAGCTGCCGAGCATCTTCTCGCGCCTGCACGCGAGCTTCCGCACGCCGTGGTTCACGATCGTGTTCTTCTCGGTGCTCGCCGGCGTGCTGATCCTGCCCGGCGAAACGAGCCTGCTCGGCAACCTCTACTCGTTCGGCGCGATGCTCTCGTTCACGACCGCGCACGTCGCCGTGATCGCGCTGCGCGTGAAGAAGCCCGACCAGGAGCGTCCCTACCGGATGCCGTGGAACGTGCGCATCCGCGGCTCGACGATCCCGCTGACCGCCGTGCTCGGCGCGATCGGCACGTTCGCCGCCTGGTGCGCCGTCGTCGCGCTGCACCCCGAGGCGCGCACGATCGGCATTCCCTGGATGCTCGTCGGCCTCGCCGGCTACCTCGTCTACCGCAAGCGCCAGGGCCTCGACCCGCGCACGCCGCACAAGCTCGAGCGCCCCCAGCGACCGCCCGACTTCGAGGCGCTCGACTACCGCACCGCGCTCGTGCCGATCTTCGGCGCCGACGTCTCGGCGAGCGCGCTGCGCAACGCCGCCAAGCTGATCGGCGCCGAAGGAGTCGTCTACGCCGTGTTCGTGCTGCCCGTGCCCAACCAGCTCTCGCTCGACTCGGGGCTCGAGCACGAGGAGGCACACGGGCGCTCGGTGCTCGAGAGCGCGCGCATCCAGGCGCGCCGCGCCGGCATCAAGATCCACACCGGCCTGATCCGCACGCGCCACCCCGGTGCAACGCTCGTCGAGGAAGCGCAGCGGATCGGCGCCGACGTGATCTACTGGTCGACGATCCACGCTCCGGCCGGCGAGCAGGGCATCGGGCCGACCGCCGCCTACCTGCTCGGCAAGCGCCCGTGCCGCGTGATCGTCGAGACCGAGAACCGGGCCGTCGCAGGCGAGCGGCTGAACGGCGCCGGCTCCGCCGCCGGCGCTAGCCGCGTGCCAGTGCCGAGCTGAGCGCCTCGTCGAGCTCGGCGTGGGCGAACTCGTAGCCGAGCACGAGCGCCTTCGCCGGCACCACGCGCGCGCCCTCGGTGACGATCTCCGCCATCTCTCCGTAGAGCAGCTGCAGGGCCGCCGCCGGGACCGGCAGCAGCGCCGGGCGTTTCAGCGCGCGTCCCAGCGCGCGCGAGAAGTCGCGGTTGCTGACCGGCGTCGGCGCCGTCGCGTTGACCGGTCCGCTCCAGCGCTCGTCGTCGACCGCCGTCGCGATCATGCCGATGAGGTCATCGCGGTGGATCCACGAGATGTACTGGCGCCCGCCCGCGACCGGTCCGCCGACGCCGAGGCGGAAGGGGGGCAGCATCTTCTCGAGCGCTCCGCCGTCCTTGTGCAGCACGACGCCCGTGCGTACGCACACCACGCGCGTGCCGAGCGCCTGCGCCTTCTGCGCCTCCGCCTCCCACTCCACGCACACCTGCGCGAGGAAGTCGCGCCCCGCCGGCGCCTCCTCGTCGAGCGGCTCTTCGCCGTGGGCGCCGTAGTAGCCGACTCCCGATGAGCTGATCAGCGCGCGCGGGGCGCGCTCTGCCTTGCGCATGCCCGAGAGCAGGTTGCGCGTGCCCGTCACGCGGCTCTCGCGGATCTTCTGCTTGGCCTGCGCGCTCCAGCGCTGGGCGATGTTCTCGCCCGCCAGGTGGACGACGGCGTCGCGATCCTCGAGCGCCTCCACCGGCGCCGGCTCGGCCATCAGGTCCCACGCGTGGGCGTCGACGGGGGCGTGCCCGTCGCGCTGCAGGCGCTCGCGTGCGCGCTCGGGGTCGCGCGAGAGCACGCTCACCTGCGCGCCCGCGTCCTGCAGCGCCGCGACCACGGGCGGGCCGATCAGGCCGGTCGCTCCCGTGACCGTGACGCGCAGCGGGCTCACTGCGGCGTGGCCGAGCTCGGCGTCAGCGTGTCGCCCTGCGCGAAGCCCACCTCGTGACCCGCGCGCGCCGCGCCCGTCGCACGCGCCTCGTCGGCGACCGCCTTCGCCACGGCCGGCGCCACGTCGCGGTTGAAGACCGACGGGATGATGTAGTCCTCGCGCAGTTCCGACTCGTCGACCGTGTCGGCGATCGCGCGCGCCGCCGCCATCTTCATCTGCTCGGTGATCGTCGGCGCGCGCACGTCGAGCGCGCCGCGGAACACGCCCGGGAAGCACAGCACGTTGTTGATCTGGTTGGGGTAGTCCGAGCGGCCGGTCGCCACGATCCGCGCGTACTTGGCCGCCTCCTCCGGGCTCACCTCGGGGTTCGGGTTGGCCATCGCGAAGACCATCGCGTCGTCGTTCATCCGCGCGAGCGCCTCGGGCGGCATCGCGCGCGCTCCGGAGAGGCCGATCAGCAGGTCGGCGCCGTCGATCACGTCGGCCGGCGAGCCCGCGCGGCATTCGGGGTTGGTCTGCCCGGCGAACCACTGCTTGACCTCGTTCATGTGACCGTTGAGGTAGTCCTCGCGCTGCACGTGCAGGGCGCCCTTGGAGTCGGCGCCGACGATGTTTCGCACCCCGCCCGCGTGGAGGATCCGCGTGACCGCGATGCCCGCCGCGCCGAGGCCGATGATCAGCACGTTGAGCTCCTCCATGCGCTTGCCCGTCAGCTTGACCGCGTTCAGCAGCGCCGCCATCACGACGACCGCCGTGCCGTGCTGGTCGTCGTGGAACACCGGGATGTCGAGCTCCGCCTTGAGGCGATCCTCGATCTCGAAGCAGCGCGGCGCCGAGATGTCCTCGAGGTTGATCCCGCCGAAGGCCGGCGCGATCAGCTTGACCGTGCGGATGATCTCCTCGGGGTCGGTCGTCTCCAGGCAGATCGGGAACGCGTCGACGCCCGCGAACTCCTTGAACAGGCAGCACTTGCCCTCCATCACGGGCATCGCCGCGCGCGGGCCGATGTCGCCGAGGCCGAGCACCGCCGTGCCGTCGGACACGACCGCCACCGTGTTGCGCTTGATCGTGTACTGGAAGGCCTTGTCCTCGTCTTCGGCGATCGCCTCGCAGACGCGCGCCACGCCGGGCGTGTAGGCCATCGAGAGGTCGTCGCGCGTCTTCAGCGGGTGCTTGTTGTGCTGTTCGATCTTGCCGCCCACGTGCAGCAGGAACGTGCGGTCGGTCGTGTCGATCACCTCGACGCCCTGCAGCGCGCGCATCGCCCGCAGGATCTGCTCCCAGTGATCCTGGCCGGAGGCGTCGACGACGATGTCGCGCAGGCTGTGCGCGCCGTCCATCTCGACCAGGTCGACGGCGCCGACCGTCCCGCCGGCCTCGCCGATCGCGCCGGTCAGCAGGCCGAGCGTTCCCTGCGCGTCCTCGATGCGGACGCGGATGGTCAGGCGGTACTGCGCGCTGGTCGTGGCGCTCACTGAAGGCTTCTCCTCGTGGATTTGGGCGGCACGGCATGTTAGGGCCAACGTGGCGCACGCGGCGGAGCGCCGAGCCTCGCGCTGTTCTGCGAAGCGGCCGAACGGCGCTCGCCGTCTCCTCGTAGAGTGACCGGCGATGGCCGCCACCAGCACGAGCGCGAAGACGCCCGCCACTGGCGCGGGCGACGGCGAGCGGCGCCTGTTCTTGATCGACGGGCCCAGCCTCGTCTACCGTGCCTTCTTCGCCCTGCCCGAGTCGATCGCCACCTCCACGGGCGTGCCGACCAACGCGATCTTCGGCTTCGCCTCGATGCTCGTGAAGATCGTCACCGAGTACGGCGTGCAGCCGACCGTCGTCGCCTGGGACGCCGGCAGCTCGGGCCGCACCGAGGTCTACGCCGAGTACAAGGCCCAGCGCCGTTCGCGCCCGGACCTGCTCAAGCAGCAGTGGCCCGCGATGGAACCGCTCGTCGAGGCCTTCGGCTACTCCAACGTGAAGATCGAGGGCTACGAGGCCGACGACGTGATCGCCTCGCTGGCCGAGCACGCGCTGCACGCGGACCCGCCCGTGCCCGTGATGATCGTGACCGGCGATCGCGACGCCTTTCAGCTGATCGACCCGGCCGGCCTGGTCAAGGTGATGGCGACCTCGCGCGGGATCACCGACACGAAGATCTACGACCGCCAGGCGGTGATCGACCGCTACGGCATCCCGCCCGAGTCGATCCCCGACTTCTACGGCCTGAAGGGCGACACCTCGGACAACATCCCCGGCGTCCCCGGGATCGGCGACAAGACGGCCAGCGAGTTGATCCAGAGCTATGGAACTTTGGAGGATGTGCTGTCGCACATAGACGAGATCAAAGGCGCCAAGCGCAAAGAGAACCTGATCGCGCACGCCGAGGATGCGCGTGTCTCCAAGCAGCTCGCGACCGTGCAGCGCGACGTCGCCGTGGAATTCGACATCGCCGCGGAGTCCGTGCGCGAGCCCGACCGCTCGCGCGTGCGCGAGGTGTTCCGCGAGTACGAGCTGCGCGACCCGCTGCGGCGCCTGGAGGAGGCGCTCGGCGACCCCGACGTCGCCGCGCCCGCGCCCGCCGCCGAGGTCAAGCTGAGCGGGCGCGTGCGCGCGGGCGTCCCGAAGGACATCGCCAAGCTCGGCCGGGCAGAGGATGAGCTGACGCTCGTCGTGCGCGAGACCGAGACGCCCGAGGGCGAGCTGTTCGCCGAAGGGCCGCCGTGGCGCTTCGCGGCGGCCGTCGCCGACGGCAAGGGCGCCGAGGTGCTGGCCGGCGACTGCGAAAGGCCTGAGCAGGTCGTCGAGGCGGTCGGCGAGCGCGCCGTCGTCGCGCACGACGCCAAGGCGCTCGGGCTCGTGCCCCCGGGCCTCGCGCACGACACGCTGCTCGGCGCCTTCCTGCTCGAGCCCGCGCGGCGGCGCTTCCCGTTCGGCGAGCTGTGCGAAGAGCGCGGCCTGGCGAGCGATCTCGAGGATCCGCTCGCGGCCGAGGCCGTGATGCTGCGTGCGCTCGCCGAGTGGCAGCGGGCGCAGATCGCAGAGCGCGGCCTGGACGGCGTGATGCGCGACATCGAGCTGCCGCTCGTCGCCGTGCTGCGCGAGATGGAGCTGCTCGGCGTGCGGCTGAACCTCGAGCGCCTGGCCGAGATCACCGGTCGCGTGCGCGAGGAGCTGATCGCGCTGGAAGAGGACATCTTCCTGCTCGCCGAAGAGGAGTTCACGATCGGCTCGCCCCAGCAGCTCGGGCAGATCCTGTTCGAGAAGCTCGGGCTCTCGCGCAAGCGACGGGGCAAGAGGGGGTACTCGACCGACGCGCGCGTGCTGCAGGCGATTCGCGCCGAGCACGAGATCGTGCCCAAGATCGAGCGCTGGCGCGAGCTCTCGACGCTGGCCAAGACCTATCTCGACGTGCTGCCCTCGGTCGTCGACGGGCGCTCGCGGATCCACACGACGTTCCTGCAGGCCGGAGCGCAGACGGGGCGGTTGGCGAGCACCAACCCGAACATGCAGAACGTGCCGATCCGCACCCCGCTCGGGCGCGAGATCCGCGGCTGCTTCGAGGCCGAGGACGGCAAGCTGCTGATCTCGGCCGACTACTCGCAGATCGAGCTGCGCGTGCTCGCCCACGCCGCCGACGAGCCCGTCTTGAAGGAGATCTTCGTGCGCGAAGAAGACGTGCACACGGCGACCGCCTCGCAGGTCTTCCAGGTCAAACCCGAGCAGATCGATCCCGGCATGCGCTCGAAGGCGAAGATGATCAACTACGGGATCGTCTACGGGCTCTCGGACTTCGGCCTCGCCGACCGCCTGAACATCCCGCGCGAGGAGGCCAAGGAGTTCATCGACACCTACCTCGAGCGCT
>DATINR010000061.1:0-18080 GCA_035473995.1 Solirubrobacteraceae bacterium
CGCATTCGCCCGAAGGTGTGAACGAGCGCTCGAAAACGTGGTGGGCCTGGGCCAGGGCCGAGGAGCTGCAGGCAACGAGGGCGAGGAGCACGACGGCCGCCGCGATCAGCAGCCGACCGCCTCGCGCCGGTGCGGACAGGCAAGAGCTCCACCTGCCCTGGATTGTCCTTGTGCCCACTGCTGCTGCTCCCTCTCCTCGAAACTCTCTAGTCGCCTCGACGGGCCGGCCGGTGCTCCGGCCCGGCCCGTCGATGGCGTAACTACCGACTCAAAGCCAACTCACTCAGATGAGTGTGTTGATCTCGAGCTTTTCTTCGTTGGTCTGGATCGTCGTCAGCGACTGCCCGGCCTGCACGATGCCGCCACCGATCAGTTTGTTGCTGAACAGAACGCGTTTGGTCCCGACCGGGTCCGTCGCGAACTTTTCCGGTTTCTGTTTGCCTTTGGAGGCGATGAACTTGACCGTCGCCGTCAGCTTCATGGCGTTGGCGGTCAGCGGATTCAGCACTTCGCCTTTGACCGTCACCGGAATCCCGCCACATTCGAATTCGGTGAAGATTTCACCGGACACGGGCTTGAACAGGTTCGCGACCTTGTCTTTGGCGTGCGTTTCGCCGAATTTTTCGATGCCGATCAGGCCGGTGAGTTCTTTGACCTTGATTTCGCCTTTTTCGGCTGCCACAGGGTTGGTGCTCGTGCACTGCTGGCCGGTCTCGGCGCAGCCTTTGAAGACGACGTTCGAGCTCTTCAGCGTTTTCGGCCCGGTGACTTCGCCGATCGCGGTCTGTGTTTTGCAGGCGATGCCTTCGCCCCCCACGGTCGTCAGCTGGATCAGCGTGCCTTCTTTGGAGACCGATTTGAATTTTACTTTTTCGGCGAGCTTGGTTTCGCCGTTTTCGGCTTCGCCGTAGGCCGGGTACCATTCGAATTTCTGTTCGGAGGAGACTTTGGCCGCGGTCTTGCAGCCTCCGTCCTTCCAGTGCCCGCCAGTGTGTTTCAGGCAGCGCCCGACTTCCGGGGGTTCGCGCACGAACGCGCTGGCGCTGGCCACCGCCAGGGCGCTCAGCGCCACTGCGGCGATGAGGCAGGCGCCTATCAATCTCATGCGTCTCATGTCTTGCAGTCTCCTTTTTCCACTTGGCTCTGTTGGTCGTGCCGTGGGACTGGTTTCTGAGTCTTGTGGGTCATTAGTCTCGGTTCCCTGGGGTCCTACGCCGGTGCTGCTGTGTGTGTCTGGTGCTGTGCTTGGTGGTTTTGCTGGTTGGGCCCCCGGCCGGAGCCTCGCCTGGCTTGTTGGGCTTGGGCGAGGCTCCGGCTGGCGGTTGCCTGGTTCCTAGCTAGCTAGGACTGGCTGGTTGCTCCCTGTTTCAGAGTTCGCCTTTTTCGTCGAGTTCTTTGACCTTCGCAATGTTGAAGGTGTCGTACAGGTGCCCGGAGAGCACCGTGAGGCCCTTGCCTCCACTTTCTTGGCCGATGCGAAGCGCAATCCTCAGTGCTTCGTCTACGAACGCTTCAGATTCGCCACCACCACACCCGCTTGGTCCACCAGCCGGTTCAATTGGCCAGCCGAGGTCTACCAGCGTGGTTACCAGGTCAACGGACTTGAAGTCGTCGCTGAAGTCGACGCTGGTTAGGAATCCTGGTTTCTCCGTGGTCAGGAGCTGGATGACTGGGTGTTCGTCGTTGCCCACCAAGCAAGGTCCACCACCCAGTTTTGTAAGCCAGGGGCTTGTGATTTTGACCTTCATCGGCAGTTTGAAACCATAGGCGTCCCGGAGGATGAGGTGTTCACTGCTGATCGCATCTGGATCTTCGAACAGCTGATTACCACCCGCTAGTTCAATTTCTGCAAATGCGTTCGCTTCTTTGTTTTTCTTGGCTTCCTTGAAGCTTTCCTTCAGGGACTGAGGCCATCCGGCTTCCTGCTGGATCGAGGGCGTGATGACATTGAGCCCCCCCGGGATCTTCAGCACGGGGCTTTCCAGCGTTTTCCCGCCACGTGCCGCCGGCACGACTTTGTAGTAGCCGTTTGCTTCATCCGGGCCCGGAGCGATCCCTCCTTGCAAGACGATCGGTTTACTCAGTTTTATGAGAACCGATCCGAGCTGGAAGTAGCCGCCGTTTTTCCCGCCCAGGGTGATGCCCGTAAAGCATTCCGTGGTTTCTGGATTTTCGTACGGACAGTACTTGTACTGGCCGAATGTGTTCACGGTGAATTTGCTGGCCGACGCGGACCCGGCACCGAAGGCGCTCACGATGAACGCGACAAGCAGGCCGATTCCGAGAGTCTGCATCCTTACATGTCTCACTTGTGTCCTCTCCTTGTTTTTCCATGGTCATGGTCGACCGACCGCCGTCCTCCGCCTCCTGGGGTCTCAGAGCGTCGATCGTGTGCTTCTACGTGCCCGACCGGGACCAAAGGCCCCCCACGCGGATGCACGCTCTCGTTCGCAAAGGAGGCCGATGGCCGCCGCGCGACAAGTTCTTGTCTGTGTTGGCCCGCGGATCGCGAGCCGGTGGCCGGCCGACGAGAGGGCCTGCCCTGCATGGGACGTAGGCGGGCGACGGAGCCGGCGCCCCAGCAGAGCGGCTCGCGGATCGGCGCGCGCCGCTCTGCTCGGACGCCCCGCTGCACGCCGAGCCTGCAGGTACGGGAGCAACCGATGAGCGTGCCCGGTGCGCGCTCGATCGTGGTGCATGCGCAAGGATCGCTGCTCGTGCGGCAAAGCCCGCCGGGCAGGCTGGTCATCCGATAACTCACGCCTTCCTCTCCCTTTCCCCGCCCGGCTCAGTCCAGAGCCGGGCTGCTCCCTCGTCCTTACAGTGTCCTGCTGAACGACGGCGGTATCTAAGCACAGGCCTCAGTGCGTGTCAAGAACAAACAGGGCGTCGCCTATCGCCAATGCGATTTGGGGGCTTGAGCGATGCAGGTTGGGCGTGTCCTGAACGATAGTGCGCGGGACCGGTACTGAGACGGTATGTCGTATCTGATGTAATCGTGAAACTGAGTGGTCTGGTTTACGCGAGGCTGGTGTATGCTTCCCGTCCTTATTGCCATGCCGCGCTCCGCATACCAAAGCGCCCCTGCCAGCCGGCGCCGCTCGGCGCGCTCGGCCGACACGCTGTCGGCTGTGGCGACGAAGCCGAGCCAGAAGCAGCGTCTGGTAAGCGCGATGATCCAGCTCTGCGCGCGGGTCGGATACCACGAGATCAGCGTCGCGCAGGTGAGCGCCACGGCGGGGGTGTCGAGCGCGACGTTCTACCAGCAGTTCGAGAGCAAGGAAGACTGCCTGATCGCCGCGTTCCGGGTCGCGAGGGCGCGCGTGTTCCGGCACATCGACCAGGTGGCGGCCGGCTCAGACTGGTCGACGGCCGCGCGGCAGTCGCTGGATGGACTGTTCGCCGGGTTGGAGGCGGACCCCGAAGCCGGCCGGCTGCTGTTCGTCGAGTCGCTCGCCGGCGGTCGCCGGATGAGAGTAGAGCGCGAGAAGGCCTTGGCCGAGCAGGAGCAGCTCGTCAGGGACTTCCTCGAGAGCAGGCCAGCGGGCACGGACACCCTCGACATCCCGGTCGCGGCCGTCGAGGGCGCGCGGCGCTACATCGTCTCCCGCCGCCTGCGTGCCCAGAGCGAGGATCGCCTGTCATCGCTGAAAGAGGATTGGCTCACCTGGATGAGCTCCTACGCGAGACCCGCCGAGAAGTCGCCGTGGAGCACACGAACCGAAGCGCTGCTGCCGGCACCGTCGGCGATGCGGGCTCACGTATCCGACGAATCACGGCCGCAACGCACACGCCTCCCACGTGGCCGCCACGGACTCCCCCCGACGGTCGTGGCCCGAAGCCAGCTCACGCGGATCATCGCCGGAACGGCGGAGGTGATGATGACGAAGGGATACTCCGACGTAACCGTGGCCGACATCGTGGCGGCCGCCGGCGTCTCGCGCGACGTCTTCTACGAGCACTTCTCCGACAAGAAGGCGGCTTTCCTCGAGGCTCAGCAGTTCCGCACGCAGGAGATAGTCGACATCTGCGCGACGGCCTACTTCGGCGAGGCCGACTGGCCGCGGCGCGTCTGGAGCGCGCTCGACGCGTGGTTGGGTCTGATGGCCGAGCATCCGGCGATCGCGCACCTGCGCATCGTCGAGTGCTACGCCGTCGGAGCAGCGGCGATCCGCGTGACCGAAGAGATCATGGGTGCTGCGACGATCTTCCTCGAGGAGGGCTTCGGCTACGCGGGAGGCGCGCCCAAGGCTCCCCGGCTGGCGTCGGAGGCGATCACGGGCGCGATCCTCGAACTGGTCCACCACGACGTCGCCCGCGGCAGGACGGCGGAGCTGCCGCGGCGCCTGCCGCAGCTCACCTACATCGCGCTCGCGCCGTTCGTGGGAGCCGACGAGGCGATTCGTCTCGTGAACGACATCCGTACCGCGAACGACAGCGCGCCCCCGACCGGGAGTCGGCAGACACTGGGCGGACGCCGGTGACCCCGCAAGGCTCGCGCAACGCGTTGGGCAACGTTCAGGGTGGCCCTCCGGCGGTTCAGGCCGACCAGCGCGCGCGCCTATTGGGGGCGATCGTGGAGATCGTCGCAAGGGACGGCTACGCCGAGGCGAAGATCGGCGACATCGCCGCGCGCGCGGGCGTCTCGCGGGCGACCTTCTACGAGCTGTTCGAAACCAAGGAACGATGCGTGCTGGCCGCCCAACGCGAGCTCGCGGACAAGATCCACGACGAGGCAGAGCTGGCGGTCGTCCAGGGCGAAGCCGCGCGTGCGGCGCATTCGGGACTCTTGGCACTCGTAGCATTCGCAGATCGAGAGCCACGCGAGTTCGACTTTCTCCTGCACGAGTCGATGCTGGCGGGGCGCGAGGCGACGAAGGAGCGTGACCGACTGATGACGCGGCTGGCCCAGACGGTCGAACGCACGTGGGCCAACGCACCCCCGGATACGCCCCGCCTGGGCATGTCCCCCAAGATCCTGCTGGAAGGCAGCGTTCGGCTGCTGGGCCTGCGCATGCGCCGCGACGGAGATGCACCGAGAACGCTCCTCCCCGATCTGCTCGGATGGTTCGACTGCTATGCGGACCGTCGTGAGGCGCTGAGTTGGCGTGAGTTCGCATCCAGCGAGGTTCCGCTGCGCAAACGCAGCGAGCGCGCGGCGACCTCGCTGGGGCGTCCCTCGCCCCCGGGGCGCCGTCGTGGCATGGCGGCCGACGTCGCCAAACGGGCGCAGCGCGAGCGGATCGCCTACGCCACGGCCGAGGCGATTCTGAAGAGTGGCTACGACCGCCTGACGGTCGCCGACATCGTAAAAGCGGCGGGGCTTTCGCGAGACGTCTTCTACGCTCACTTCCACGACAAGCACGAGGCGTTCGAGCAGGCCGTCCAGCTGCTGTTCGAGCGGCTCCTCGCAACGATGGCCGGCGCGTTCTTCGGTTCCTCCGGAAGCTGGCCCGAGCAGATCTGGGAGACCGGGCTGGCATTCGTCGAGTTCCTCGAAGAGGATCCGAGCCTCGCCAACTTCCTGTTCGTCGGCACATACGCCCCCCCGGCCTACATCCCTCGCGTGCATGAGTTCGTTCTTGCGTTCACCGTCTTCGTCGAATACGGAAACCGACACGAGGGTCGCGCCCGGGAGGTTCCGAGGATCGTCTCCGAGGCGATCGTCTGCTCCGTGCTCGAGGCGGTCACCTCCCAGGTGCGTCGTCGCCGCGCCGCCGACCTTCCCGGGCTGGTGGGGCTGCTGACGTACATGGTCTTCGTCCCGTTCATGGGCTTGGAGGCGGCTTCCGAATTCGTCAGATCGAGGATCGGCGAGGTCGCCGACACTCGCGCCGCTGGGTAGGTCTGCGGGCGAGCAGGGCATCGCGTTCGCGGCGGGCGTTTGTGCTCCCGAGCGCTGATTTGCAGGGTTACAGTGCCCCCGCCAGGAGTCGAACCTGGATCTACCGCTTAGGAGGCGGTCGTCTTATCCATTGGACTACGAGGGCGCGACGCCGGCTGATGTCCGCCGAAGGCTACCCGGCCTCAGCGGCGAGCTGCGCGAGCGCCTCGCCGTCGAGCCGCAGCGAAGTCCACTCGTCCATCAGTCGTGCGCCGATGCCGCGGTAGAAGCCGAGCGCGAGCTCGTTCCAGTCCAGCGCGGCCCACTCCAGGCGCCCGCCGTTCTCGGGCACGCAAGCGGCGACGGCCGCCAGCAGCGCGCGCCCGACGCCGGCGCCGCGCTGCTCGGGGAGCACGAACAAATCCTCCAGCCAAATGCCGCGCGTCGCCATGAAGCTCGAGAAGGTCGGGAAGAACAGCGCATAGCCGGCCGGGCGGGAGTCGCGTTCGGCGATCAGCGCCTGCGCGGCCGGGCGCTCGCCGAACAGGGCATCGACGATCTGCGGCTCGGTCGCATGCAGCTCGTCGCGCAGCTGCTCGTAGTCGGCCAGCGCACCGAACAGCTCGAGCAGCAGGCCGGCGTCCTGCGCCGTGGCCGCCCTGACGGTCGTCTGGCCGGCCGTCGCGGCGGGCACCGTCATCCGGCCGCGACCTCGGGGCGATCGGGGCGCTCCGGGTAGACCTCGTCGATCGTGCTCAGCGCCACGTAGGGAGCTCCGGCGGCCCGCTCGATCGCCGCGCCGCCTCCGGCCAGCCGGTCGAGCACGCTGATCACGCCGCAGATCTCGAGGCCCGCCTCGCGCAGCGCCTCGATCGCGGCCAGCGTCGAGCCGCCCGTCGTGACGACGTCCTCGACCACCACGCAGCGGTCGCTGCCATCGAGCAACGGACCCTCGATGCGCCGCTGCAGACCGTGCGACTTGGCCTCCTTGCGTACGAAGAAGGCCTTCGCCTGCGCCCCTCCGGCGAGCGCGGCGCAGGCGACGGGATCGGCGCCCATCGTCATCCCGCCGACAGCCGTGCCCTGCCACTCGGCGACCTGCGCCGCTAGCAGCGAGGCGAGCGCGGCGAAACCGGCGGGTCGCAGGATCGCGCGCTTGGCGTCGACGTAGTACTGCGCCTTGGCTCCGCTGGTCAGCGTCACCTCGCCGATCACCAGCGCGTGCTCGCGCAACTCGGCGATCAGTCGATCGCGGGCCGTCCCGTCGCTGCTGGGATATTCGGCCAGGGCGCTCACGAGCGAGACTAATCTAGCGCCGCCGTGCAGCCGATAGCTGCAACGTGCCCTCTGCGATAGCCAGTTTCCTGCGCCTGGCGTCGATTGTGCTGTGCCTGATCGTCGGCGTCTCCTTCGTGCTGTTCGCGATCAGCCGGACCTCGGACGCCTCCGCGCACCAGCAGCGCATGCTGAACGGCGAAATCGCTCCTCCGCAGGAAGGCGAAACGGCCGCCGAAGCAGCCGCGGCGGCGAAGAAGACGAGTACCAACGGGCAGGCGAGCAAGGGCTCGTCGCGCCGCGTGATCGACGAAGTCGCCGAAGCAGTCACCTCGCCCTTCTCGGGGCTGATCGACAACTCGAGCAGCGAATGGCTGAAGCGCGGCGTGCTGCTGGCGCTCACGCTGGCGATCTACGGCTTCGGCCTGAGCTTCATCGCCCGCGCGATCCGCGTGCGACTGTAGGCGGGCCTCAGGAGACCACGCGCGTGAGGCTCAGGGCCCGGCGTTGCCTTTGACCTTGTGGCTGCCGCCGCCGCTCTCGTTGTACACGTCCACCGGCGTGCCGTACTGGACCCAGCTGTAGATCGCCGAGGCATTCGGGATCGGCACCCGCAGGCAACCGTGGCTGGCCGCATAGGTCGGCACTTCGGCGTAGCCGTGGATCGCGTAGCCGCGGATGAAGTAGCTCGAGTCGACCATGCCCTCGGAGTTCGTGCCCGGCGTCCTGTTGTACACGCGGAAGCGCCCGATCACGGTCGGCGTCGAGGGCTTTCCCGAGCTCATCGTGTACAGCGCGTGGACGCGCCCGCCCGGTTCGATCTCGGCCAGCACCTGGCGCGTGAGGTCACCCTCGACATGCCGGCCGTCGTGCGGATAGCGCACGTGGAAGGCGCCGGCGCCCGCCTGCAGCTTCTCGAACACGGTCAGGTTCGTGCTCGGCACCCGCGCGAGGCCGGTCATCTTGCGGTAGGCGATCACGGCGCGGCCGGTTCCTTCGTCGAACACGCCGTTGAGCGGCACGACGAAGTGCATCGCGTTCAGCTCCGACTGCAGCAAGCGCACCGAGGGACCGCGATCGCCGATATGGAGGTAGGGGGAGGCGAAGCGAATGTTTTCCGAGCGCCCCGCGAACGCGGCCTGCTGAGGCGTGGCGTAGTGAACGGCGGCGACCTTCACGAGGCCTTCGCTGGAGCTCGCGTAGCCGATGTGGAACTGGCCCGCGCCATTGCCGAGCGGCAGCACGCTGACCGTTTTCACATCCACCTTGCGCCCGTCCTTGTAGAAGCTCACCTTCACCTTCTGTTCGGCCACGTAGGGGATCACGATCCCGCGTACGACCATGCGCGAGCCTGCGACGACGAACGGCGGCTTGCCGAAGGCGTGCTGGATCACGAGCTGGATCTTCCCCGCCACCGGCGCCGCCGGCGGAGGTGGCTGCGGCGGCGCAGGCGTGGTGCTCGGCGGTGCCGGCACCGGCGCGGGCGTCGTGGGCGTGGCGGCGCCGGCGGCGAGCGCCGGCACGGCCAGGACGGCGGCGAGCGCCGCGAAGATCAGGGCGAAGCGGAGTGTCCTCATCGGCCGGATCCTATCCGCCGGCAGCGACGTCCCGCGGGCGTGGGACTGCGAATTACGCGCGTGTGCGCACGCCGCGAGCGCGTCGCGCGCTCATCCGGACGTCGCGGGAACGCGTGCAGTGACACCGGCCCGCGTCAGCGCGAGTGCGATCAACCAGAGCGCGAGCAGCGAGGAGGCCATCAGCACCGGGATCTGCCAACCCCAGTTCTCGAGGCTGCCGAAGGCCAGCGAGTTGTTCACGCAGTGCGCCGCGATGCATGGATAGAGCGAGGCGGTCGCGCGGTAGAGCAGGCACAGCCCGAAGCCGAGCACGGCGAGCGGCACGAGGTCGAGTGCAGGCGCCGAGCCGGCGTGGACCCCTCCGAACAGGATTCCCGTGATCACGGCGGCCGGCCATACGCCGCGCCAGTTGCGCAGCGCCGTGAAGACGAAGCCGCGGAACAGGAACTCCTCACAGAGCGGCGCGACCACGCACGTCAGCGCCGCGCTCAGCACCAGCAGCAGGGCGCCTTTGTTGGTGCCGAGCTTTTCCAGCAGATCCTCTTCTTCGGTCTGGAAGATCGCGGTCCAGATCAGGCTGAACAGCAGGAAGCCGGCCAGCGTCAGGAAGACCAGCCCGACGCTGCGCCAGAAGCGCGTCGGGCGCAGCCCGAACATCGCGGCGGCCACGGCGCGCCCGCCGATCTGCGCGAAGAAGATCGCGACGGCGACGAAGCCGGCGTCCTGCACGGCCGTGTCGGCGATCACGAGGCCCGGCGGCAGGTGTTTGGCGTTGACGTCGACGCCGAGCGCAGCCGCCGGGATGTCGATGATCAGCGAGCCGACCGTCGCCACCACGAGCCCGGCGATCAGCGCCAGCGGGGCGAACCACGGCGACCATTCGCCGACCGAGGACGGGCGTCTTCCGGAGCCCGCACCGGGGCTCGTCGGGGGCTCGTTCTCGGCGAGCAGCGGCGGCGTGCCTTGCGAAGCGTCCACTAGGCCACCCAGTGCCAGGTCGCGAACTGCGCGAGGAAGAACGCCAGCAACAGACCCGAGCAGGCGAGCGCCGGGCGGCGCAGGCGGGGCCGGGCGGCGAGCCACTGCGCGAACCAGATGTTCAGCGGGAACAGCACCACCAGGAAGCGCGGCAGCGACATCAGCGGCTGCGCCGTCACCGGGTAGGACAGCGGCAGCGCGAGCGCGGCGATCACGTAGGCACCGTAGGCGGCGGGCAGCCTGCGCAGCACGCCGGCCGTCGCCGCGATCGCGGCCACGAGGAAGGCGAGCAGCAGCAGGTTGTGCTCGGCGGCCACGAACGGGCTTTCCCCGCCGGTCGTGAAGTAGGCGTGTGCCTGCTGCATCGAGAGCAGCTGCCGGGCGCCCTCGAAGGCGGCCTGCAGCCCGTCCCACACGCCGAGGTAGGGACCGGCGAAGTGCCGCCCCCACACGTCCTGTGCGTGAAACGGGGCGAGCGCGTCGCCGCCGGCGAGGCCAAGGTAGGCCATGTAGAGCAGCAGGCCGACCGGCGCGAGCGCCAGCCACAGCGCGTCCTTGCGCAAGCGGTAGCGCGGCGAGAGCCCACGCGCGAGCGGGCGATCGGGAACGCGATCCTCACGCGGCCCGTACAGGTAGAGGATCAGCGCGGGCAGCAGCAGCACGATGCCGGTGCTGCGAGTCGCGCCGGCCAGCGCCGCGAGCACGCCGACGAGCGCGAAGCGCCCTCGCCGCGCGGCGTAGAACAGGCCGACGGACAGCGCCAGGTAGAGCGCCTCGGAGTAGACGGCCGAGAGGAAGAATGCCATCGGCGCGAAGGCCGTTACCATCACCGCCAGGCGGGCGACGTCGGCGTCGCCCGCCTCTGCCGCGATCGGCCGGGAGCTGTCGGCGCGCCGACGGGCGAGCGTCGCCAGCTCGAGCGTCGTCAGGCGGTGGATCCCGTACAGCGCGAGCGCGAGCGCGAGCAGCGAGATCAGCACGCCGGCCGCGATCAGCGGCAGGCCCAGCCAGCCGAGCCCTCTGAGCCCGAGCGGGTAGAGCGGGAAGAAGGCGTCGCGCGAGGACGTGAACGCACCAAGGTCGGGGCGATACCCGTAGTGCGCGATCACCAGGTACCACGAGGAGTCCCAGCGCGCGGCGGGTGCGGCCAGGAGATCGCCGAGCCAGCCGAGGCCGCGCGTCAGGCCGGACGGGTTGAAGGCATGGCGGACGGGGCCGAAGCCGTACGTGAGCAGCGTCGCGACGCCGACCGCCCAGATCAGCAGCCGCGAGCTCCACAGCGCGCGCCAGCTGTCGCGCACGGCCGTGGCACGTGCCGGCCCGAGCGAGTTCGCTGCCGCGGTCAGCCGATCGCCGACGGCAGTCCAGCCGTGCGAGCGTGTACGCGTCGAAGCCGGGTGGCCTTCGTGGGCCCCGTGTCCGCCGGGCGCGGCGGGGCGGCCGGGGGGCTCGCGTGCGGGGTCGGCGATCGCGAGCTCGGCTGTGTCTGAGGTCATTGGCGATGGCTCCGCCCGGCGGGGCAGGGCGGTGCAACTGGCAGGAAATCACAATCGGGCGGGTAATCTCGAAGGTCGGAGCATGTCTCGACAGGCACGACAGCGTCGGCGCAGGCACAACCGCGCGGGCCCCACGCGGTTTCTGCTGATCGGCGGCATCGTCGCCGTCACGGCGCTGATCATTGGCGTGGTCGCGGCCGTGGCCTACGTGCTGAACGTCGCCCAGTCGGCCCCGGCGATCGGCTCGCTGCATCCGATCATCGGCGGCGGATCCTCGCAGGTGTACGCAGCCGACGGCACGCGGCTCGGCTTCATCCAGGCCGACGAGCTGCGCACGCCGATCACGTGGAGCCAGATCCCGGCGAACCTGCGTAACGCGACGGTCGCGATCGAGGATCAGCGCTTCTACAAGAACAACGGGATCGACCTGACCGGCATCTTCCGGGCGGCCGTCAAGGACGTGACTCACGGCAAGGCGCTGCAGGGCGGCTCCACGATCACGATGCAGCTGGTCCGCAACCTCTACCTCGGCGGCACCCAGCACACGCTCAAACAGAAGATCATCGAGGCCAAGCTAGCGATCGACTACGAGAAGAAACACGACAAGCGCTCGATCCTGACGAGCTATCTCAACAGCGTCCCGTACGGCACGCTCGGCGGCCAGACGGCGATCGGCGTCCAGGCGGCGTCGCGGATCTTCTTCGACAAGCCGGCGGCGCAGCTCAACCTGCAGCAGTCGGCGCTGCTGGCCGGGCTGCCGCAGGCGCCGTCGCAGTACAACCCGTTCCGCGATTCCGCCGAAGCCAAGCGCCGGCGCAACGAGGTGCTCTCGAAGATGGCCGAACTGCACTACATCGGCGCGGGCCAGGCCGATGCCGCCAAGGCGGCGCCGCTGGAAGTGAAGCGCGGCTACTTCTACTCCGAGCGCAAGGAGGACTTCTTCTTCGAATACGTGCGCCAGAAGCTCGTCGAACGCTACGGCAAGGAGACCGTCGCCCAGGGCGGGCTGAAGGTTCACACGACGATCGACCTGAACATGCAGCGCCAGGCGCGCAAGGCGATCGCCGAAGTGCTCAACGAGCCCGAAGACCCGGCCGCGGCGATCGTCACGATCGACCCCGCCAACGGCAACATCGAGGCGATGGCCGAGTCCCAGAGCTATGAGCAGTCGCAGTACAACCTTGCGGCTCAGGGCCACCGCCAGCCGGGGTCGACGTTCAAGGCGATCGTGCTTGCCGACGCGCTCTCGCGCGGGGTCGACCCGAACAGCACCTACTACGACTCGCACACGCTCTCACCGGGCTGGCTGCCGGGCTATCCGACCTACGAAGTGAAAACGTTCGGCGGCGAGCAGAACGGCTCGATCGACCTCGTGCAGGCGACGCTCAAATCGGACAACACGGTCTATGCGCAGCTGGCGGCCGACCTCGGCGAGTCGACGGTCACCGAAATGGCGCGCAAGATGGGCGTCGTCAGCCCCCTCAAGAGCTACGCCGCGGAGGCGCTAGGCGGGCTCACGCTCGGCGTCACGCCGCTGGAGATGGCCAACGTCTACGCGACGCTGGCCGACGGCGGCTACCGCAACACGCCGATCGCGATCACCAAGGTGGTGTTCCCCGATGGCCGTGTCGACAACAACTGGGGCAAGCCGCACCGCGTGAAAGTGCTCAGCGAAGGCGTGACCGCCGAGGAGACGCAGATCCTCAAAGAGAACGTCGAAAGCGGGACGGCCGGTCGCTCGGCGATCACCTGTCCGAGCGCGGCCAAGACGGGGACGACGAGCGAACTGGTCGACGCCTGGCTCGACGGCTACACGCCCAACTACGCAACGGCCGTGTGGATGGGCTATCCGACCAAACGCGTCTCGATGACCAGCGTGCACGGCGAGCCGCAGCAGGGTGGGTACCTGCCGGCGGAAATCTGGCACGCCTATATGTCGCAGGTCGTCGAAGGCAAGACCTGCGAGCAGTTCCAGCCGGCCAAGGAATCGCTTTCCTACGTGCCCTTCTACGGCAAATACGCGACGACCGGGCAGTCGCGCTCCTCCTCCGAAGAAGAAGGCGAAGAACCGAGCAAACACACGCGCGCGCCGAAAACGCACGCGCCGGGCAAAGGCGGAACGGGCGCGCCGAGCCCCTCGCCACCGGCGCACGAAGAACCGTCGGTCGGCGGCACCGGCGGGGCCTCGCCCGGGCGCTAGCGCCTCCAAGCCGGACTTTTCATCCCAGCGCTGGTAGTTTGGACCGCAGTAACGTCCAGATTGACGGGTGCACGCCGGTGCGCGGCACCCAGATGGGGGATATCCGGAAGTGGCAAAGGAGGACAAGGTCGAATTCGAGGGCGAGGTCATCGAGGCCCTGCCGAACGCGATGTTCCGCGTCAAGCTCGACAACGACCACGTAGTGCTCGGACACGTCGCGGGAAAGATGCGGCGCTTTCGCATCCGCATCCTGCCCGGCGATCGCGTGCGCTGCGAGCTCTCCCCGTACGACCTGGATCGCGCGCGGATCGTGTACCGCCACCGCTGAGCGTTCGCGATCGCCGAGCGCGCTCTGATCGAAGCGATCGAGGCCGAGCTCAGCACCGGGCTCGAGAGGGCGGGAGCCGTCGTGCGCGGTCCGGGCGACGACGCCGCCGTCGTGCGGGCACGACCCTTCGCCGTCGTCTCGCTCGACACGATGGTCGAGGGGACCCACTTCCGGCTGGGCCCCGGCGAGGCGAGCACCGCCGGGGTCGGCCGTCGCGCGCTGGCCTCGGCCCTGTCGGATCTGGCCGCGATGGGAGCCGAGGCGGGCGAGGCCTATCTCGCACTCGGGCTGCCGCACGGGCTCGGCGAACACGATGCGCTTGCGCTCGTGCGCGGCGCGGCGGCGCTCGCTCGTGAGACGGGCACGCAGATCGCCGGCGGCGATGTCGTCGCGGCGCCGGCGCTGAGCGTCTCGGTGACGGTCGTCGGGTGGGCCGAGCGCGAGCAGGAACTCGTCGGCCGCGACGGCGCGCGCGCGGGCGACCTCGTCGGCGTGACCGGCACGCTCGGGGCAAGCGCCGCGGCGCTTGCGCTGCGCGATGCGCCGCAGGCGGTGCGCGAGGCGGCCGGTCGCGCAGGCGCGGCGGTGCTCGCCGGCGCGAGCGAGCCATGGCCGCGGTTGAGGGAGGGCCGCGCGATCGCCGCGGCGGGAGCGAGCGCAATGATCGACCTATCCGACGGGCTCGCGACCGACGCCGCACACATCGGTCGCGCGAGCGGCGCCTGCGTGCGCGTGCAGCTCG
Source organism: Solirubrobacteraceae bacterium (assembly GCA_035473995.1). Lineage (GTDB taxonomy): Bacteria > Actinomycetota > Thermoleophilia > Solirubrobacterales > Solirubrobacteraceae > Palsa-744. The sequence continues at coordinate 14,421 of DATINR010000061.1, forward strand.
CGGAGCTGCCGCTCGCCGAGGGCGGCGCCGGGGTCTGCGCCCTGCCGGCGATCGGCTTGGACGCACGCGAGCTGGCGGCGACGGGCGGCGAAGACTACGAGCTGTGCTTCTGCATCGCGCCCGAGCGGCGTGCGTCGCTCGAGTTGGCGCTCGCGCGGGCGGGCGGCGCGGGCGTCACGTGGGTCGGCGAGGTGCTCGCCGGAGGGTCCGGGGTGTCGCTAGTCGCCGGGGATGGACGTGAGGTGCGGCTGCACGGGTTCGAGCACGCCTGGCAGTGACGGGCGTGCCACGGCCGGGGCGCGTTTGGCCGAGGCCGGCTGTTCGAGCTGATCGCCGGTCAGCGCTTCCGGCGCCCCCGGCGGGCGCTGTGCGATCGGCACGCGCCCCTCTCCGACCGGCACTGTACGCACGAGGCGCGCGTAGATCAGGAGCCTTTTTGCGGCGCTGAACAGCGGCGTGCAGGCGGACAGGACCAAGCGCGAGTAGCCGACGTTGCCGACCGCCGCGTTGACGTCGTTGGGCGCGACCACCTTTTTGCCGATCACCCTGTAGGTGAAGTGCGCGTAGGGCATGCGCAGCGCGATCGTGTTGCCCCGTCGCAGCAGATCGACGTGGCGAAACGGCGCGAGGTAGGTCGTGCGGTGCCCGGCGATCGCCGTCGTGCCGGCCATTCCGGGGAAGACGGTTTCCGAGTAGATCCCCGGGCCGCTCTCCAGGTCGGAGGTGTCGGTGCCCTTGACGACGACGAAGCTCGCGCCGATCCGCGGGATCTCGATGCGCCCGACCGGGCTGCCGTCCTTGGCGTGGCCCTCGAGGCGGCCGGCCAGGTAGGCGACGCGGTAGCGCACGTCGCCGAGATCGACGAGCTGGCGCTTTTCTTCGGCCGTGAGCGCGGCATGTTCGACCTTGGCCAGAGCCCCGCTGAGATGGTCTTGGCGCAGTTTGGCGTACAGCGCCGAGAACGGCTCCTGCCACAGCAGCGTGACACCCGCATCGGCGAGCGCGACCACGCCGGCGAAGATCAGCAGCGCGGCGAGTGCGCGCATCGCACGCTGCGAGCGGCGCGTGGAGGAGAAGCGCGGGCCACTCCGCGAGACTGGTGTCAGTGGGATCTCAGGCATTTCTCGCGCCCAGTTATGGAGACCTATCGTCGCAGAGCGGACTCGGTCCCACCGAGGGAGCCGGGCCCGGCGTAGGACATGGGTCCGCGAATCGTGATCTCCTCGTAGGGCTCATCCCCGGCTCCGGCGAGCGGCGGTCCGCTGGTCAACGACAGCATGACCGTCGCCGCGGCGCACCCGAGCCCGACGCTCCAGAGCAGCGCGGCCGGCAGGCCGATGTGCCCGCCCGCGAGCAGCAGCACGCCCATCCATGCCACGCGGCCGGGGCCGAGCCCGAGGTGATCGGCGTAGAAGGACATCAGCAGCACGAGCGGGATCGCGCCGAGGAGCACCAGTCCGAGCCCTGTCGCCGGGCGCGGGCGAAGCTCGGGCGAGACGATCAACAGCCAAGCGTGCATCGCCGGCAGCAGCAGCAGCGCGGCGATCGGGTCGGCCAGCCACACGATCACGCCGAGCGCGAGCATCACGAGCAGCATGCCGACGCCGGCCGCATCGGACTCCGGCCTGGAGCGCAGGCCGAGCCGCCGCAGCGCCATCGGCCACAGAAGCCAGGCGAGCCCGAGCACGAGCAGCACGGCGAACACGGACGCCGCCGCCGAGGCGTCGAACGACAGCGCCCGCGGCGGTATCGGCGAGGACGGCGCGGCGCTGACGATGCCGAGGGCACCGAGCAGCACGGCGAACAGGGCGGCGATCGCGAACGGCGCGGCGCACAGCAGCGTCCACAGCGACCAGCGCGCCACCGCGAGCCGACGGCGACGGGCGCGCGCGAGCCCGTCGGCGGCGAGGATCAGGGGCGGCAGCAACAGCGTGCCGATCACCAGTCGCAGGGCCCACGCCGGGATCGTCTTGCGCTGCACGAGCAGGCCGCCCTGCATCGTCTGTGGAACGTCGGGGCCGGCATCGAGTGCGTCGACCGCGCTGAGCGCGGCGCGGCCGAACCCCTGCAGGCTCGCAGCGCTCACGCGGTCAGCCGCCGAAGGGCCGCTTTCGCCGCTGACCTGCACGAGCACTGAGGGGATCCCGGCGGCATTCAGCGGACCCTGTTCGCCCACGGTCAACGGGAAGGCGAGGTTCGCGAGCTGGCCGAAGCCGCTGGGCGCCCCGGGGTCGACGCCGGCCTCTCTGGTGATCGCGTCCTGAACGGTGCGCTGCAGCTTCACCGGCGCCGAGCCGGAGGCGTCGGAGTAGGGCACGACGAACGGCTTGCGCCGCGCCGCGCCCGCGAGGTCGCCGATCACGATCGCTGCATCGAATGGGCCGGCGTGGGCGTCGGCGAATTCGACGGCACCCGCGTCGCCGCCGCTGCCGCCGCTGGTCGAGACGAGCACGATCGTGCGCTGGGTCTCGCGCGCGGCGAACACGCGTGCGAGCTCGAGCAGCGCGGCGGTGCCGGATAGCTCGGCGCGAGCGCCGGCCCCTGCGGCGTCGCGGTGGGCGAGGATCACGATCGGCTTCTGCGCCGTCGAGCCGGGGCGCTGGGCGATCACGGACTCCAGTTCCTGCTCGCCGTCGATCGTCTGCCCCTCAAAGCGTCGCGTTTGCACCGTGAAGCCGCCACCGGCGGTGCCGCCGAGTGCGCGCAGGGTCTGTGCGATCTGCCCGGCAAGCGCTTGGTCGCCTGCGCTGCCCGGGCGACGATGCGGAAACTCGGCGGCGAGGCTGTTCAGCTCGGCGAAGGCGCGCTGGCCTTCGAAGGCGTCGGGGGCCAGCGAGGAGCGCAACGGCGCGGAGCGCCCGGTGAGCGAGAATGCGGCCACGGCGAGGGCGATGAGGAACGGCAGGAACGCCGCCCGATAGAGCCGGCCGTTGAGCATCTCTAGACCATAGTTCCGACAGCGGTCCTCCGCGCGTCCTATCGGCTTGTCCATCGGGCCGAGAGAAGCGCACGCCTTTAGGTATCGTGCGGCCGCGTGCTGCAGCCCGTCGCCGTTGGCAACAAGACGCTCGCCGATTACACGCATATCTGCGGACGCGAGCTGATCGCCGAAATCCGCGAGCTCGCCGAGCCGCTGCAGGGAGATCGCGTCGTGCACATCTCGGCCACCGCGTTCGGCGGTGGCGTCTCGGAGATCCTCTACACGCTGGTGCCGTTGATGCGCGACGTCGGCCTGGACTGCGAGTGGCAGGTGATCTACGGGCGCGAGGAGTTCTTCAACGCGACCAAGCTGATGCACAACGCACTGCAGGGCGCGCCGCAGGATCTCGACGAGGAGCAGTGGGCGACGTGGCGCCAGTACAACGAGATGAACGCCCGCGAGCTCTCGGGCGGCTGGGACGTGTGCCTCGTGCACGACCCGCAGCCGGCCGCCCTGTTCGGCCTGGTGCCGGAGAAGGCCAAGGGATGGGTGTGGCGCTGTCACATCGACGTCTCGACGCCGAACCCGGACACGATCGCCCAGCTGCTGCCGTACATCAAGGACTATCCGCAGACGCTGTTCCACATGCAGGAGTACGTGCCGCCGGGGATGAACGGGCACGTCAACGTCGTGCCCCCCGCGATCGACCCGCTGACGCCGAAGAACATGGCGCTCTCGCC
>DATINR010000062.1:0-10930 GCA_035473995.1 Solirubrobacteraceae bacterium
GATGTCGTAGTAGGTCTCGTACACCTCCTTCGCGCGCTTCAGCGTGTAGCTCGGCGAGCGGAAGTGCGCGCCGAAGCGGCGGATGTCCATCTCCCACACGTCGCTCGTCGGCTCGCCCGCGAGGATCCACTCGGCCATCACGCGGCCCAGGCCGCCCGCGCCGGCGAGCCCGTGCGCGCAGAAGCCGGCCGCCACGAAGAAGCCCGCCACCTCGCTCTCGCCAAGGCAGAACTCGTTGTCCGGCGTGAATGCCTCCGGGCCGTTGATCAGCTTGGTCACCGTGATCTCGTCCATCGCCGGCACGCGCTTGGACGAGTTCTTGGCGATCTCCTCGAAGCGCGGCCAGTCCTCCTCGAGCAGGCGGCCGTTGAAGTCCTGCGGGATCGCGTCGCGCAGGTGCTCGTCCAGCGCCCACGGCGCCGACTCGCGCTCGTAGCCGCCCATCACCAGCCCCGCCCCCTCCTCGCGGAAGTAGATCAGCAGGTCCGGGTCGCGCAGCGTCGGCAGGTGTTCCCCCGGCGTGCGCTCGCGGAACGGCTGTGTCACCAGGTACTCGTGCGCGAACGGCACGATCGGCACGCGCACGCCCGCCATCCGCCCGATCTCGGCCGCGAACATGCCGCCCGCGTCGACCACGACCTCGGCCTCGATCGGACCCCACTCGGTCTGCACGCCGCGCACTCGCGGACGCCCCGTCGCGCCGTGCTCGACGTCGATGCCCGTCACGCGCGTGTGCGTGAACACGCGGCAGCCGCCCTCGCGCGCGCCGTCGACGAGCGCCGTCGTCAACAGCGACGGGTCGAGGTAGCCGTCGCTCGCAAGGTAGGAGCCGCAGCGCACGCCGTCGGTGCTCATCAGCGGGAATAGCGCCTGCGCCTCCTCTGGCGAGAGGAGCTCCAGCGGCAGCCCGAACGTCTTCGCCCACGCCACCTGGCGCAGCACCTCCTCTTCGCGCTGCGGCGTGCACGCCAGGCGCACGCCGCCGCACTCCACCCAGCCGCAGTCGAGCGTGCGGTACAGCTCGACCGAGTCCACCATCAGCTGCGTCAGCGCGACGCTCGAGCGCAGCTGCCCGACGAGCCCTGCCGAGTGGAAAGTCGAGCCGCTCGTCAGCTCGTTGCGGTCGAGCAGCACCACGTCGCGCTCGCCCAGTTTCGCCAGGTGGTGCGCCACCGCTGCGCCGCCGACGCCGCCTCCGATGATCACGACGCGCGCCCGCGCCGGCAGCTCACGCGGCCTGACCATCGGTCCCCCTCGCGCTCGCCAGCCAATCCTCGAAGTCGGGCTCGGCGACCGTCGCGCGCAGCCGCTCGAAGTGCTCGCTCGCGTAGCCGGCGAAGTCGAAGTCGAGCGCGGAGATCGCGCCCTGCACGACGCCCCATGCGCCCTCGCGCGCGTCCGAGAGCACGCGCATCAGCTTCAGCGCCGCGCGCTGCGCGTCGGAGGGCGGCTCGCCGTGGTAGGCGCGCAGCAGGCGCTCGTCGGTCACCTCGTCGAAGCCGTTGTTGACCGACAGGTTGCCGAGGTCGAAGCACGCGTCGCCCATCCCGGCGTACTCCCAGTCGACCAGCAGGATGCGCCCGCCGTCGTCGGCACGGATCAGGTTGCCCGCGAGCAGGTCGTTGTGGCACGGGCGCGGCTCGCGCGGCGGCAGCGCGGCGGCGATCCTGGCTGCCATGTCGCGGGCCTCGTCGTAGCCGTCCGGGAGTAGCGCGCCGCGGCTCTCGGCGATCGCGGCGTAGTCCTCGAGCAGCTCGGGCACCAAGAAGCGCGTCGGCAGTCGCAAGCCGGAGTCGTGGAAGGCGCGCAGCGCCTGTGCGATCTCCTCGACCGCCGCGGCGACCTCCTTCGGCTCCGGCGCCCGGCACGCGACAAAGCTCGTCACCAGGCAGCCGTCGACGATCGCCGCCACCGCCGGTGCGATGCCGAGCGCCGCCGCAGCTTCGTTCGCGAGCAGCTCCGCCGAGCGGTCGATTCCGAGCAGCTCCGTGTCCTTGCCCGGACGCCGCACGACGTACTCCGCGCCGCCCAGCGTCACCCGGAAGTTGCGGTTGGTGATGCCGCCGTCGAGCTCGCGCGGCTCGCCCTGCAGCGGCGCCAGCTCGGCCTCGAGGCGCTCGCGGATGTCGTTAAGCTCGCCGACCATCCCCGCGGTAGCCTCTGCTCAGCATAAGGACCACAACCTATACCTTCACCGTCGAGTGAAGTGAGGAGCGGCGCCGTGTCGAGTGAGGAGCGGATGCGATGAACCTTCAGGAGCTGCGCGCGGAGGTCGACGCCGGCGCGATCGACACCGTCCTGCTGGCGCTGACCGACATGCAGGGGCGGCTGCAGGGCAAGCGCCTGACCGCGCGCCACTTCCTCGCCGAGGTCGCCGAGCACGGCGCCGAGGCGTGCAACTACCTGCTCGGCGTCGACGTCGACATGGCGACCGTGTCCGGCTATGAGCTGTTCTCCTGGGAGCGCGGCTACGGCGACTTCGTGCTGCGCCCGGACCTCGGCACGCTGCGTCCCGTGCCCTGGCAGGAGGGCACCGCGATCTGCCTCGCCGACGTCGCCGCGCAGGACGGCACCGACGTGAGCGTCTCCCCGCGCCAGGTCCTGCGCCGCCAGCTCGCGCGACTGGCCGAGCGCGGCTGGACCGCCAACGCCGGCACAGAGCTCGAGTTCATCGTCTTCCGCGACACCTACGAGCAGGGCTGGGCCAAGGGCTATCGCGAGATGCAGCCGGCGAACCTCTACAACGTCGACTACTCGCTGCTCGGCACGGCGCGCGTCGAGCCGCTGCTGCGCCGCGTCCGCAACAGCATGGAAGCGGCCGGGATGGTCTGCGAGGACTCCAAGGGCGAGTGCAACTTCGGCCAGCACGAGGTCAACTTCCGCTACGCGGACGCGCTGCGCACGGCCGACGAGCACTCGATCTACAAGAACGGCGTGAAGGAGATCGCGGCGCTCGAGGGCATGTCGGTCACGTTCATGGCCAAGTTCGACGAGCGCGAGGGCAGCTCTTGCCACATCCACTTCTCGCTCGCCGACCAGGACGGCCCGCTGTTCGAGCGCGACCGCGCGCTGTTTCACTCCTTCCTCGCCGGGCAGCTCGCGGCGCTGCGCGAGCTGACGCTGCTGCTCGCGCCCAACGTCAACTCCTACAAGCGCTTCGCCGCGGCCACGTTCGCGCCGACGGCCGTCGCCTGGGGCAACGACAACCGCACGTGCGCGCTGCGCGTCGTCGGTCACGGCCCCTCGCTGCGCTTCGAGAACCGCGTCGGCGGCGCCGACCTGAACCCGTACATGGCGCTCAGCGGGCTGATCGCCGCCGGCCTGCACGGGGTCGAGCACTCGCTCGAGCTCGAGCCGGTGTTCGAGGGCAACGCCTACGACGCGCCCGAGAAGCCGCGCGTGCCGGGCACGCTGCGCGAGGCACGCGACCTGTTCGCGCAGAGCGCGCTCGCCCGCGAGGCGTTCGGCGACGATGTCGTCGACCACTACGTCAACGCCGCCGACGTCGAGCTCGCCGCGTTCGGCGGCGCGGTCACCGACTGGGAGCGCTTCCGGGGGTTCGAGCGGCTGTGAGCCACCGGGCTGGAGCGCCTGTGCGCCTTGGGGGGCTGCGGCGATTGTGAGCCCCGGGGCGGTCCTGTCCGGGGAGACGGTGTTCGCGCCCGTGCGCTCGCAGACCGCCTTCGAGGAGACCGTCGAACGTCTCGGCACCGCGATCAAGCTCGGCCTGCTGGCGCCCGGAGCGCGGCTGCCGGCCGAGCGCGAGCTGTGCGCGCGCCTGGGGATCGCGCGCTCGACGCTGCGCCAGGCGCTGACCGCATTGAGCCAGAGCGGGCACGTGCGCGCCACGCGCGGGCGCGGCGGCGGCACGTTCGTGGCCGACCCGCTGCCGCCCGCCGAGCCCCCCTCGGCCGAGGTGCTGGCGCTGTGGCGCGAGACCTGCGACGAACGCCTGGCCGTCGAGCTCGGCGTCGCCGTGCTCGCCGCCGAGCGCGCCGAGCCGGATGCCGTGCAGGCGCTCGACGAGCTCGTCGCCGAGCTCGAGGATCTGCTCGAGGACTTCCCCGCCTACCGCCAGGCCGACATCCGCCTGCACGTCGGCCTGGCCGAAGCGACGCGCTCGCCGCGCCTGGTGCGCGCGATGACCGACGCGCAGGGGGCGATGACCGACCTGATCGCCTACATCGCCCACCCGCCCGAGGTGCTCGCCTCCTCCAACGACCAGCACCGCAGGATCGTCGCCGCCGTGCGCGACCGCGACGCCGTGCGCGCGGCGGGCGCTATGACCGAGCACCTACAGGGCACCGAGCGCGTGCTCGCCGGGTTGCTGCCCGGGGGCTGAGGGCGGCGGGAAGGTGGAGGCATGCAGGGAGGGGGAGAGCTGGGGTTCCCCTTTTCCAGGCGTCGATAGCCATTGCATATACGCCGTATATACGACTGCTACCGAAGGCCCGAGCGGAAGCCCACTCCAACCCCCCCTCCGCAGCTCTCTCGGGCGTTGGCCACACGCCCCAGCCGGCGCTCCTGCAATTTGGGGAGTTGCGCTTGACTTCGATCCGGGATCGCGCGTATTGTCACGATCGAAGGGCCGACGAGCAAACCTTTACTCCAAAATGGGGGCGAGCCAATGAGCACCGAGACCTTGACCGGGGACGAGCAACGCCTTGCGGAGCTCGGCTACAAGCAGGAGCTCAGCCGCACATGGAGCGGGTTTCAGAACTTCGCGATCTCGTTCACGATCATCTCGATCCTGGCCGGCTGCTTCACCACCTACGGCCAGGCTTGGAACAACGGCGGCCCGGTCGCGATCTCGTGGGGCTGGCCGCTGATCTCGATCCCGATCCTGATCATCGGCTTCTGCATGTCGGAACTCGTCTCGGCCTACCCGACGGCGGGCGGCATCTACTGGTGGGCCTCGAAGCTCGGCGGCGCGGGGTGGGGCTGGTTCACCGGCTGGTTCAACCTGATCGGCCTGATCGCGGTGACTGCGTCGGTCGACTACGGCGCCTCGCTGTTCCTCAACTCGGTGCTCGGGCTGTACGAAGTCGGCTGGTTCAACGGCACCTCGGCCGACGCGACGGCGTTCCTGCACGGCACCTTCTTCCTGTTTTTGATCGTGCTTGCGCTGCACGCGGTGGTGAACATCGCCGGCAGTCACCTCGTCGCCCGGATCAACGGCATCTCGGTCTGGTGGCACGTCGCGGGCGTGCTCACGATCCTGGTCGTGCTGATCGCCGTCCCCGCGCATCACCAGAGCCTCGACTTCGTCTTCACCAAGCGCTTCAACAACTCCGGGTTCGGCATTCACATGTACTGGTTCTACATCCTGCCGCTCGGCTTCCTCCTGACCCAGTACACGATCACCGGCTTCGACTCGTGCGCGCACATCTCCGAGGAGACGCACGGGGCCTCCGAGTCGGCCGCGAAAGGCGTCTGGCGCTCGATCCTGTACTCGGCGATCTTCGGCTGGATCCTGCTGCTCGCGCTGACGTTCGCCGCGACCCACGTCGGCGAAATCAACAAGCAGGCGGCGGGCGGGCAGTACGTGTCGATCGCGATCCTCAACACCGCGATGAGCACGGCCTGGGTGAAGCTCGTACTGATCATCTCCACCGTCGGGCAGCTCTTCTGCGGCGCCGCCTGCCTGACGAGCGCGTCGCGCATGTGCTACGCGTTCAGCCGCGACGGCGCGATCCCCGGCTGGCGCATCTGGAGCAAGGTCAACCACAGACGCGTGCCGACCCGTGCGGTGGTGTTCATGGCGGTGCTCGCGGGACTGATCACCGTGCCCGCGTACTTCCCGAGCAAGAAGGGCGAAGCGATCGAACCGGTCGCCTTCTACGCGGTCGTCTCGATCGCCGTGATCGGCTTGTACGTCGCCTACGTGATCCCGATCTACCTGCGCTGGCGGATGGGCGACGCGTTCGAGCCGGGTCCGTGGAACAACGGCAAGAAGTACAAGTGGATGAACCCGTTCGCGACGATCTGGGTCGGGCTGATCACGATCATCTTCATCCTGCCGCTGTCGCCGGGCGGCGTGCCGTGGCGCAAGGAGTTCGACTGGAGCCTCGTCAACTACGCGCCGATCATCACCGGCGGCCTGACGCTCGTCGTCGGCATCTGGTGGCTGCTCAGCGCGAAACGAACGTTCACCGGACCGCGTCACACGATCTCCGAGCTCGATGCCGAGCTCGGCGGCATCGCGCCCGCGCAAGCCCCGTAGCGAACGGCCATGAGCGCCACGCTGTCGGTGATCGAGCCCGCCACGGAGGCCGTGCTCGCCGAGCTCGAGCGCGCCGGCCCGGCGGAGGTCGACGCGGCCGTCGCCGCCGCCAGGGCCGCGCTGCCGGCGTGGCGCGCGCTCGACCCGGGAGCGCGCGCGGGCAAGCTGCGCGACCTCGCCGAGGCGCTCCACGCGCGCCTGGAGGAGCTCGCCGTGCTTGAGGCGCGCAACGCCGGCAAGCCGATCGGCGACGCGCGCGGCGAGATGGCGATGGTCGTGGACACCTTCCGCTACTACGCCGGCGCGCCCGAGCGGCTGCTCGGCGACACGATCCCCGTCGCCGGCGGCCAGGCCTGGACCGTGCGCGAGCCGCTCGGCGTCGTCGGGCTGATCACGCCGTGGAACTTCCCGCTGGCGATCGCCTCGTGGAAGCTCGCGCCGGCGCTCGCGGCGGGCAACACGGTCGTGCTCAAGCCCGCCGAGCTGACGCCGCTGACGGCGCTGCGCTTCGCGGAGATCGCGCTCGAGGCGGGCATCCCGCCGGGCGTCGTCAACGTCGTCGTCGGCCCGGGCAGCGTCTGCGGCGCGCGCCTGGTCGAGCACCCCGACGTCGCCAAGATCGCCTTCACCGGCTCGACCGAGGTCGGGCGCACGATCGCCGCCGGCGCGGCGCAGACGATCAAGCGCGTGACGCTCGAGCTGGGGGGCAAGTCAGCCAACGTGATCTTCGCCGACGCCGACCTCGAGGCCGCGGCCGCGGCGGCGCCGATGGCCGTGTTCGGCAACTCCGGCCAGGACTGCTGCGCGCGCTCGCGCATCCTCGTGCAGGAGGAGGTCGTCGATCGCTTCCTCGAGCTGCTCGGCGAGGCGGTGCGCGCGATCGTCGTCGGCCAGCCGTTGACGGAGGAGACGCAGATGGGACCGCTGATCTCGGCCGCCCAGCGCGAGACCGTGCAGTCGTTCCTCGACGAGGGAGAGCCGGTCGCCGCGCGCGGCTCGGCGCCGGAGGGCCCGGGCTTCTGGTTCGCGCCGACCGTGCTCGCGCCGGTCGACCCCGGCTCGCGCGTCGCGCGCGAGGAGATCTTCGGGCCGATCGCAGCCGTGATCGGATTCGCCGACGAGGCCGACGCGGTGCGCCTGGCCAACGACACGATCTACGGCCTCTCCGGATCGGTCTGGACGCGCGACGGCGCGCGCGCGCTGCGCATGACGCGGGCGATCGAGACGGGCGTGATCTCGGTCAACTCGAACAACTCGGTGCGGGTGAGCACTCCGTTCGGCGGCTTCAAGCAGTCGGGCTACGGCCGCGAGCTGGGGCCGCACGCGCTCGACGCCTACACCGAGGTCAAGTCGATCTACTACGCGACGGGGTGAGAGCATGAGGCTCGAGGGCAAGGTCTGCGTGATCACCGGAGCGCGCGGCGGGATCGGCACCGCGTCGGCCGCCGTGTTCGCGCGCGAGGGCGCGCGCGTCGTCGGCGTCGACGTCGTCGACGGGGCGCCAGGAGAGCTGTCGCTGCGCGTCGACGTGACCGACGAGCAGCAGGTGATCGAGATGTACGAGCGCGTGCTCGAGCAGTTCGGCCGGATCGACGTGCTGTTCAACAACGCCGGCATCTCACCGCCGGAGGACGCGTCGGTGCTCGACACGCCGCTCGACGCCTGGGAACGCGTGCAGGAGGTGAATCTGCGCAGCGTGTTCCTCTGCTGCAAGCACGGCATCCCGCATCTGCTGGCGGTGGGCGGCGGCTCGGTGATCAACACGGCCTCGTTCGTCGCCGTGATGGGCGCCGCGACCTCGCAGATCTCCTACACCGCCTCCAAGGGCGGCGTGCTCGCGCTCTCACGCGAGCTCGGCGTCGAGTTCGCGCGCCGCGGGGTGCGCGTCAACGCGCTGTGCCCGGGCCCCGTCGACACGCCGCTGTTGCAGGAGCTGTACGCCTCGGACCCCGAGAAGGCCGCGCGCCGGCTCGTGCACGTGCCGATCGGGCGTTTCGCGCGCGCCGAGGAGATCGCCAACGGAGCGCTGTTCCTCGCATCGGATGAGTCGAGCTTCGTCACGGCCTCGACGTTCCTCGTCGACGGCGGGCTCAGCGGCGCCTACACGACGCCGCTGTAGCGTGGGGGCCGTGCGGGCGGTCTGGAACAGGGAGGACGCGGGCGAGGACGGACACGACTTCGCCGAGCTGAGCGCGCGCGTCGACCTCGAAGCGGCCCAGCGCGCGATCGCGAAAGGGGCCGTCGAGACGCCGGCGATCGCGAGCGCCGACCTGAGCGAGCTCGCCGGCGGCCCGGTCGTGCTGAAGGCCGAGTCGCTGCAGGTCTCGGGCTCGTTCAAGCTGCGCGGCGCGCTGTCCAAGCTGGCCGCGCTCGGCGCCGATGCGAACGGCGGCCTGATCGCGGCGAGCGCCGGCAACCACGCGCGCGCCGTCGCCCAGGCGGCGCGGTTCGCGGGCGTCGGCTGCGAGGTGTTCATGCCGCGCGATGCGCCCGTCTCGAAGGTCGCCGCGGTCGAGCGCCTCGGTGCGAACGTGCGCCTCAGCGGCGGATCGGTCGAGGAGGCCGTCGAGCTCGCCGCGGCACGCGCCGCGGAGACGGGCACTGCACTGATCCACCCGTTCGACGACCTCGACGTGATCGCCGGGCAGGGCACGGTCGGCTTGGAGCTGCTGCGCGAGCTGCCCGACCTCGCGCGCGTCGTCGTGCCGGTCGGCGGCGGCGGCCTTGCGAGCGGGATCGGCATTGCGCTGCGTCGCGAGCGCCCGGAGGTCGAGCTGATCGGCGTGCAGGCGAGCGCGTGCGCGACGTTGCCCCAAGTGCTGCGCGATGCGTCGGCGGACCCCTCGGTGCCCGACGTCCCGGCCGCCGCGACGATCGCCGACGGGATCGCGCTGAAGCGACCCGGCAAGTTGACGCTGCCGCTGCTGCGCGAGCTGCTGCACTCGGTGCAGACGGTCAGCGAGGAGCAGATCGCCGACGCGATGGTGCTGCTCGCCGAACGCGTCAAGCTCGTCGCCGAGGGCGCCGGCGCCGTCTCCGTCGCGGCAGTGATGAGCGGCCGCCTGGAGCCGATCGCGGGCACGACCGTCGCGATCGTCTCCGGCGGCAACGTCGACAACGGGCTGCTCGCCTCGCTGCTGCGCCGGCACGAAACGTCGGCCGGTAGGCGCGTGCGCGTGTTCACGCGCGTGCCCGACCGCCCGGGCGCGCTCGCCGAGCTGCTCAACCTGATCGCCGAGCAGCGCGTCAACCTCGTCAGCCTCGAGCACGTGCGCGAGGCGATCTCGCTGCACGTGCGCGAGACGGGTGTCGAGCTGACGCTGGAGACGCGCGGGCCCGAGCACACCGAGCAGCTGCGCGGCGCGCTGCAGGACGCCGGCTACGAGGTGACGTTCGACTAGCGACGTTTGCGCGTAGGCTCTGCGGCGTGAGCGCCTCGCACAAGGTCCATCACCTCGCCTGCGGCACGATGTGCCCGCACGGCGGGCGGCTGATCAGCGGCGAGGGCAGCGCGCTGGGCAAGGCGCGGATCATCTGCCACTGCCTGCTCGTCGAGGGCAGCGACGGGCTCGTCCTGATCGACACGGGCTTCGGCCTCGACGACATGCGCAACACGCGTCAGCTCGGCATGATCTTCGACACGCTGTTCCGTCCGCAGGCGCGCGAGGCGGACACCGCGATCGAACAGGTCCGGGCGCTCGGCCATTCGCCCGAGGACGTGCGCCACATCCTCGCCACGCACCTCGACGTCGACCACGCCGGCGGACTGCCCGACTTTCCCGACGCGCAGGTGCACGTGATCGCGGCCGAGTTGAAGGCCGCGACGAACCCGAACTGGCGCGAACGCGAGCGCTACGTCGCGGTGCACTGGGCGCACGGCCCGAAGTGGGTCGAGCACGGCGCCGAAGGCGACGACTGGTTCGGCTTTCAGAGCGTGCGCGTGCTGCCCGGCGTGGAGCCCGAGATCGTGCTCGTGCCGCTGTTCGGCCACACGCGTGGGCACACCGGCGTGGCCGTCAAGCAGGGCGAGGGCTGGCTGTTGCACTGCGGCGACGCCTTCTTCCACCGCGGCGAGATGCAGACGCCGCCGAGCTGTCCGCCCGTGCTGAAGGGCTTTCAGAACCTCAACTCGGTCGACAACGCCGCGCGGCGGCAGAACAGCGAGCGCCTGCGCGAGCTGGCGCTGCGCGAGGCCGGCCAGGTCGAGCTGTTCTGCGCGCACGACCCCATGATGCTCGAGCGCCTGCAGGCAGGCAGCTAGCCGCTCAGCCGTACATCGCGTCGATCGCGCCCGCGTACTTCTCGGCGATCGGCTTGCGCTTGAGCTTCATCGTCGGCGTCAGCTCGTCGCCCGATGGCAGCCAGTCGCCCTCGACGATCGTGAACTTCTTCACCTGTTCCACTTTCGCGAGCTTCACGTTGGCAGTGTCGATGCCCTCCTGCACGGCCGCGCGCACGCGCTCGTCGTGGGCGAGCTGCTCGAGCGTCGCGTCCTCGATCCCCTGACCCTGCGCCCACATCGGCGCGAAGTCGGGGTCGAGCACGATCAGGGCCGTGTTGTAGGGGCGCATGTCGCCGATGCAGCAGGCCTGACCGATCAGCGGCGAGGCCGTCTTCAGCGTCGCCTCGATGTTCGCCGGCGACATGTTCTTGCCGCCCGCGCTGATGATCAGCTCCTTCTTGCGGTCGACGATCTTCAGGTAGCCG
>DATINR010000063.1:0-12702 GCA_035473995.1 Solirubrobacteraceae bacterium
GGCTTGCCTGTAGGAGATCGTGACCTGCGCGACCTTTTTGCTTTCGGCGACCGACGCCAGTTCGCTCGGAGCGATTTCGACGAGCTTGCCGTAGGTTTCCGCTTTCGGGGAATTCGTTTCATAGCGCCAGTAGTGGAACACGGTCGAAGTCGTCAGCGGGACGACGTTGGTCGCCAGGATGCGGGAGCTGGCGTTGCCCGTGCTCAGCGCCGGGAACGTCCAGTAGGGAGATTCGCCGGAGCCCGTGAACGAGTAGTCGCGCAGCGTGCCGAGCTGTTCGCCCGTGTTGCTCGTGCCCGTGGCGGTCCAGTTGATGTCGTGCTGGACGATTTTCGAGACCGCCGGTTCGGGGCTCGTCGGGTTGGCGTACGCGCTGAGGAACCAGAGGTTCGTGGCGCCGAGCGGCGCGAGCGGGCTGGTCGGCGTCGTCGAGGGGACCTGGATCGCGGTCGATCCGAAGCCCGTGCAGCTCGAGTGCAGCTCGTCGACGATGTTGCTCATCGCCCGGCGCCCGCCGCGGTCAACCTGCACACGGTCGGTCAGGCGGGTCGTCTGCCGCAGCGAGATCTCGAGGATCGCGAGCAGCGCGCCGGTCAGGACCAGCCCGGCGATCATGGCCACGAGCAGCTCGATCAGCGTGAACCCGCGCTCGTCGCCCAGGGATGCTCGAATGGGAAGCGTCATCCTCAGCACCCCGTCGTGCTTTTGTAAGCCAGCGTTTTCATGTACACGGTCAGCAACGGGGTGCCCGCGCGCGCCAGGTTGGAGACTTCGGTCGAGAACTTGTAGCGCTGGGTTCCGAACACCTGAGTGAGGCAGAGCGTGAGTTTCGTGTAGGGCTGGTAGGGGTATTCGAGCGCGCCGGTGCTCGTCGTTTTCATCACGCGCGGGGTCCCGCAGAAGGTGAGCTTCGCTTCGGCGCCGGCATCCGGCGAGCCGGGTTTCGAAGCGGATTCCCCTTCGTAGACTTTGATGTTGACCGCCGGCAGTTCGACTTTGACGGGTGTGACCAGGCCCGGGTTCACCTGCGGTGCAGGCGTGTTGACTTCTTTTTTGCCGCCGACGATCGGGTTCGGGCTGGCCGTCAGGCCGGGGTCGAGCCCTTTGCATCCCGCGTACACCGTGTAGGGGCTTTCGCCCGGAGGCGAGCCGGCCGTCTGGTAGGGCCACAGGGTGGGCACCGAGATCGTCGAGCTGTACGCGCCCGCCGTTCCCACGACTTTTTCGGGGGCGCCCGTGTGCGCCACGTAAACCGTGTCTCCCTGCACTTTGTTGCCGGCGCTTTCGAATTCGACCAGCAGCGTGCCTGGGTTGGCGATCACGAACGTCTTGCTGACGAGCGAGAGCGAGGACAGCTGGGCTTCCGTCGCGGCTGGTTCGGTTTCTAGGTTTTCGTTGATCCACCCAGCTTTCGTCCCGGTGATGCCGACTTCGCTGTCAGACAGCGCGCCGAAGATCACGCAGCCGGAGGAAGGCGTGCTCTGTTCGACGGTCGCGCCAGTCGATTTGCCGGTCACCTTGACGGTGGCGCCTTCGACGGGTTCGTTGGCCTGGTCGCGAACGTTGACCAGCAGGCTCGTGCTCGTCGGCACGGTCACGATGCTCGACTGCGAGACCGGTTCACGCGAGCCGAGCGCCGGCCAGGTGACCTTGGAGGTCGTCTGCAGGTAGTCGGCGTTGCCCCCGCTCGTTTCGCACGCGAATTCTTCTTTGGCGGCCGAGACGAACTGTGCTTCGGAGGTGACCGTGTAGTTCGTGCCGTCGATTTTTTCGACGCTCGTCGTGGTGCCGAGCCGTCCGAGTTCGGTGACGTTCATGCCACGCAGCCGTTCCTGGTCCTGTCCGGCCAGCAGGGTCGCCTGGTTGTGCTGGCGCTCATCCGCCGTAGCGCGGCCGGCTGCGTCGAAGCCGCTGAGCGTCGCGATCGCGATGATCGCCACCAGCACCGAGCTGATCACGACTTCGATCAGCGTCACGCCCGACTCCGAGCGGCCCTCGTCCGCCAGCGCCGCGAATGCGTTCGAATCGCGCAGCCGAGCGGACCACCGGCTCACGTTGGCGTGGGCGCCGTGGGCGGAGCGGAGCATGGCAGGGAAAATGAGCATTGTTACAAGCGACCCCCGGAGGCTGCTGCTCCTGATGTCGGCATCGAGCGGCCCGTGCTTGAGCGCTGGTGGCGCCTTCTAGGCGCACCGACGGGGCCGGTCGTCCGGCGCGCGAGCGCCTACAATCCCGACTCCCGGGGGACTGGTGTATCGGTAACACGGTGGTCTCCAAAACCGCAACGCCAGGTTCGATTCCTGGGTCCCCCGCTCGGCTCTACAGCGCCGAATCCTGCCTGCGATGCTGGATTCGGCGATCACGTCGGCCAGAGGACTGCCGCTGGAGGGGCAGGGAAACCGCTGGAGCGAGGATCGACTTTCGTCCGACTTTCACCGGGGTGGCATCATCGAGCTATGAGCAGCGAGGCGATCGTCTTTGTCGAGCTAGCTGGCGAAGGGGTCGATGTGTGGGCGCCAGTTCACGCGACCTTCGAGGGAAACGGCATCTACCGCTTGCCTGACGCAGCCGGACGGGGAGACGTGGGCGTTCCCGTCCGGCTCCCGCGTCGTGTGCGCTCGCCGTCTGCTCGGGGGTGAGGATTGCCTCGTGGTGCGCGCTCTCGCCAACGAAGTCGGGAGGCAGGCGGGCGAGGTGCGTGTGACGATAGCCGCGGTGTCCCGCGCGGTGACGTGACGACCATCGACCTACGACTCGACCGCGGCGAATGGCCTTACGACCCGATTGCGCCCGCGACCCTCTGGACCGACGACGACCAGTCGGTGTTGGAGTTGCACAAGCTGCTCAGGCTCGATGAAGACGCCGCCTCGTTCGCGAGCTACGACCTCGACGGCGACCGTTCCTTGGCGCCCGGGCAGTACCGCATGTTCTCGGGGTGGGACAAAGGTCAATACCAAGTGGCGACGGACCGCGACGTTGAATGGCGAAGGGGCACCTTCGACAAGCCGGGTGACCACACCCACTGCATCCTGACTTGGGAGACCATTGAGCACGGCGACCCTGGTACGAAGCCGTCCCGGGGGGCGGCTGGATTACGGTCGCGTCCTACGAGAAATACGTTCGCGACGACGCACTGCGGCTCCGCCGCTGATCCTCGGCATCGTCCTCGAGCTCCACGACCGCCAGGTTCTTGGTCCCCCGCTCGTCCGCAGCAAGCCGGCCGGGTATCGAGGCTCGCCGGGGCCGCATCGCACGACTTTCATGCTAAAGTCGATAAAAGTGATCGATAAACATGGATATAGCCGTAGGGCCGTATGGCCAGAGGGGGGATGAGGGCTTTGGCGAGCGCGAGGCTCGACGTCCACCAGCACCTCTGGACGGAGCCGCTCGTGCAGGCGCTCGAGCGCCGCGGCGAGCTGCCCTTCGTGCGCGAGGAGCATGGGCTCACGGTGCTGTTCCTCGCCGGCGAGCGTCCCTACGTGATCGAGCGCTCCGGCGAGGCGCCCGCGCGCCGCGCGGAGCTCGTGCGCGAGGACGGCCTGACCGGTGCGCTCGTCTGCCTGTCGAGCCCGCTCGGCATCGAGGGTCTCGCCCGCCCGAACGCGCTCCCGCTGATCGACGCCTACCACGACGGCGCGCTCGCGCTCGGCGAGCCGTTCGGCGTGTGGGGCGCGATCGCGCTCGACGGCGCCGGCCCCGCCGACGTCGAGGATGTGCTCGAGCGCGGCTGCGTCGGCCTGTCGCTCCCCGCCGGAGCGCTCGGCAACATCGAGGGGCTCGGGCGGCTGCGCGGCGTCCTGCACGCGCTCGAAGCGGCCGACGCCCCCCTGTTCGTGCATCCCGGGCCCGGACTCGGCGGCTCGCGCGCGCTGCCGGCGGCGAGCGGCGAGCCGTCGCTGGCCGATCCGCTGTGGTGGTCGGCGCTGACACTGTACGTGTCCGACATGCAGGCGGCGTGGCTCGCCTTCCTCAGCACCGGGCGCGCCGAGCATCCGCGCCTGCGCGTCGTCTTCTCGATGCTCGCCGGGCTCGCGCCGCTGCACGCCGAGCGGCTGCGCTCGCGTGGCTGCCTGTCCGCGCCGTCGCACGATCCGCTGGTCTTCTACGAGACCTCCTCCTACGGCCCCGCCGCCGTCGGTCAGCTGGCCGACGCCGTCGGCGCCGAGCAGCTGCTCTACGGATCGGACCGCCCCGTCGCTGACCCCGGCGAGCACGGGATCGCGGCCGTGCTCGACTGGGATGCGATGGGCCGGGCCACGCGACGGGTGCTCGGCGCCGCCGCGCCCACCCCGGCGCTCACGCCGCGAGCAGCGGGGGTGGCGGTGCCGTGAGCGCCCTGCGCACCGTCTCGCTCGCCGCGCCGGCGCCTGCGCTGCCACGCTCCGCGCCGGCACTCGATTCCGTTCCCCGCCCGCGCGGTCGCGACCTCGCCGGCGCCGAGCTCGAGCGGTTCGTGCGCGAGCTCGCCGAGCGGCCCGAGCTGTGGATCGAGCGCGTGCGCCACGACGCCACCCAGCGCGTCTATGAGGAGCTGCTGGCCGACGAGCACCTCACGGCGTGGCTGATCTGCTGGATGGACGACCACGACACCGGCTTCCACGACCACGACATCTCCTCAGGGGCCGTCGCCGTCGTCGGCGGGCGCGTGCGCGAGGAGCGCCTGACGATCGGCGGCGAGCCCCGCAGCCGTTCGTTCGCCGCCGGCGAGGACTTCCACTTCTCGCCTTCCGACATCCACCGCGTGCGCCACAGCGGCCGCGACCCGGCCGTCACGCTGCACGTCTACTCGCCCCCGCTGGCGCGGATGGGCGCGTATGAGATCGACGGCGACGGCGTGCTCGCACGCCGGCCGATGGCCTCCTCCGAAGAGCTGCGCGCCGCTTAGCCGTCGCGCTTGGCGCCGGTGCGGCGCTCCACGCCCGATTCCCCGGCGATCAGCACCGAGCTGACCATCTCCGGCGCGAACAGGCCGTGCTCGACCACGCCCGGCTGCGCGCTCAGCTTCTCAGCCAGCGCGCGCGGGTCGCCGACCTCGCCGAGGTAGTCGGCGATCAAGCCGCCGTCCGGACTGCACGGAACGTCGCGCAGCCGGGTATCCCCGAGCGCCCGCAGCGTCGTCTGCACGGCGAACGGCACGAGCTCGAGCGGGATCGGCGCGGCCAGTCGCTCGACGACCTTCTCGGCCGAGACGATCACGACGAAGCGCTTCGCCGCAGCCGCCACGATCTTCTCGCGCGTGTGCGCAGCGCCGCCACCCTTGACGAGCCAGCCCGCCGGGTCGACCTGGTCGGCTCCGTCGATCGCCAGGTCGAGCTCGCCGAGCCCGTCGAGCTCCTCCACGCAGAGCCCGAGCGCGCGCGCCATGCTCTCCGTCTGCGGCGAGGTCGCAGCGCAGCGCACGCCTGTCAGCGAGGACGCGCGCTCGCCGAGCGCCTGCAGCAGGAAGGCCACCGTCGAGCCCGTGCCGAGGCCCAGGCGCATGCCGTCCCGTACCTCCTCGGCCGCCGCATAGGCCGCCTCGCGCTTGCGCTGCGCGACCGGGCCGGCGTCGCTCAGCGTCGCCGGCTGCTCTCGCCCAGTCGCACGCGCGGACGCCATGGCGCGGACGTTACCGCCCCGGCATCGCCCGTGAGACGCAGCCGCTCCGGCGAGTCCGGCCGGTGCAGCAGGAAGCCCTGGCCGACCCTGCAGTCGAGCTCGCGCGCGAGCGCCAGCTGGCGGTTGGTTTCGATCCCCACGGCCACCGCCGTCAGCCCCGCCTTGTGCGCCAGCGCGATCATCGCCGCAACCATCGCGCGGGTCTCGCGGTCGAGCTCGAAGGACTGGATCAGGCCGCGGTCGAGCTTGAGCATGTCGAGCGGCAGCTTGCGCGGCAGCGTGATCGAGGAGTCGCGCCCGCCGAAGCTGTCGAGCGCGATCGCCACGCCGAGGCGGCGGACGTCGCCAAGCGCCGCACGCGCCCGCTCGGGGTCGCGCAGCACGGCCTCCTCGGTCACCTCCAGGCACAGCGCGCGGCCGGGCAGCTGAAAGCGCGTCAGCTCCTTCTGCACGCGCGCCGCGAGATCGAGCTCGCTCATCTCGCGCGCCGAGATGTTGATCGAAATCGGCAGCGAGATGCCCTGGCGCCGCCACTCCGCGGCCTGCGCGCACGCCGTGTGCAGCACCCAGTCGCCGATCTGCACGATCAGCTCGCTTTCCTCTGCACGGGGCAGGAAGGTGGCAGGCAGCAGTTCGTCGATCTCCGCTTCGGCCTCGCCGTCGGGGTGCCAGCGCACGAGCGCCTCGCAGCCGATCGCGCGGCCGCCGCCGAGCGGGAGGATCGGCTGGTAGGTCAGCACGAGCTCGTCGTGCGGGAGCGCCCGCAGCAGGCGTTCCTCGATCTCCAGGTGTGCCGTCATCTCCCGGCGCAGGCTCTCGTCGAACATCTCCGGACGCTGCCCGCCGGCACCCTTGGCGCGGTACATCGCCACGTCGGCCTCGCGCAGCATGCTCTCCGGGTCCGCGTCCGGATCGTGCGTGATCGAGACGCCGACGCTCGCCGGCATCGAGACCTCGACAGGGCCCACGCGGAAGGGCTGCTGGAGCGTCTGCACGACGCGCTCGGCCAGCGCGAACGCTTCCTCGTCGCTTTTCATTTCCTCGCCGAGGATCACGAACTCGTCGCCGCCCAGGCGCGCCACCGTGTCGCTGTCGCGCATCATCTCGGCGAGCCTGTCGGCGACCGCGATCAGCAGCCTGTCGCCGATGTCGTGGCCGAAGTTGTCGTTGACCGCCTTGAAGCGGTCGAGGTCGATGAACAGCAGCGACACGACGCCGCCGCTGCGGTGCACGCGCGAGAGCGCCTGGCGCGTGCGGTCCATCAGCAGCAGGCGGTTGGGCAGGTGCGTCAACGGATCGCGCAGCGCCTGGCGCTCGAGCCACATGCGGTCGGTCACGTCCTTGGCCGCCGCGTACCACTCGTCGCCGTCGCAGCGAGCGCTCCACAGCAGCCAGCGCCACGAGCCGTCGCGGTGGCGGTAGCGGTTGGTGAAGTTCTCGAGGTGCGCCGGGCGGTGGTTGCCGGCCAGCAGCAGCGCGATCGTCTGCTCGACGTCGTCCGGGTGGATCAGCTCGTGGATCGGGTTCGCTTCGAGCTCCTCGAGCGTCCAGCCGAGCACCGCCTCCCAGGCCGGGTTGAGCAACGTGAAGCGCCCGTCCAGCGAGATCGTCGCGAGCAGGTCGCTCGTCATCTCGAACAGCCGCTCGATGCGCTCGTCGGCGGGCTGCGCATCGACCGGTGAGACCGCCTTCACCGGCGCCAGCGCCGGTCCGCCGGCCGGGGTTGCTGCGGCGGTTGCGCCAGGCGCTGCAGCCGTATCGGCGCTCGTGATCGCGCCGGCTACCGCCGCGCTCGGGCCGGCCGCGCTCGGGCCGACGCTGTGCAGCGGCTCGAGGCGCGCCGCCTCGGCGTGGGTGCTTGAGCGGGATGGACGCATTCCTGCTCACCACGTCGGCTGCCACGCGCGCGGGCGAGTGCCAGACCCGCACATCTGGACGGATCTACTATCGGAAAAGCCCGTGTTTTCGGGCCTTCAGCGACTCAGACGCCGAGTGGGGCGGGGGTCTCGCCGGCGCCGAGATCCGCGCCTCGCGCGGCATCCTCCGGGGCCGGACCGCCACGTAGGAAGCGCCACAGTGCGAGCAGCATCATCACCGTCATCAAGCCGGCGCTGCCGAGGCACCACTCGCAGTATTTGTGCAGCGAGAAGGCCTCACGCGAGGTCAGATAGGCGCTGAATCCGAAGCCGCCCAACGTCAGCGCCGCCGTCGCGAAGCGAGCTCGCTCGTCTTCTCGGATCAGCAGCGAGCCAAGGATCACGATGTACCCGATCAGGCCGATCAGGGCCACCGGCACGCCGGCGAGCTTCGAGTATTCGGATTTCTGCACCTGGCTGCAGGGGTTGCCGCTGCTCGAGCAGATCGGAGCGGCGCCGGAGTAGTGCACGTACGTCAGGTATCCGGCGAGGCCGACCCCGATCACCGACAGAACGATCAGCGTGATCCTCAGGGCACGCGGACTCATCGCCGGCTACTTCAGCAGCGAGTTGATCGCCGATTCGAACGACGAGGAGTCCTTCAACGAGCTGTATTCGAGCTTCGTCATCTGCCCGCCCGTCTTGCCGAGCAAGAACGACGGCGTGCCCGTGAAGGCCGCGTTGTTCGCCGCCTGCGCGTCGGTCGTGATCGTATTCGTGAACTCGCCGTTGCCGCGGTCGGCCGTCCACTTCGTGAGGTTCATGCCCGGCACCTGCTTGGCCAGTTCCTGCAGGAACTGCTCGGTCACGTAGCCCGTGTCCTCTTGGCCCTGCTGGTGGTAGAAGAGCTCGATGTAGTACCAGCCCTTGTTCTGCTTGCCGGCCGCCAGCGCCGCGATCTGCTGCGTGCGGAACGTTTCCGGTTCGCGCGTCGCCGTCTCGAGGTTCTTGTATTCGATCTTCAGCTTGCCCGCGCGCACGTACTTTTCGATCAACGGCTTCAGCGCGCCTTCGCTGAATTCCCGGCAGATCGGGCACTCGAGATCGCCGAAGTACTGCAGCGTCACGGGCGCCGCCGGGCTGCCGAGCGTGTTTCCAGCTTGTGGGATGCCGCCGAGCAGCGCCTTGACTTCCTTTTGGACGGGGTTTTCCGTTTTGCCTCCGGGCGGAGGTTTGACGATGCCTTCGTGTTTGCTGCTACCGCCGCTCGTCGCGACGAGGATCACGACGATGATCACGGCGACCGCGCCGATCACCGCTCCGAGCTGGATCAGACGTTTGCGGCGCTGCGCGCCGGCCGCTTCGGCTTCCTCGATCGCCTTGCGCTCGGCGCGCGCCTGCTCGCGCCGTTGCTTGCGCGTGAGATCCTGCTCGTCGTCCTCCACCGTGCTCATGGCCCGAACTTTTACAGATTTCCCATCAAGCGTGCCTAAGTTCGTGCCACGATTGCAATCGCGCGCGTGTAAAGAGCGCTCGGCGGCGTGCCGAAGCCTTGCCAGGCGCGCCGCGTGCAAGGGTTCTCACGTCACGTGCCCCCGTAGCTCAACTGGATAGAGCACCGGCCTTCTAAGCCGGGGGTTGCTGGTTCGAGTCCAGCCGGGGGCGCTGCCTCGCGCTTCGTCCCGGGGCGCCGGTCAGGCGCGACGGCGTCTGAGCCGCAGCTGCCACGCCTGCCACGCAAGAAGCGTTGCGACGCACACGACGACGCCGAGAATCAGCCATTCGCGTTCGCTGGCTGACGAGCCGAAAACCAGCAGACCGCCGACGACGGCCCGCAACCCCAGCCATACCAGGACAAGCCTGAACCACGGCATACCTTCATCCTAGTAGGGCTCCTAGACGGCAGCGCCGGCACCTGCAAGCGACTCCGGTTTCTCTCGCCTCGAAGCGGGTACGAAAGCAAACGAGGCCCCGCACACCCCGGCACAGGGGCCTCGATGGGGACGGGACCGGATCCCGGCCGCTCTCACACAGCAGCCCCAATCCCCCGCGCGGGGTTGTCGAGAGCGGCGGGTCGGTCCTGGATCGCTTGCGGCGCGTCCGGCACCACGCCGGGCGCGCCGCGAGGTTTTGCCGCCCGATCGAGGATGATGGCGCCGTTGTTCGCGCTCACGGTGTTCGCCTATCCGCTCGTGCTCGCGCTGCTGTGCCTCGGCGCCGGCCTGGCCGTCGATCGCTGCAGCGGTAGCTTCCTGCCCCCGGCGCTGCTGCCGGGCGTCGGCGCCGCCGCGCTGATCGCGCTCTCCCAGCTGAGCACGTGGATCGTCGCGCTGGCGCCGGCCACGCCGTATCTGATGCTCGCGCTCGCGCTGCTCGGCTTCGCGCTGGCGCCCCGGCGCGAGCTGCTCGAGCGGCTGCGCAGGCGCCGCGCGATGCTGTTCGTGCCGCTGCTCGCCTACCTGCTCGCGCTCGCGCCCGTGCTGCTCTCGGGGCGCGCCGGGTTCTCCTCGTTCATGGCGCTGTCGGACTCGGCCGTGCACATGATCGGCGCCGACTACCTGATCCACCACGGCCAGAGCTACGGGCAGCTCGACCTGCGCAGCTCCTACGGCCAGTTCATCGAGGCCTACTACGGCACCGGCTACCCATCCGGCGCTGACACGCTCTTCGGCGGCAGCGCGCTGCTGCTCGGGCTGCCGCTGATCTGGGCCTTCCAGCCGTTCTGCGGCCTCGTGCTCGCACTCGGCTCGGGGCCCGCCTGGGTGATCGCCCGTCGCTGCGGGCTCCGCGGGGGTTGGGCCGCGCTCGCCGCCTTCGCCGCCACCGTGCCGGCGATCGTCTACGGCTACGAGCTGATCGGCTCCGTCAAGGAGCTCGTTGCCGTCGTCATGCTGCTCACGCTCGGCGCGCTGCTCGCCGTGCACCGGCGCTGGCTCGCGCGCTCGCCGCGGCGCGCGGTTCCGTGCGCGCTCGTGCTCGCCGCCGGCGTCTCCGCGCTGGGCGTCGGCTTCGGCGCGTGGGCGCTCGCCGCCGGCGCCGTGCTGCTCGTGGCGCTCGTGCAGGGCGTGCGCGGCGGGCGGATCGGCGCGCGAGCCGCCTGGGCGAGCGCTGCCGCCGGTGGCCTCGTGCTGCTGCTCGCCGCGTGGCCGACGTGGCGGCACATCTCGCAGTCGCTGCACGTCGCGCAGAGCATCTCCACGACGGCCAATCCCGGCAACCTGCACGAGCCGCTCAAATGGACCCAGGCCTTCGGCGTCTGGCTGCGCGGCAGCTACAAGCAGGAACCGGCCGGCGCCGCCGCGCTCGCCACGTATGCCTTGATCGGCGTCACGCTCGCCGCCTGCTTGCTCGGCGCGCTGTCGCTGCTGCGCCTGCGCCGCTTCGCCCTGGCCGGCTGGATCGCGCTGACGCTGCTCGTGTGGATCGTGCTCAGCCGCACCGCCACGACGTGGGTCGACGCCAAGGCGCTCCTGCTCACCTCGCCCGTGCTCGTGCTGCTCGCCTGGGGCGGCGTCGCCGCGCTGCTCGGCGCTCGGTCCGCTGAGGGCGCGGCCGCCGGGGCGCAGCGCGTCGCGCGCCGCTCGCGCCGGGCTCCGCTCGCCTCGGCCGGCGCCGCGCTGCTCGCGCTGGCGCTCGCCGGCGGCGCGCTCGCTTCGGACCTGGCCCAGTACCACAGCTCGAACCTCGCGCCGACGGCGCGCTACGAAGAGCTCGCGTCGCTCGGCAAGCGCTTCGCCGGGCGCGGGCCGGCGCTGTTCACCGACTTCGACGAATACTCGATGTACGTGCTGCGCCGGCTCGACCTCGGCGGGCCCGACTTCGTCTACCCGCCGCGTCCGGCCGCAGGAGAGCTGGCCGTGGCCTACGGGCACCCGGTCGAACTCGACCGGCATCCGCCGGCTGCGCTGGCCGCCTATCCGCTGATCGTCACCCGGCGCGACCCGAGCGCCGCCTCGCCGCCGGCCGCCTACGCGCTCGCCTGGCAGGGCAGCTACTACGAGGTGTGGGCACGGCGCGCGGGCGCCCGCCCGGCGCTCGTGCATGCTCCAACCCGCGAACGCAGCCGCCCGCTGTCGTGCGCGCGCGTGAGCCGCCTCGTGCGGACCGCGCAGGCCAAACACGTCCGGGCCGTCGCCGCGCTCGCGCCCGAGCTAGTGCGTGTCCGCCTGAGACAAGGGCACCGGCCACCCGGCTGGGGGCACTCGCACGGCGGCCTGACCATGCGGCGCGCCGGGTCGGTCTCGCTGCGCTTCAGCCTGCCCCGCGCCGGCACGTGGGAGCTGTGGCTGCAGGGGCAGTTCATGCCCGACGTCGGCGTCGGCGTCGACGGCCGTCCGCTCGCCACGCTCTCCGGGCAGCTCGCCGGCAACTCGCTTGTCCCCGACACGGCCACGCCGCTGCGCGTACGGCTCGCCGCCGGCAGGCACCGCCTGAGCGTCGCCCGCGCCGGCTTCAGCCTCGCGCCGGGCAACGGCGGCGCGGCCGTGCTCGACGCCGCCTTCCTCACGCCCGCAGGCGCGCCCACTCGTGCGCTGCGAACGCTTTCCCCGGGCGCCTCTCCGCACGACCTCTGCGCCGAGCCCGTCGAATGGATCGAGCTCGTCCGTCGCTGAACGCCGCGTGGCTGCTCGATGCCGTCATCTCTTTCAATTAACTAAAAAAGAGAACCCGTCCGAGGCGACTGCTCCATCGGCGGCCGGGCGTAGGCTCTCGCTCGGTGCGCCCCGGAGAGGAACCCCAGACCGATCAGATCCTGCTCGGCGAGAACCTGCAGCTGCTGCCGTCCTTCGCCGACGGGTGCTTTCAGCTGATCTACATCGACCCGCCGTTCAACACCGGGCGTGCGCAGGTGCGCAAAACGCTGTCCGTCGTCGGCGACGAGCACGGCGAGCGAGCAGGCTTTCAGGGCAGGCGCTACCGCACGCGGCTGCTCGCCGAGTCCTCCTACGGCGACGCCTTCGACGACTACCTCGGCTTCCTCGCGCCGCGCCTGGAGCACGCGCGCAGGCTGCTGCGGCAGGACGGCACGCTGTACTTCCACATCGACTACCGCGAGGCCCATCACTGCAAGCTGCTGCTCGATGAGATCTTCGGTCGCGAGTGTTTTCTCAACGAGCTGATCTGGGCCTATGACTACGGCGCCCGCGCCAAGCGCCGCTGGCCGGCCAAGCACGACACGATCCTCGTGTACGTCAAGGACCCCGCCGCCTACTGGTTCGACTCGGCCGAGGTCGACCGCGAGCCCTAC
>DATINR010000064.1:0-6478 GCA_035473995.1 Solirubrobacteraceae bacterium
CCTACCTGCGCTTCTACAACACCGACCGTGTTCACCACGGCCGACTCACGCAAGGACGCATCCCCGCAGAGATCGTCTACGGTGCCCGAAAGATGGAGGGCAGATGAGCCGCGGCTGTCGGCACATCTTGGAGGCTGCCCACCCTAGTGCCTCGGGGAAGGACCCCTACGCACGACCCATATGAACCGCAGCGTCCGTCGGGCCGGTGGCTCTTGCGACTGCCCGTTGCCTGCCTGATCGCGGGGTGGACGGCGCTCGGCGTCTTCGCGCTCGTGACCCAGCTCCACGTCGTCGTCGAGGCGCGCCACGCCGACACGACCAACCGGATCGCGGCCGTCTACCAGGACGCCCGCTTCTGGGTCGGTCAGGACGAGTCGCTGGAGCGCAAGTACCGCCTCGAACCGAGCGTGCGGGTACTGGAACTGCATGGGCAGTCCGGCGAACGGCTGATCGCCGATCTGCGCATGCTCGCCGCGCTGGAGCGCACGCCCGCGATCAGGAGCTGGGTGGCGCGCCAGATCGTGCTCCACCGCCGATACGAAAACGCGACGTCGAGGATGTTCGCCGCGACACGCGTAGGCGACAAGCGACTGGTTGAACGGCTCGATCACACGATCACGGATCCGATCTTCACGGCGATCGAGAAGGGGGTCTTCGGTGGGGCGTCGGCGGCCAGGCGCGAGGCGACGGCACAGAGCGCCGAGCTGCGCAAGGACGAGTCGTCCGCGTTCGACGCGGGCCTGATCGTGATCGTGCTCGCGGTCGGCCTGGCCGTGGTGATGAGGCTCGTGATCCGTCGCTACCGTCGCGCCCAGAGCGCGATGCGCGCAGCCGAGCTGAAGCGCCTTTCGCTGATGACGGTCACCGATTCGCTCACCGCGCTGGGCAACCACCGCGGCTTCTATGACGATCTCAAGCGCGAGCTGCGGCGCGTCGCGGACTCCCGCGCGCCGCTGGCGCTCGTCCTGCTCGACGTCGTCGGTCTGCGCGAGGTGAACAACACCTACGGCCACCAGGCCGGCGATGACCAGTTGCGCACGCTCGCGCGTGCGCTCTCCTCGATGCTCGGCGACGGCGGCCGCGCGTACCGGATCGGCGACGACGAGTTCGCCGTGCTGCTCCCAGGGGTCAGCGCACTGGCTGGGTTCCAGTTCACGCAGCGCGTGGAAGTCGCACTGACGGCCGGCGGGGAGCGCGTACGAGCGACCGCGGGGATCGCGCAGGCGATCGAACCGCGACCCAGGGACGAGCTGATCCGCGACGCCGACCGTGCGCTGATCAGCGCGAAGAGCTCCGGACAGGCGGCGGCCGTCTACACGCCGGACATGGGTCTCTTCGCGGAGTCGACGCCGGAGAAGGACGACGACGATCACAACCGCACGCTGGCCAACTCGCTCGCGCTGGCCGTCGATGCGAAGGACTCGTACACCCAGAGCCACAGCCAGACGGTCGCGAACCTGTGCGCGGCGATCGCCGACGAGCTCGGCTTCGATGCGCAGCGCCTGCAGCGGATCCGGATCGCCGGGCTGCTCCACGACGTCGGCAAGATCGGGATTCCCGACGCGGTCCTGCGCAAGCCTGCGAAGCTCACCGAGCCGGAGTACGAGTTGATGAAGACCCATGCGGCGCTCGGCGCCGACATCGTGCTCGCCGCGGAGATGCCCCAGCGAGCCGATTGGATCCGCCACCACCACGAGCGGATCGACGGCCACGGCTACCCCGGCGGGCGGGCCGGCGTGGAGATCCCGCTGGAGTCGCGCGTCATCCACGTCGCCGACGCGTTCGAGGCGATGACCTCGGACCGCCCCTATCGCAAGGGGCCGGGCGAGCAGTTCGCGATCGAAGAGCTGCGCCGCAACGCGGGCACCCAGTTCGACGAAGACGTGGTCGATGCGTTCCTGCGGGTGCTCGGCCATCGCCCAGCGCGAGGCGTGGACGAGCTGCGCCCCCGCTCGCTCGAACCCGCCGCCGCCTGAGTACCGCGCCGCACGCTTGGGCAGGCTCGGCGCCGATCGCTCGGCGGTAGTCCCGCTCAACCGCGGAGCCAACCGCCGAGCCTAGTCAGTAGGCGAGCACACCCTGAGCGCCGGCACCACCCCTACCTCATCCTTTAAGGGCGGGAAGCTTCGATGCTTTGGACTAGCGTCGGCGAGTAGACGACGTTAGGATCGCTACCGAGAATCGTGCCCCAATCGCGCCATCGGAACCGTTTGACGAACAAGGCTATTTCGACAGGAGCCTCTACTTGCGCTTGGCGCCTACCGAACAGGCGGATCGTGCCGTGAAGGCCCATCTCGCTGCCGCATCCGCGTCGGCGATTCTCCTACTCGCGATGCTGCTGCCCGGCGGCGCGAGCGCAGCCTCGCCCGTGCTCGAATTCGTCGTTCCCGGCCACGGCCTGCCGGTCGGGTTCGCCACCGAAAGTGGGCCGGTGAACGCCGAAATGGTCGGCTTCAGCAGCCTCGTGCACTGTGCTGCCTCGCACGGTGAAGGTCAGATCACGGGACCGCGCTCAGCCATCTCCGAATACCGGTTCACGGGTTGCGTCACGGAAGTCGGCTCCCACCAGACGTGCCAAACCAAAGGTGCCCAAGAAGAAGAAATCACGACGGGACCGATAGAAGCCGAACTCGTGTTCATCGATCAGGCGACGCACCAAGTCGGCATGCTTCTCGATCCGAGCGGCGGCACGTACATCGCGTTCGAATGTGGCGGCGAATCGGCCGAAGGGCGCGGTCCTTTCCTCGCTCCGGTCAGTCCGGCCAATCAAGAAGCAGCGAGCTTTACCGCAATCCTCAGTCAATCGGGAAGCGCTCAAACACCGGGTGAATACGAAACGCTGACGGGCGAAAAGCGCCAAGCGATCCCGATGGGTAGACATGGTTCCAGCCCCTTGGTCACGACTGGCGTAGAAGCGACGTTCACCGTCCGTCCGAGCTCACCTGTTGAGATAAAGGCCATCGCAGCGGTCGAAGTGCTTGCGGAAGAACACGCCAGGCAGGTAGGTGAAGAAGCCAGAAAACATGAAGAAGAAGCGTCAGCTGTTGCGGCGGCAAGAAGAATTCAAGAAGAAGCGGCCGTGAAGAAGCATGAAGAAGAAGTCGCGGCGGCCAACAGCCGTCAGCAAGAAGAAGCAACGGCGGCGCTAGAGGCCGCCATCGGCCGCGCCCTGACGTTGAGCAAAAGCGCCAAGATCGGGGGGCTGCTCAAGCATGGGGGGCTGACGCTGGCCTTCAGCTCGTCCGAGCCTGGGACGCTGACCATCCAGTGGTGGCGGGTGCCTCCGGGTGCTCGCCTGGCGAAGAACGGCAAGTTCAAGCGAGTACTGGTCGCGCAAGGGGGAGCGGTGTTCTCCGGCGCGGGCGTCGGCAAAGTCAGGATCAGCCTCACGCGCGAGGGTCGCCGCTTGCTTGCGCATGCGTCCAAACTGAAGCTGACCGACCGCGCTCAGTTCACGCCGACGGGGCACCCCACGATCAGCGCGACCGCCCTACTCACGCTCAGGCGATAGGTCGATCGTTCGCCGCTCAGGCGCGCGAGGTGTGTGCCGAAGCGGGCTCTTGAAGCGCCTGCGCACGCGCGATCAGCTCGCGCACGGCGCGCGCGCCTGGCCCGTCGGGCGTCGTATCGCCGCATAGCAGCTCGACCGGGTCGGGCTCGCCGTTGACGATTCCCTCGAAGAACTCCTTGCGGTCCTGGTAGGTCGGCAGCGTGGCCTTGGCCCAGCCGCGCACCTCGTTGAGCAGCACGGCCAGCCGCGCGTAGGGCTCGCCGAACTGCCCTTCGATCTCGCGCTTGATGCGCTTGGCCAGCGCCGGCGAGGCGCCGGCCGTGGAGATTGCGATCGCCAGCGGACCGGTGCGCACGATCGCGGGCAGGATGAAGTTGCACAGCGGCGGCACGTCGACGACGTTGACGAGCATCGCGCGGCGCTCGGCGTCGTCGTACACGGCGATGTTCACGTCCGTGTCGTTCGTCGCGGCGATCGCCATGAACACGCCGTCCAGGTCGCTCATCCCGGCGTAGGAGCGCTGCTCCCAGCGGATCGAGCCCTCGCGCGCGTAATCCTGCAGCGCCTGCTCGGCCTCGGGCGCGATCAGCGTCACCTCGCCATCGCACGCGAGCAGCCCCTCGACCTTCTCGAGGCCGATCTCGCCGCCGCCGACGACCACGCAGCGCCGCCCGCTGAGCTTCAGGCAGGCGATATAGAAGGGGGTGTCGAGCATCCCCTGCACGCAGCTCTGGTCGCAGATCCCCTTGCGCAGCTGGCAGACGCACTCCTTACCTGCATAGGCCTGGGCGGGCATGTGTAGAGGGTAGTGGAGCGCGACTGGCGGAACCGGTCGTGGCCGGCGGCCTCAGCGCGGCAGCCCGCGCCCGAACGCCCGTGCCCCGATCCGCCCGAGCGCGAGCGCCCCGTTGCGCCAGGCGTGCTCGCGGTCGGCCTCGCGCCCGGAGCGCATCTTCGCGACCGCGCGCGCGGCGTGCGTGCTCAGCTCGTCATACGGCCCCCACCAGAGGCCGCGTGCGGCGGGCGGGTCCCACGTGATCAGCTTCTCCTGCGCGCACGCGCGCAGCCCGGCCTCCCCGAGCGTGCGCCCGAGCCCGCCGCCGGCGGCGGCTCCCCACGGCCCGCGCGAGACGGCGGGGGCGGGCAAGTGGTCGTTGCACCAGACCATCCCCGCGTGCAGATCGCGCGCGATGCGCAGCGCCTGGTATCGATCGGCGCTCCACACGGACGCCCCCAGCGCGTAGTCGCTGTCGTTGGCCAGCGCGATCGCCTCGCCAACGGAGTCGACGGCCATCACGGCGAGCACGGGTCCCTCGAGCGGCTCGCGCATCAGCGTCATCTCGTGCGTCACGCCGGTGATCACGGCGGGCGCGTAGAAGGAGCCGGCCCCGCAGCCGGCAGGGCTGACGGGGCCGCCGCAGTGCAGCTCGGCGCCCTGCGCGAGCGCGTCCTCGACAAGCGCCTGCACGTGCGCGAGGCGCCGCGGCGAGGCGAGCGGGCCGACGTCGATGCGCGGATCGCTCGGGTCGCCCACGCGCAGCGCGCGCGCGGCGGCGACGAGGCCCTCGACGAAGCGCTCGTGCAGCTCGCGCGCGACGTACACGCGCTCGACGGCGCCGCGAGCCTGTCCGGCGCCGGCGCAGCCGGCCCACAGCGCCCCGGCGATCGCCTGCGGCAGGCGTGCGTCGGCGAGCACGAGCATCGCGTCCTTGCCGCCCAGCTCGACGGTCACCTCCTTCTCCCGGGCGACGCCCTCGCCGGCGACGACGCGCCCGACGGCGGGCGAGCCGGTGAAGAGGATCTTCTCGACCGGCGATTTGGCCAGCGCGATGCCGACGTCGGCGCCGCCGTGGGCGATCCGCACGAGCCCCTCGGGCAGCCCGGCGCGCGCGAGCACGCGCCCGATCCGCTCCCCGGCCAGCGCGGCGCGCGCGGCGGGCTTGAAGGCGACGCCGTTGCCGGCCAAGAGCGCTCCGGCGATCTGGCCGAGCGGCTGCGCGAACGGCGCCGAGCCGGCGCCGATCACGCCGACGACGCCGAACGGCTCGTAGGCGACGCGGGCACGCTTGGCGATCGCCATCCCGCGGCTGATGCCGACATGTCGCCCGCCGAGCACCTGGGCGCCGTCGTCGGCGATCCAGATCAGCGCGTCGATCGCCGGCAGCAGCTCCAGAGCGGCGATCTCGGCCGCCGGGCGGCCCTGCTCGCGCGCGAGCGTCTGCGCGAGCTCGTCGAAGTCGTCGATCACAGCCTGCGCCATGCGGCGCATGTAGCGCGCGCGGTCCTGCACGCGCAACAGCGCCCACAGCGGCTGCACCTTGGCCACGTCGGCGGCCAGCGCCGGGATGCTGAGAGCGGCCGTCGCGGTCACGCTGCCGAGCGGCGCACCGGTGGCGGGGTCGCGCGCCTGCAGCACCTGCTCGCTGCCGGTCTCGCCGACGGTTGCGCTCATCGGCCGATTATGGCTGCTCGATCCCGCGTGCCGCACGAATCTCGCGCAGCCGGCGTGCGAGCTCGGCCTCGGCCTCGTCGGGCTCGTAGAAACGTCTGCCCTGGACGCCATCGGGCAGCAGGGGCTGCGAGGATAGGTGGCCAGGGTGGTTGTGAGGGTTGTCGTAGTCCTGCTTGTCCATGCCCGGCCGGGGTCCCGAGCGGAGCCAGGCCGGCGCGGCCTGCGCGCCGTGCTCGCGCACGTGGCTGCGAGCCGCCGCGAGCGCCCTGCCCGCGGCGTTCGACTTCGGTGCGAGCGCCAGGTAGATCGCGGCTTGCGCCAGCGCGTAGGTCGCCTCGGGCAGCCCGACGTGCTCCACGGCCGCCGCAGCCGCCGTGGCCACGGACAGCGCCTGCGGGTCGGCGTTGCCGATGTCCTCGGAGGCGAGGATCACCATCCGCCGCACGATGAAGCGCGGGTCCTCGCCGCCCTCGAGCATCACGGCGAGGTAGTACAGCGAGGCGTCGGGGTCCGAG
>DATINR010000065.1:0-2927 GCA_035473995.1 Solirubrobacteraceae bacterium
GATCACGACGTGCTCGACCAGCGACAGCCACAGCTCCTCGCCCGATCCGGGCGGGACGGGCAGGTTGAGCGTGTAGCCCTCGCCCGCGCCCGAGCCGACGTCGCTGAGCGGCCCGCTGCCGGGATACAGCGGCGACTGGTGGATGCTCGCGAACAGCACGTCGGCGCGCGTGCGAAAGGCCTCGGCGGTGCCGTTGCCGTGGTGCACGTCCCAGTCGAGGATGAACACGCGCCCGGCGCCGAGCTCGGCGATCGCCAGCTCGGCGGCGACGGCGACGTTGTTGAACAGGCAGAAGCCCATCGCGCGATCCGGTTCGGCGTGATGCCCGGACGGGCGCAGCGCCGAGAAGCCGAAGCTCGCCTCGCCGGCGAGCAGCGCCGTGACGAGCGCGCAAGCGCCGCCGGTCGCGTGCAGCGCCGCCCAGTAGGAAGGCTCGCCGACGACCGTGTCCGGGTCGATCGCGCCGCCCCCGGCCGCCGCGAGCTGCTCGATCGCGCCGATCAGCCGCTTGCTGTGGACGAGCTCGAGCGTCGTCTCGGCGGCGGCCGGCGCCTCGCGCCGCTCCCAGCCGAGCCAATCCTCGCCGGCGAGCAGTCGCTCGAGCGCGAACATCCGCTCGGGCGTGTCCGGGTGGTGGGGCATCAGCACGCGCGGGTCGTGCTCGAGCGAGGAGGGATGGCTGTAGTAGAGGCCCGTGCGCGCCGGTGTCGCCATCCGCGGAGTTTGTCACCGCCCGCCGGCGATCGCCTTCACAGCGCGAGCTGCAGCGGCGCTTCGAGCAGCCCCTTGACCTCGGCCAGGAACAGCGCGGCATCGGCGCCGTAGAGGATGCGGTGGTCGCAGCTCAGCGTGAGCGTCATCAGCTGCCGCTCGACGATCTCACCGTCGACGCGCGCGAGCGTCTCGCGGATCGCGCCGACGCCGAGGATCGCGGCCTGCGGCGGGTTGATCACGGGCACGATCTGCGTCATCCCGTACATGCCGAGGTTGGAGACCGTGAACGTGGCACCAGACAGCTCGGGCGGGGTGATCCGGCCGAGCCTGACTCGCTCGGCCAGGCTGCGCGTCTCACGCGCGATCTGCCCGAGCGCCTTCTTGTCGGCGTCCTTGACGACGGGCACGACGAGCGCACCCTCGGCGGCCACGGCGACGCCGACGTTGACGCGCTCGTGAAGCTCGAAGCCGCCGTCGAGGTAGGAGCCGTTGGCGCGCTCGTGCCCGCGCAGCGCGAGCGCGCAGGCCTTCACGACGAGGTCGTTGAGCGACGGCACCTCGCCTTCGAGGATCCCCTTCAGCTCGGCGCGAAAGGCGATCGCCGTGTCCATCGCGGCGTCCGTCTGCACCTGGAACTCGGGGATCGTCGCCTTCGACTCGGCCATCCTGCGCGCGATCAGGCGCTGCGTGCGTGTCGGCTCGACGCGACGCGACGCGCCCTTCGCACCTGCACCGTCGTTGGCGGCGGCGGCCGGCCCGGCCTCAGCGATGCGCTCGCGCACGGGCGCAGCGATCCCGGCGGCGCTGAGCACGTCGGCGCGCAGCACACGCCCGCGCGGACCTGTGCCGGGAACACCTGCCAGCTCGATTTCGTGCACGCGCGCTACGCGCCTGGCGAGCGGCGTCGCGAGCACGCTTCCCTCGGCCGGCTCAGGCTCGTGCACCGCACCGTTGGCGGCAGGCTCCGGGCCCGCGTATATACGGTGGCTACCGGAACCGGCAATCGTCGCCTCCAAGCTCGCGGACTCGACGCCCGCGGACGGCTCGGCCGCGGCGGCGTCGGCCACGACCTCGCCCCCGACGCGCGCGATCGGCACGCCGACGGCGACGCTCTCTCCCTCGGCCACGAGGATCTGCAGCACGCCGTCGCGGTCGGACTCGTAGGTCATGCTGGCCTTGTCGGTCTCGATCTCGACGAGCTCCTGCCCGCGCGCGACGGGCTCGCCGTCGGCGATCAGCCAGCGCAGGATCGTGCCCTGGTCCATCGAGTCGGACAGCCGCGGCATCGCGATCTCGGCGGCGGTATCGGTGGTGGCGGCGTCGCTCATCGCGTTCTCAGCCGATCAGGTCGAGTGCGGCGCCGGCGATCTCCTCGGCGTCGATGCCGAAGTGGCGGTAGAGGTCCTGCACGTCGCCTGACTGCCCGAAGTCCTGCACGCCGAGGCAGGCGATCGGCGTGTCGTTGACTGCGCCGAGGAAGGAGAGCGTGTGCGGGTGGCCGTCGAGCACGGTCACGAGCGGCGCGGCGCGCTCGGTCGGGAACAGCTCACCGAGCACGGCGTCGTCGCCGTCGGCCAGTCCCTGGCGCGCCTGCAGCGCGCGGAAGACGAGGTCGGCGGAGGTGAGGCAGACGACGTCGACTGCGATGCCGGTGGCGCTGAGCTCATCGGCGGCGGCGAGCGCCTCGGGCACGATCGCGCCCATCGCGACGAGCGTGACGGAGGGCGCACGGCCGCCGGCTTCGCGCAGCCGGTAGCCGCCGCGCAGCACCTGCGCGCGGCGCAGCTCGCGTGCGGCGCCGTCGTCGGGCACGCGCGCGAGCGCCTGCTCGATCGGCCGCGTGGAGAGGCGCAGGTAGGAGGAGCTGCCGCCGTCGTGCCCGAGTTGTGAAAGGGCGTGCAGCAGCGTCCACTCGAGGTCCTGGCCGAAGGCGGGCTCCCAGGCGGTGCAGCGCGGCTGCTCGATGCCGACGGACGGCGTGATGATCGATTGATGCGCGCCGCCCTCGGGCGCGAGCGTGACGCCGGCTGGGGTGCCGACGAGGATCGACTGCCCGCCTGCGTACATGCCGAACGACCACGGCTCGAGCGCGCGGTTGACGAACGGGTCGTACAGCGTGCCGATCGGCAGCAGCGCAGTGCCGTCGCGCGACCACGTGGCGCCGAGCTCGCCGAGCAGGCCGACGAGGTTGCCCTCGGCGATGCCGAGCTCGA
>DATINR010000066.1:0-25894 GCA_035473995.1 Solirubrobacteraceae bacterium
AGGCCCAGTTCCTCCTTGGGGAAGGCGTCGGTGACGAGCGCGGCGGCGTTGGCGAAGAGGAAGGCAGAGCCGATGCCCTGCAGGATCCGCCAGAGGATCAGCACGGTCGCATCGCCCGAGAAGCCGGCGCCGAGCGAGGCCAGCGCGAACAGCAGGAAGCCGCCGACGTAGGCGCGCTTACGCCCGAACAGGTCGCTCAGGCGACCGGCCATCAGCACGAGCACGGTGGCAGCGATCAGGTAGGCCAGGATCACCCAGACGAGCGCCAGAAGGCTCGTGTGCAGCGAGCGCTCGAGGTCGGGCAGCGCGATGATCAGCGTCCCCGAGTTGGTCGCCGCGAGCAGCATGCCGAGGCTCGTACAGGAGAGCGCCCACCACTTGTAGTTCGCGTGGCCCGCGTCGACGCCGAAGCGCGATCCGGTGGTCATCTTTTATCCTTAAAAATTGACGTGAACGTAAAGATCACGATAGCAGGGCTCTGCTAGAACATTCGTATGAGCGAGCGCAAGATCGAGAAGTCCGAGGAGCAGTGGCGCGAGGAGCTGACGCCCGCCCAGTACGACGTGCTGCGCAAGGCCGGAACGGAGCCTCCGTTCAGCGGCGAGTACGTCTACAACAAGGCCTCCGGCGACTATCGCTGCGCCGCCTGCGGCACGAAGCTGTTCGACGCCGACACGAAGTTCGAGTCGGGCACCGGCTGGCCGAGCTTCACCGAGCCGGCCGTCGCCGAGGCCGTCGAGCTGCGGCCCGACAACAGCCTGTTCATGCGCCGCACAGAGGTGCTCTGCCGCACCTGCGGTGGCCATCTCGGCCACGTCTTCGACGACGGGCCCGGCCCCGAGGGACAGCGCTACTGCATCAACTCGGCCGCGCTGCAGTTCGCGCCGGCCGACGCGGCCGCGAGCACCGCCGCCGAGTCCGACGACGGCGCCGCGAGCGCCGCCGGCGAGCCCGCGGCGAGCTGACCGGGCGCACGCGCTTCGGCGCAGCCGGGCGCCGTCACTCGCTAGGCTCCCCGGCATGATCATGGAGGCCCGCGCGAAGCGGCTTTCGACTCCGCTGCAGTGGGGTCGGCGTGAGAAGGCGGCCGTCGCGAGCCTGCTCGCCGTGCTGCTGGCGGCGCTGATCGCGCTCGGCGCCTACGCGCTCACGAGCGGCTCGCCGGCGCGCAAGGACTGCGTCGAAGCGTTCGCCCCGAGCACGCTCGGCGCCGTCAGGCTGCACGGCTGCGGCGGGCAGGCGCGCCAGCTCTGCTCCTCGGTGCAGCGCTACACCGACGAGGCGCTCGCCGCCAAGCTCAGCGAGTCCTGCCGGCGCGCGGGCTTCCCCGTCTCCTAGCGCCGCCCGCCCGCGCTCCGCCGCCACACCGGCCTGCCCGTGCCAGAAACTTTCCCGCCAATTTGCGGGTAATCGGCGACCTCCGCCGGCAGCGCCGGCAGTTCGCATATGGCCCGCAAACATGGGCTTTTCGCCGCCGATTGGGGCCGCTGAAGGCCTGTCTATACAGGTGTCGAAAGGGCCTATCCAAGTGTTGGCCAATCTGTCCCTACCGGGCCCCCGACGCGGCCTGTTTCATACCCCGATCGTTGTGGTGCGCTGCCGCTCGCATGTGCGGGCTGGGGTTTGTCACCCGACATGACGAAAGGGGAACTGCGCGCAAATGCCTACCTGGGTTCCATACCTTGAAGGGGCGAAACAGTGGCTGAATCCGGCCGACAACGCGTGGCAGATGACGGCAGCGACGTTCGTCGGACTGATGAGCCTTCCTGGCCTGGCGGTCCTGTACGGCGGCGTGATGCAGAAGCGCTGGTCGGTCAACAGCATGATGCTCACGTTCGTTGCCTTCTCGCTCGTGCTGGTGGCATGGGTGCTGTGGGCGTTCAAGATGGGCTTTGGAAACCCCATCGGGAGCGGAAGCGGCTTCCTCGACACGATGTGGGGGAAGTCGGGCACCGTCCTCGGGGCGGGTGAACTCCAGAAACAGGCGATCATCCCGTCGATCACGACGGGGCCGCCGTTCCACTTCCCGCAGGCATCGCTCATCTACTTCCAATTCGTGTTCGCTGCGATCACGCCGATCCTGATGCTCGGATCTGTGCTCGGGCGGATCAATTTCAAGGCCTGGATTCCGTTCGTGCTGTTGTGGATCACGTTCGTGTACACGATCAACGCCTTCCTCATCTGGGGCGGCGGCTACTGGTCGGCGCACGGCGCACTGGACTACTCCGGTGGTTACGTGATTCACCTCGCGGCCGGTGTCTCGGGCTTCGTCGCAGCAGCTGTGATCGGACCAAGGCTGCAGCGAGATCGAGAGATCGACGCGCCCAACAACCTGTTGATGGTCGCGGTCGGCGCCGGTCTGCTGTGGCTCGGCTGGAACGGCTTCAACGGTGGAGACTCCTACTACGCCGGCGCGAACGCGTCGGTGGCGGTGGTCAACACGAACCTGTGCACCGCCGTGGCGATGCTCGTGTGGATCGCGTGGGACTACATCTTCCGCGACAAGCCATCTCTGATCGGGTCCGTCAACGGCATGATCACGGGACTCGTGGCGATCACGCCGGCCGCAGGTTTCGTCAACGGGTGGGGTGCCGGCGCGATCGGCATCATCGCCTCGACGATCGTGTGGATGGCGATCCGCTTCCTCAGCCGTGCCCCCGTCTTCAGAAATGTGGACGACACGCTGGGGGTGGTCTATACGCACGGGATCGCCGGAGTATGCGGCGGTCTCCTGACGGGCATCTTCGCCGACCCGCACATCATCGAGTACATCGGCACCGGTGGCGGGGCGACGGATCTGCCGGGCATCTCGGGCGTCGTGCACGGCAGCTGGACGCTGCTGCGCTGGCAGGCCGAGACGGCCCTGTGGGTGATCCTGTTCAGCGGCATCGCGACGTTCATCCTGCTGAAGATCGTGGGGATATTCGTCCCGCTCA
This sequence comes from Solirubrobacteraceae bacterium, assembly GCA_035473995.1. Taxonomy (GTDB): domain Bacteria; phylum Actinomycetota; class Thermoleophilia; order Solirubrobacterales; family Solirubrobacteraceae; genus Palsa-744. The sequence goes on from DATINR010000066.1 coordinate 2,937, forward strand.
GGCTCTCCGATGAGGAGCTCGAGATCGGCGACCACGCGATCCACGGCAACGAGGTCTATCCCTCGGACGTTCCGACGCTCGGCGGTCCGCACGCGCCGCCGGCGTGGCAGCCCAGCCCGGCACCGTCAGGCGCCTAGGCAGGGAGGCCCGGAGCCCAGGGCGCGTCCAGTCCCCGCGGACGCGCCCTGGGTCGGACACGACGGATCGCGGCCCCGCTTCGGCGGGGTCGCTCCGTTTAAGCAGGCACGTTGACGGACGTTGCGACTAGCCTCCGATCGCTGGTCGACCTTGCCGGTAAGGGGTCGCATCCGGTCCCCGTTCGGGGAGAAGGGCAAGGAAGTAGACCCGGTCGTCCCACCAGCATGTGCTCTGCCCATGAGATCGTTGCCCGGTGGCTGACGCTCACCTGATCCTCGCCGCCGGCGCCCTGCTGACGGCCGCGCTGGTCGCGTCGCTGGCGGCGTGGCGACTGCGCATCCCGGGGCTCGTGCTGTTCCTCGGCGTGGGCATGCTGGTCGGCTCGGACGGCTTGGGCTGGCTGGAGTTCACCGACTACGCGCTCGCGCGCCGCGTCGGCACGATCGCGCTCGTGCTGATCCTGTTCGAGGGCGGGCTGACCTCGGGCGTCGCCGAAATCCGCCCGATCCTCGGCTCGGCCGTCAGCCTCGCCCTGCTCGGCACGCTCGGCACGGCGCTGATCGTCGGGCTGTTCGCGACGCTGCTGTTCGACTTCTCGATGCTCGAGGGCCTGCTGCTCGGATCGATCGTCGCCTCGACCGACGGCGCGGCCGTGCTCGCGCTGCTGCGCGGCTCGACGCTGCGGCGCAAGCTCGCGCGCACGCTCGAGGGCGAGGCGGGCTTCAACGACCCCGTCGCCGTCGTGCTCGTGCTCGGGCTGATCGATTGGATCACGCGCCCGCACTACGGAATCGCCGACATGCTCGCGCTGATGGCCAAGCAGCTCGGGATCGGCATGGCCGTCGGGCTGCTCGTCGGCTGGCTCGCGATACGGGTGCTCTCGCGCGTGCGCCTGTCCGCCGGCGGGCTGTTCCCGGTCGCCTCGCTGGCCGTCGCGGCGCTGGCCTATGGCGGCGCCGCGAGCCTCGACGGGTCGGGCTTCCTCGCCGTCTACCTCAGCGCGCTTGCGCTCGGCAGCGCCGCGATTCCGGCCAAGCGCACGATCACCGTGTTTCACGAGGGGCTCGCCTGGGTGGCGCAGCTTGCGATGTTCGTCGTGCTCGGGCTGCTCGTGTTCCCCTCGCAGCTCGGCGGCGTGGCGCTCGAGGGCACGGCGCTCGCTCTCGTGCTGATGTTCGTCGCCCGTCCGCTCGCGACCTGGCTGGCGACGGCGCTCGGCGACTACGGCGCCGCCGAGCGGCTCGTGCTCGGGTGGGCCGGCCTGCGCGGCGCCGTCCCGGTCGTGCTCGCCATCTTCCCCGTGCTCGCGCACGTACCGCACAGCCTGCAGTTCTTCAACATCGTGTTCTTCGCCGTCGTGCTCTCGGCGCTGGTTCAGGGGGCGAGCTTCGAGCCGCTCGCGCGGCGGCTGGGGCTGACGAGCAACGAGCCCGCGCTGCCGCGCCCGCTCGCCGACTCCGGAACGATCCACCGGCTCGGCGCCGAGGTGCTCGAATACCCGGTCGCCGAGGACGACGCGATCGTCGGCGGCAGGGTGCGCGATCTCGGGCTGCCGCGCGACGCCGTCGTCAACGTGATCGTGCGCGGCGACGACGCGATCCCTCCGCGCGGCTCGACGCGCCTGCGCGCGGGCGACGTGCTCCACGTGCTCACCCGCCTGCGCTCGGCCCGCAACGTCAACCAGCTCACCGAGCGCTGGCGCTCGGGCCCGATCGGTCCCGCACCGCGACCGCCTCGCCGGATCACCGCGAGCCGGCCCGTGTTCTCGACGTGGCCGTGGCAGGCCGACGAAGGCGATCCGGCCAACGCGAGCGTGATCCGTGGCCAGTCGGTCGTCGAGCAGTTGCGGATCCGGCGCGACGAAGCGGGCGGGCTGTGGTACCTGGCCGACGGCCGCTACGCCGTGACCGGCAACCGAGCCGCAATCGGCGGGCCCGACGCGATGACGCAGTGGGCGATCCGGCGGCTCGGCTACGCCGGGCCCGACGAACGAGCCTGGTTGCAGACGGTGATCGGCGTGCTCGCGGCCGACCGCCACGAATGAGCAGCTGGCTCAGGGGGTCCGGCGAGGCTTGCTGGACCGGTGCCCGTGGGGTTTGCCGGCCTGCGCGCGCTGCGCGATACTACGAAGGCGATGTCACAGGAGAACGTTGAGATCGTGCTCCGTGGCGTCGCCGCGTTGAATCGGGGAGACCCAGAGGCCTTCAATGCGCTCTGTGACGCTCGATTCGAGATGCGCCTCGTCGGCGCCGTCGGCGAGCCTGTGAGCTACGTGGGAGCAGACGGCGTGCTCCAGTTCTTCCGCGACATGGGCGAGAGTTGGGCAGACTGGGGATTCGAGGTCGAACGGACGCGTGATCTTGGTCAACACGTGCTGATCACGGGCAGGCAGCGCGGACGCGGGCGCGTGAGCGGCGTCGAGGTCGACTCTCCGCGAGCCTGTGTTCTCGCGGTTCGCGACGGGGCGGTGACCGAACTTCGCTACTTCACCGAGCCTGCCGAAGCGCTCCAGGCCGTGGGGCTGGAGCAGTAGGCGTGGCGAGATCGCCAGGCCCTCCTAGCCGGAGGCGGTCAGCCCGATCGGGCAGCTGACGCCGGTGCCGCCGAGCCCGCAGTAGCCGTTGGGGTTCTTGGCGAGGTACTGCTGGTGGTAGTCCTCGGCGTAGTAGAACGTTCCGGCCTGCGCGATCTCCGTCGTGATCTCGCCGTAGCCCTGCTCTTTCAGGCGCGCCTGGTAGCTCTCGCGCGAGGCCTCGGCCGCGGTGCGCTGGGACTCGCCGTGCCAGTACAACGCCGAGCGGTACTGCGTGCCCGCGTCGTTGCCCTGGCGCATGCCCTGGGTCGGGTCGTGACCCTCCCAGAACAGCTTGAGCATGTCCTCGAAGCTCGCCTGCTCGACGGTGAAGGCGACGAGCACTGCCTCGGTGTGACCCGTGCGCCCGCTGCACACCTCCTCGTAGGTCGGGTTCGGCGTGAACCCGCCCGCGTAGCCGACGGCCGTCGTGTACACGCCCGGCGCTTGCCAGAAGATGCGCTCGGCGCCCCAGAAGCAGCCCATGCCGAAGACCGCCGTCTCGACGCCCTCCGGGAACGGGCCCTTCAGCGGCGTGCCCAGCACCTCGTGCCGGGCCGGAACCGGGATCTCAGTCTGGCGTCCCGGAAGGGCTGAATCTGCGTCCACCATCTCGGCCTGCTTGCGTGTGAAGAACATGGCTTCAGGCTAGTAGATCGCGGCGCGATCTCGGGCCCTAGTTCAGGCTCCGGTGGTGCGCGGCGCGTAGCGGTGGTGGAGCATGAAGGCGTTGCCTTCGGGGTCGGCGAAGAACGCCATGTGGCACACGCCCGTGTCGAACGTGTCGCCGTGGAACTGCACGCCGCGCGCTTCGAGCGTCGTGCGCGCCTCGGCCACGTCGTCCACGTGCAGCGCAATCGCCGTCGGCTGCGGATGGTGCTCGAGGCCCATCTTCTCCGCGTCGATGATGCTCAGCGTGAGGTTGCCCGTCTCGAACTCGGCGAAGTTGTGCTCGCGCAGGTAGACCGAGCGCGTGAGGCCGAGCGTGTCGCCGTAAAAGGCGGCCGACGCGGCCACGTCGTGCGTGGGCAGCGCGACGAAGTCGACGCCACCGATCAGCTGCTCGGTGGAAGGGGTCATCGGTTTCCTTTCTCTAACGAGGCTCGAGCACGAACACGGCGATGTCGCGTGAGGTGTTCGCGTCGTAGGCGTCGAAGCCCGCGTACTGCGCGTTCATCTTGCGCCACAGCTCAGCGCGCTCCTCGCCCGCTGTCACGCGCGCACGCACGAGTGAGTGGTCGCGGCCGACCTCGACCTCGGCGTCCGGGTTGGACTTGAGGTTCAGCGACCATGCCGGCGCTTTGGTGTTGCCCGCGTTGGAGCCGATCACGACGAGCCGCTCGCCGTCTTTCAGATACAGCACCGGCGCTGTGCGCTGCTGGCCGGAGCGGCGCCCGGTCGTCGTCAGCAGCAGCACCGGAGCGCGGCCGACTTTGCCGCCGACCCGCCCGCCGCTGAGCCGGTACAGCGGGACGTTCAGCTTGCCGCTGATCCGCAGCGCCGCCGCGGGCATCGCCATCGAGAAGCGCGACAGCGTATGGTCGCTTGGCATCGGCGCAGTATCCCACCAGAGGCGCCGCGTGGTCGGCCCGCGGAAGCGCGGGTAGGATCGCGGGCATGAGCGAGCAGCCGGTCGTGCTCTACGAGGCCGACGACGGCGTCGCCCGCCTCACGCTGAATCGCCCCGAGCGGGGCAACGCGATCACGCCGCGGCTGATCGCCGAGCTCGTCGAGTGCGTCCGCCGCGCCGATCTCGACCCGGCTGTGCACGTGCTGCTGCTGGGCGGCGCCGGGACCGGCTTCTGCGGCGGCTATGACCTGTTCGAGAGCGCAGAGCGGATGGGGGATGGGGCCGCGGATGGGGAGGAGGGCGAGCCGGTCGCGCCCGGTGCCGTGGCCGCTGCGCAGAGCGCGGCGCCGCCCGGCTCGCCGCTCGATCCCGCCGTGATGGCCGCCAACCACGACCCGCGCGGCACGTGGGATCCGATGGTCGACTACGCGATGATGAGCCGCAACGCACAGGGCTTCATGAGCCTGTTCCACTGCGGCAAGCCCGTGATCTGCAAGGTGCACGGCTTCTGCGTCGCCGGTGGCACCGACATGGCGCTCTGCTCGGATCTGCTCGTGATCGCCGACGACGCCAAGATCGGCTACCCGCCGGCGCGCGTGTGGGGCTCGCCGACGACCTCGCTGTGGGCACATCGGATCGGCGCCCAGCGCGCAAAGCGCCTGCTGTTCACCGGCGACTCGCTGTCCGGCGCCGAGGCGCTCGAGTGGGGGCTTGCGATCGAGGCGCCTCCCGCCGAGCAGCTCGACGAGCGCGCCGAGGCGCTTGCAGCGCGGATCGCGAGGATGCCCGTCAACCAGCTGATGATGATGAAGCTGCTCGTCAACCAGACGCTCTACTCGCAGGGGCTGCACGCAAGCCAAGTGCTCGGGACCGTGTTCGACGGGATCGCCCGGCACACTGCCGAGGGCTACGCCTTCCAGCAGCGCGCCGCCGAGCAGGGGTTCCGCGAGGCCGTGCGCGAGCGTGACGAGCCGTTCGGCGACGCCGGGCGCTCGACCCACAAGGGCTGAGGGGCCGCTCAGTCTTCGGCGACGGGCTCGCTGCGCGCCCGGCTGCCTGGGGGCTAGAATGGGCGATCGCGCGGATGTAGCTCAGCTGGCTAGAGCGTCGCCTTGCCATGGCGAAGGTCGAGGGTTCGAATCCCTTCATCCGCTTTGACGAAAGCCCCGGAAAGCCGGGGCTTTCGTGCGTTCTGGGCTGATCGCGTGTCCTCGTGATCTGCACTGGGTACCACACGTGGGTACCAACTGCTGCGTGTATGACCGCCCGTCGGCACGGGGATCGGGGTGCACTCGTCGCATCTACAGCTGGAGTTCGTCCATCAGACACGCAGCGCGCGTGGGGAAGACGAGATCACCCGAGACGTGGATCAGGCCGCTCGCATAGAGGGCGTTGATCGCGTCGCCGGGGTCGACGGGATCGCCGGTGGACCCCGAGAGCTCACGCTGAAGCTCGGCTCTCGACCAAGGCTCGTGGTCGCCCGCCAGAAGCACCATCAGCACGACCCTCTGCGTCTCGTCTACCGGGGAGGGGCAATCGCTACGGTTCGCCTGCATGGGAAGGTCCGTCCTTTCCGTGCCACGCCCCCGGGACAGTTAGCGCTGTCGCCGGGGGCACTCGATTGACTTGGGTGCCTACAAGTCTACTATCACATCGGCGGTAAGTTTTAGCGCCGCGTCAGCGCTGCTCGCCGGCGAGCGCTTCCGCCCGCTTCACGAGCGCTGAGGTTCGGACGCCAAGCCCTTCGGCGAGGCGGACAACGTTGTTCCAGCTCGGGTTGCGGCGGCCGTGCTCGACGTTGCTGACCCAGCTCTGCCGGAACCCGGTTGCGTTGGCGAGCTGAACTTGGCTGATGCGGCGCTCCGCGCGGATCGCGTGGACTGCTCGCCCGAGGGCGGCGGCGTCAGGTGTCTGCCCGGGCATCGCAAGGCATACGTTCGCCGTTCGTCACGCGTAGTCCTTGCGGGAGTCGATGAGTCGCCCGAGGGTGCATCGGCCCGGGAAATGTGGCCCACTCGCAGGGCGCGGAAAGTCCGGTGGCATGATCTGTCCGATCTTCCGCGCAAGGTGCCGTGGATGAGCAAGCGTGGGAAACGCTCGCAGGCTTCGCGCCAGTCGCGCGCGCCGTCCGGGCCGTGGTCGGTGCGGCCAAGGCGCGGCTTGCTGAAATCGAGCCGTGACGACTGGCTGAACTATCACAAGTTTGGTATATTGACTCGGCATGAAGCTTTCCGATCTCCCCACCCACGAGGAAGTTCTCGCCGACCATCTCGACGCAGATCCCGAGTACCGCAGGGAATGGGAGCGCACCGCGCTTGCGCGTGCGGTCGCCGTGAAGGTGATCGCCTACCGCGCAGAGCACGAGCTCAGCCAGACGGCGCTGGCCAAGCGCCTGAAGATGAGCCAGCCGGCCGTCGCGCGGCTGGAGAGCGGGGAGCACAACCCGACCTTCCCGATGCTCCTGCGCATTTCCGATGCGCTTGGGGTCGAGCTGGCGATCGACATCACGCCGAGCGGCCACGAGCCGCAGCTGATCGGCGGCCGTGCACGCCGTCACGCCTTGGAGTCCTTCCAAGGCAACGGCTATGCGGTGGTCGTCGCGGCTACTTGAACGCATTAGCCTGGGCGGGGCTGACCGTTGCGGGAGTAGCTGAGTAAAGAGTCCATTGCGTTTGAACCAAGAGTTGGTGGCTTGGTGTTGGGCGCCCTAGCTCGCAGAGCGCTCGCGCGGAATCTGGTGCGGCGTGGAATCGCCCACCCCAAAGAGCGCGGAGGTCGGCGTTTCGCTGTGAGCACCCGAACTATGGACCGAAGGATCACGACTTCAAGTCGAAGCGTCTGGGTCGCCGCCACACCGAGATATGGATCACTCCCGACCTTCGCGCGCGGTCCATGGTGATGTACTGTCTCTGCGTCCTCGGCGCAGCCGCTCAATGTTGACGTTTATCGAGCTCACCGATATTCACTTCTCCGGCCGGCCAGCCGGCTCGCCGCACGAGCTGGACAGCCGCCTACGGAATGAGCTGATGCGTGATGCCTCCGCGTACGCCGGGAGCATCGGACCGATCGCCGGTGTGCTCGTTTGTGGAGATATCGCCTACTCCGCCGAACCGACCCAATATGGTCAGGCGAGCGACTGGCTCCGTGATTTATGCCTCGCGCTTGATGTCCGCTCCGACCGCGTTTGGGTGATTCCGGGGAACCATGATGTACAACGCGCGCGAACCAGGACGCCTCAGGAGCGTCGCATTCGCGCTCGGCTCCGAGAGCTCAGCGGTGCTCAACTCGACGCTGAGCTCGAGCGTGTTCTGCTCGATGATAGCGATGGTCCAGTGCTCTTGTCTGCGCTTGACAACTACAACGATTTCGCAGCGCAATATCTGTGCGATATTTCGCCCGCGATGCCATTTTGGGTGGACCGCCTTCCGCTCTCACCCTGCTATTCGCTGTGCTTGCGAGGTCTGAACTCGGCGCTCATCTCCGATGGCTATGACGATCAGAACCGCGACCGTCTTGTAGTTGGGAACATGCAGGTCGTCATTCTCCGGAAAAACCGGGACATCCACGTCACGCTCTGTCACCACCCGATCGATTGGCTGTTGTGCGATAAGGAGTTCGCACGAATCCTTGACTCTTTGGCGGTGCTGCAAATCACCGGGCACGTACATGCGCACGCACTACGCGAGACGCAGGGTGGATGGCATTTGTCCGCGGGTGCGCTGCAGCCGCCTCGGGCCGAGGAGCCGTATGAACCCCGCTACAACTTTGTGAGCCTTGACGTGCGGTCCGGCGCATCGCAGGAGCTCGCTCTCCGAGTACATCCGCGCGTTTGGGATGGCCTTCAGTTCGTGGGGGACAGCGACTATCCAAATGGCTACGTCGAGAAGGTTGTGCCGCTGCCGAAGGTCTCGTGCGGCGAAAGCGGCGGCAGTCAGGAGCCAGGGCGGCCCGTGGCAGACGCGGAGGCCGACACGCTGCGCCGCTTGACCCACCGCATCGCACTCTTGCAGCGCGCCGACCAGTTCGCGTCTGCCCGAGACGTTGGGGTGTCGCAGGGTCCACTCGCGGCTCTCCCCGCGCGAGAGGTCCCAAGGGGCCTCGTCGCAGCCGCTCGTCAGGCCGGAAAGCTTGAGGAGCTCTGGTCGGCGGTCGAGACGTATCATGGCTCTCAACCAGGCTCGATCAATCCTTTCTCGAGACCCTAAGCCGTGCCCGACCAATTCGACGACATACTCCGCGAAGCTGTCCTCGCCCCCGAGGCCGTGGATACCGACGCAATCCGAGCCGCTGTGAAGCCAGTCGGCCCCAAGATCAAACTGCCGCTCGTTCTCGATGTCGTGCGGCTAGCGCACCATCGAACGGTAACCGTCGCCGGCGATGAGGCATTTCGCAAGGCGATAAACGCCAAAGAGCCTGTAATAGAGGCCTCAGGACAGGCGCAATTCCTGAGCATCCTCGCAACCCTCACTCTTATTAATGCATTTAGCTTGAACACCAACGCTGACTTCGGTGTTACCGCCGCTGCGCTCGCCGTGCGCTCGGTCCAATTTGCAAACTGGTCTCCGGCCCACATCGATCTCCGGCCGCACGCAGATCGCTGGCTGGCCTTTCGCGCGCGCGCCGCGCGTGTAATGCCCCCGTTCCCTGGCCAGCCGGCGAAGCTTGCGGCACCGGAGGGGTTTGACGCCGTGGAGCAGAGCATGCCTGCGCTGAGCGCTGCGATTCAGAAGACTGGCTCGGAGCTTGTTGATCGCGAACGGCATGCGCTCGCTGCAGTCGGCGCCCTCTCGACCACCGTCGCCGCGCGTGATCTCATCGCTCAGGAGGAGCGTTCGTTTCTTTGGTGGCTCCTGAGCGCCTGGACAGTAAGCGACAAGAATATGATGGCAGTTCTGGCGGCAAGTGAGCTTTCGTCGTTGACCCGCCTCCTGCCCGGACCACCCGCGTCCGACGAGCTACTGCGCAGGAAGCTTGGGCCCGTATTTGACGAGCCAATCGAGCTGGGAGCGCTTCCGAAGGTGGCTGCTGACCTCACGGCGCCGGGTCTAGCGCTCGATATTCCAGAGGGAACGACTGACTTCTTTCCCCTTCTCGGGATCCTGCGTGGGGGCGACCCCGGGCTCGTTGAGCCGTTTGAGCTTCCGGCGGGTGTGATCGCGCAGTCGCTGTACGACGAGGCCATGCTCGCGTATTCGATAAGGAGCTTGGCGTGAGCACATCCGGTGAGACTGGCGACGCCACGCCGGACGAGGCTACGGTGTCCGCAGCTGACTCGTCAGAGGAGGCTCCGAGTGCAGGCCTTGAGCGCCCTGAAGATGGGCCCGACATCGACGTCGATGCCGCGCTTGCCCAAGCGGTATCAGGGGATGTTAGTCGGGGCGATGCGCTCAGTCCTGAGGAGTCATTTTCTATTGCTGCGGCATCCCGGCCGACGGTCGTAGTCTTTGCCGGCCAAGTCGGGAGCGGAAAGACCACTCTCATGACTAGCCTTTACGAGCGACTGGGCCACGGACCGGTCGCTGGGCGACTGTTCGCCGGATCGCGCACCCTTCCCGGTTTCGAGCGTCGGTGTCACCTAGGCCGAATCGCTTCCGGATTGGCGTCACCTGACACCGAACGTACCGCGTTTGATGCGCTGCCTTGGCTTCACCTTCGCACACGAGCCGCAGACTTAGCTAGTCCCTCACACGATCTTTTGCTTGGTGACTTCTACGGTGAACATTTTACCCGCCTGGTTGCGGGTACGACACAACCGCACGAGATGCCATTTCTACGGAGGGCCGACCATGTCTGCCTTATCATCAATGGTGAGAGGATTGCGTCGGAGGTTGATCGCGTCTTTGAGCGCCAGGCAGCACATGATCTTCTTGGTGCACTTGCGCAAGATGGCACTCTTGCGTCGACCCAGGTGCTGAGTCTCGTATTGACAAAGCTTGACATCGTTCGCCGGGCAGGATCGGGTGCTCAGACTGTCGCCGACGACGTGCTGCGTGAGTTGGCTGACGAGCTTCGCGCGTCGCACGCAGACACGGATGTTCCAATTGTTCTCACAGCGGCGCGGTCCACCATCCCTGAACTTCCGCTCGGCCACGGTCTTGAGGAACTGCTAGCGCTATGGGTGCGTAAGCCACAAGTCCAGCTCGCGCATCCGCCGCCGCCGCCGCCGACTCTCGGGACAAGTGCATTCGACTCGTTTAGAGCCGGGATGGCCGATGCCTGAACCGACGCATATTTTGATGGTTGGCCTTCCGGAGTCGGGCAAGACCACATACCTCGCTGCGCTCTATCACACGCTGCGGTCCGTCACTGGGGAGCAGACATCAATGCGTTTGAGGCAAGCCCCTGCTGAGCGGCAGTATTTTCACGAGATCGAGGAGATCTGGCTGCGCTTTGAGCCGATGCCACGCAGCCAGCACAGAGAGCCAGCCAAGGCAGGTCTTGAGCTTCTGGACCCCAGCGGAGAGGAGATTGACCTTGAGATCCCCGACGTTAGTGGCGAGACATTCGACGCACTTTGGGAGAGCGGGGTATGGGTCGAGAGCCTTCGCGCACTGGCATCTTCTGCCGTGGGAGTGCTCCTTTTTACGCGTGCCGACCGTGTGGACTACCCAGAACTGATCACAGTGGAAGATCCCGATCAGCCTGAGTCGGAGGGTGTTGCGCCCCGAGCCTGGGAGCCTAGTGACGCACCTACGCAGACGAAGTTGGTCGACTTGCTGGAAACCGTCTGGAGTGTGGGAGAGAACCTTCGGGTCGCTGTGGCTGTATCGGCTTGGGATCGAGTTGCCGCGGAAGGACTCGCTCCTGATCAATGGCTCGAACTCAACCTTCCGCTGCTATGGCAGATGCTGCAAACCAACGGCGACGCACACCCGTGGCGGGCGTTCGGTGTGAGCGCTCAGGGCGGCGACCTTGAAGACCCGGAGGCTCGACTGGCGCTCGCTAAGTGCGACCCGCCGGGAAGTCGCGTAATGGTCCGCGACGGTGACGATAGTCACGACCTGACGCGGCCTCTGAGTTGGCTTCTCGCGAACCGTACGTAGGTCGCCGGCGTGGTGCTACACCAGACGCTCCATGGCTACAGAAACGGCCATAGGCTGCTTGCGAGTTCTGTCTCCCTCCCGAGAGCCGATCAGGAGGTGATGCTTGGTCTGAGTGATACCGCCGACTTTCGGTACCTGCCATCGCCGACCCGGCTCTTGAGCGGCTATCCGCTGCCTGATCAGAACTTCTACGTGCTCGCTACGACCTGGCCTGCCCCCGAGCAGCGTCGACCTGGGTGTGTCTGGACTCATAGCCTCTTGGTCGACGTCAGTGATCTTGGGGACATGCGCTTTCCGGATTCGTTGCTGGGGCTCTATCGACGACCAGACGTCGCAGAGACGGACTTTCTTGCTTCGTTTTCAGTGCCGCTTGATTATCGGGACGCCCCGACGCCGGACCTCGGGGGGATACCTGATGATCTGCTTCAGACGCTTGTCTGGGCAATCTATGAACCACCGCCACGTCCCGTGGCCGCCGTCGAACTGCCGGTGGACGTTCGGGATGCCGAGCGGCTGCTACTCCGCTTTTGGGGCCAACAGTGGCCCGAGTTGCGGCGGACGTTCTCTTTTGCCGAGGCCGTCACGCCTCGCCACGTCGGTGACAAAGTCTTCGATGTGCAGTTTGCAGAGATCCGTCAGCGACGTACTTCCGGAGACCTTTCCGGAGTTAGGCTCGTTCATGGCGTGCCTAATGTTCGCGTACCGGACTGGTGCGCTGTGGCCTCCGACGACCTGCGTTGCCCCGGCGCGCTGACGCGCTTTCTCGAGATGTACGGACCGGAAGTCGGTGCGTCCCGCCCAAACCTGGCTACGCTCGCTCAAATCTGGACGACATCTCGGCAAGAGCGGCCGTCCCGGGCCGAAGATCTTGTCCGGCTCTTCGGCTCTGCGTTTCCCGGGGGTACTGAAGCCTCTGGGCTTAGGGTTGCGCTGTTTGGCCCTGTATCTGGTCGATCTGTGGCAGACGATCTTTCGATCATGCTTGCACTTCTCACGGCCCCGCAGGTCGCTGGCGCCTCGTTCAAGCAGCTTGATCTCCCCAGCCGCGCTGCTGTCGCGGCCGAGACCGTGAGCGGAACGGCTGCGCTTCTCAATGCTTTGGTCGACAACCCGAGTCGATCGCGGGTTGCCGGGGCAGTCGTCGCGGGTCTGGCATCGTCGGCGGACCCGGATGGCGTTGAGCTCGCGCTTACCGCTCGCGACGACTCGCTCGCGCCACTCGTGCGTCGTCAGCCGCGGATCGCCACGATCCCGTCTGTCTGGACCAGCGCGAATGATCAGGCAGAAATCTGGCATGCGCTCGGCGAAAGTCGGCCGGCGCGATCGCTGCGTACAGAGATTATTGACGTCATATTCGAGGTCGAGGCCACGATCGATCGCGCAGACCTTGTTGAGCGTTGGCCGGACGCGGCAGCGACGGTACTAGAGCGGCTCTCCCGTGATACGGAGGCGCCGTCGACGGCGGCGTGGCTATCGGTGCTTTCGCCGTCGCAGGTAACGGAATGGCTCTCCTCCCATCGCGATGTCGACTTGCTTAACGCACTGGCCTCCGTCTGGGCGCCTGATGCCCTCGTCTCTGTTCCCGAACGCATCTGGCTTGAGTGCTCGTGGGATCCGCAGTCGGTGGGTGACGAGCAGCTTGTGCGCGTGTACGTTGCATCTCTTCAGTGGCTTACATCGGAGAAGGGCATTCTGGCGGCCAAGATCTTCGATCGGCTGTTTCCTATGGCCGTGTCGGGTCAGCTAGATGCGGCAAGTCTCGCTGCCTTGGAGGCGCTCACGCCGGACATCTCGAAAGCGCCGCCGGGGCGGAAGGTGGCGCGCGCGTTGAACCGCGTCCTTCGAAAGGCCACATCACCCACGGCTGCGTTTCTTGTGACCCATCACGATGGCTTCGCTCAGATCCTGACCGAGGATCGCGCACGCGGGCTCGCAAGAGGGCTTGCCGAAAGGGTCGCCGCCGATCCAACGGTCGCAACCGCATGGCAACGCGCCATCATCGAGAAGACAGCAGCGAAGAGCCAGAAGGGGGGTCTCGTGAAGACAGTGGAGGACGCCATCAAGGTGGTCCGGAAGCTCGGATGATGGAACGCGACCCTAACCCGACCTATCGTCGGCGTTCGACTCAGCAGGCAAGTACGGCAAGACGCTTCGGATCGCTTCGCAACACTCAAACCTAGCGCTCCATTTGAAGCTCGACTATCTCCGCTGCTCGTAGGCCTGCTCGACAGCCCGGCCCGATGCGCCGAGTCTGAACATACGCTCGCTGCTGGCATACGCCAAGTCTGCACAGACTAGATGCACGGGGGCCGAGCGCGGGCCAAAAGAGGCCCGCAAAAACTGCGTGGCCGGTTTCGGCCATTCGTGGTCATAGACACGTAGAGCAACTCAGGCAGCCCTCGACCACGAGAGATCGGAGCCCGAGATGGACCGTCGAGTAAGGATCACGCTCCCCGAGCCGTTGGTCCGCGTTCTCGAGCGCATGGCCGACGAGGCAGACGAGCCCGTCGCCCGCATAGCCGCGCAACTCGTCCGCGACCAGCTTGACCAGCTGAGCGCAGACGGGCGACGCATGCCGGCGAAGCGCAGAGCGATCCCTGACAGTCGGCCCAGCGAGCGCCCGCCCTGGCTTGAGCCATACGGCGGCGATCCGAACTGGCGCCGGCAGATGTGGGGCGAGATGGTCGCGCTGTGCGGCCGCTATCCGGCTCAGTTGCGGGGGCTGCAGGAGGGCTGGTGGAACGACGCCGCGCACCTCGAGCACGTGTGCGCTCTCGTCTGCTGGCGGCAGCTGCTCGACGACTCTGCGCGCGATCCCGTTGAAGAGCTGAGCTTCCAGCTCCACATCGCCGAGTTTGGGCGCGAGGTCGCTCGGGAGCCGGGCGGTATCACGAAGGCATGGACTCCAGGCGCACCCCCGGACGACTGGATCTGACATGCGTCGTACGGTGAAAAGCTCGCGGGGCGTGGAGGCCTGAGCGATGGGCGCGCCGCCGCGACGACGACTCACTGCCGATGACGTGCTGACCGCGCGCGACGTCGCCCTGCTGTTGCACGCGCCGGTCTCGACGGTCGAAGACTGGGCACGCCGGGGCATCCTGCCCAGCGTCAAGATCGGAAGACGCAGGCTTTACATCCGCCAGCACATCGAAACGGCGTTGATCGGTCAGACCGTGGAAGATCGGTCCAGCTGACCCACTTCGTGATCCCAGCGCATCAACCGCCGAGGCTGATCGTCAACGCCTCGACATGCCCGCCGCCGAGCGGCAGCTCACTGCCCTCCTCGCGGTACGACGCGATCATCTCGCTCACGGCGTCACGCAGCATCGCCCGCGCCTCCTCGACCGTCGGCGCGCAAGTGACAACCGCCGGCCACTCCGCGAGCTGGGCCATCGTCCAGCCGTTCTCGTCGGGCGTGAACACAGCGGTCAGCGTCAACGTGTCGCTCATACCCCAAGTATGCGCCGTCGCGCGCCGGAACACGCGCGATGGTGCGCGTCTCAGGCCGACGCTACTTCGCCGCGATCGCGTCGACGCCGTTCTCGGCCAACGGCATGAACGCCGCCGTGAACGCGTGAGCCTGCTCGGATGCCGGGCGAGCGTGCAGGTAGCGACTCGTGGTGCTGAGCGCGCTGTGGCCCATCGCCTTCTGGATCGTCACGACGTCGACGCCGCGCGCGGCGAGCAGCGAGCCGAAGGTGTGGCGCAGATCGTGGAAGCGCAGCGGCCGGGCCTCGGCGGCGATTTGAGCGCGGCGATAGCGACGGCGCAGGGCGGACCCGTCGAGCGGGCGGCCGAGCACGTTGCAGAAGACGAGCTCGCCGGGCGCGGTGAAGTGCTCGCGGCGGCTCAGGCGGTCGAGCGCGGCGGCGGCCTGATCCGCGAGCGGCACTCGGCGGACACGTCCTGACTTCGTTGTCGATTCAACGCCTGCACTCATCGCACGCGCAACGGTCAGCGCCGACCCCGCGAAGTCGACATCGCGCCAGCGCAGCGCGAGCAGCTCGCCTTGGCGCAGACCCGCGTACGCAGCGACGCGAATAATCTCGGCGTCCTGCTGATCCTCGGCTTGTCGCGCGCTTCGCTCGTTCTCGGAGACGGCTGGGAACCGAGGGTCGCGGTGGCGACTGTTGGCGAACGCGCGCGCGATCGCCTCGATCTCGGTGGGGGAGTAGAACACGAGCGCGCCGGGGCTCGGCTCGCGGCGCTTGTCGGCGGCGCTGACGGGATTGTCAGACAGCGCGAACGTCGCGGGCTTGCAGCCGTGGTTGAACACCGCCGAGATGACTGCGCGGTACTTGTTGACGGTGCTCGCCGACGCTCCGGTTTCGCTTACCGCCGCGAGCACCTCGTTGACCTCGCGCGTCGTGATCTTCGATGCGGAACGATCGCCCAACGCCGCCATCACGTGTGCGCGTAGCTCGCCCTCCCCGCGCTTGCGCGGGACGCCGGGCTCGCCGAGGACGCTCTCGCGGTCACGCAGGGTGGAGGGCTTCGCGCCGGCGACGTCTGCGAGCCATCGCATGTAGTCGTGGGCGACTTCGCGGAAGGTCACGCCGCGTGAACGGCGCTCCTGCTCGACGCGCTCGGCATCTGCCACTTCGGCGACGTACGCGGCGACTATCTCTGCCGCGGCTACCACCGCGCCGCGTTCGTCGTAGGTCCCGTCGGGCACTCGTCCGCGGCGCCGGGTCCATGCGCCCGTGGCTGGGTCGCGCTCGATCCACGCAGGACCGATACGGCGCTTGACCTGCCGGCCTTGGTGGCGGAACTTCGCCTCGTAGAACGGCTGGCCGCGATTCTCACGGACGATGACATTGGCGTTTGGATTCGATGGCGGCATCGGGCTTGGGACCAACCTTACACCGTGGGTACCACAGTGGGTACCGCCAACACCAGTGGGTACCGCTTTGGGTACCAAACGGACGTAATCCGGCATCATCAAGCCGTTTCAGCCATGATCATCGGCCCGAATCTAGGCGACTCGGGGCGCCGAGTCCGCCTTGCCATGGCGAAGGTCGAGGGTTCGAATCCCTTCATCCGCTTTTCACAGATCCCCCGGTTACTGGTGGGGTTCGATCGGCTTCGTCCTGCCCGCGAGGAGTCCGGGCTCTTCACGGGATGGGTTGGAAATGGACTCTTGGCGCAAGGAGCGATGCCACGGCGGGTGGTGCGTACTTGACCGAACCCCTCGCCGGCTCATCCGCTGAGGTGAATCGGGCTCCGGTTACCGTCGCCCTCGCACGAGGATCGTGCAGTCGAGCATCTGCCGAGGTGGCTGCTCCGACGCAGGGCGCGGCGCTCGATGCCGCTGCACAAGACCCGCGGAACGCGAGATCGAGCATGATGTCTCGCCCGCAACGTCAACGTCGAGCCTGGGAGGGCAACATGGTCAACCGCGTGGTTGCAGCTATTCGCGGAAATCTCGTCGCGTGGCTGGCACTGTTCGTCGCGATGGGCGGGACGAGCCTGGCGGCATCGCACTACGTCATCACCTCGACCAAACAGATCAAGCCGAGCGTGCTCAAGCAGCTCAAGGTTCGAGGCAAGACCGGCGCTGCGGGCACACCTGGCCGCGCTGGCCCGCAGGGCTCAGCGGGGCCGGCCGGAGCCACAGGGGCGGAAGGAGCCAAAGGAGCCGACGGAGCCAAAGGCGCCGACGGACTGTCCGCATTGTCGGTGCTGCCCGCAGGGCAGACCGAGAGTGGCGAGTACGGCTTGAACCAGAGCAACGTCAAGAACACTCAGACGATGGATCAGCCGGTGAGCTTTCCCATTCCGCTCCGCGAACCAGTGCCGGCGAGCAAGGTGATCTACAACAACGAAGGCACTTCGAGCCCTCACTGCAGCGGCGCAGGCCACGCCGACCGAGGGTTTGTTTGCATCTACAGCTCGGTTGCGGGCGGCATCCTCGCCGAGCCTGGGATCCACAACATCGAGACCTCCCCCGCCACGGAAGGCACCGGGCGCTTCGGTTTCGACATGGAGTGGTTCATCAGTACGACCACCGGCGAAAACGCCTTCGACCTGGGCACGTACTCGGTTACCGCCGGTTGAGCCGCGCGTGCCGCCCCCGGTGCTCAAGCGCTCGAGCCGATCAACCGCCCAAGCGCGACAGCGCCGATCCCGAACGCGAGGCTGACGAGCACATTCAGCATCGCCGCCGCCCGCCTCCCGTTCGCGGCCAGCAGATGCGTCTCGAGCATCCAAGTCGAGAACGTCGTGTAGGAGCCGAGCGTCGCCGTCCCGGCGAGCACGAGCGCGTCGCCGCTCAGCGCGACGCCGGCGAGCAGCCCGAGCAGCAGCGACCCGCTCGCGTTGACCGTGAGCGTGCCGAGCGGCAGCTTGCTGCCGGCACGTGCCGTCACCAGCGTGTGCACGAGGAAGCGCGCGTTGGCTCCCACGCCGCCGAGCAGCGCCACGCCGAGCCAGGCCCAGGCGCTCACCGGGCGGCTCCCCGCATACGCACGATCCGCGCCCCGGCGACGATTGCCACGTAGCCGGCGAGCACGCTCGCCAGCGCATAGGCGCTCGCCAATGCAAAGCGGTCGTGGTCGATCATTCGCACGAGCTCGAGCTGCATCGTCGAGAACGTCGTGTACGCGCCGCACAAGCCCGTGCCGAGCAGTGGATGCCAGTGCGGCGCTTCGGGCGGGCGCTCGCGCAGATGCGTCGCGATCAGGCCGAGCGCGAAGCAGCCGCTGACGTTGACGATGAACGTCGCCCACGGCCACGCCGCCACGCCGTTCGTGACCGCCTGCGCCAGCCACACGCGCAGCAGCGAGCCGGCTGCGCCGCCGAGGAAGATCGCCGCGATCTCACGTCTGTCCAGTTGCGGCACGATGCTCAGCTGTTCCTTTCGCGTACACGAATGACTTCGGCGAAAGGAGTCATCAGCCCTTGTCTTCGGTGGGCGGTTCGGAGCGCCGCGCGCCGCGGCTGCATCGCCTCAGGACTCCATCTGAGCACCGACAACGTAGCGCATGTGTCCGCTACGGCGGCACGTTGCAAGCCAGATACCGCCCGCCGTCGCCACGTCTCAACAGGCCGATCGCCTCGAGCTCGCCGAGCGCCTGCAGCAGCTCGCCGGGATCCGCCGAACCCGCCGCCAGCTTGCCCGGAGTGTCGACGCCGGCGCCGACCTGCTCGAGCACCGCGCGCAACTTCGCCGAGAGCGGGGCCGGGGGAGGGCCAGGTTCATATCCACCGCGCCCGGCGACCTCGCGCGCCTGCGCTGCCGCCGGAGAGCCGACGCCGTACAGCAGGTCGAGCACGTCCGCCGCGTCGCGCACGAGCGTGGCGCCCTCGCGGACCAGCAGATGGCTGCCGCTCGACGCCCGTGAGCTCACCCGGCCCGGGCATGCCACGAGCGTCTTGCCCAGCCCCGCCGCGAGGCGTGGCGCAGCGAGCGTGCGCGGGCTCTCCTCGGCCTCGACCACGATCGCCACGCCGGCCAGCGAAGCCACGATCCGCTCGGCCGCGTTCGCGCCCCACCGTCGCCCGCGCACGTCATGCGGCAGCTCGGAGAGCGTGCAGCCGTGCCGGTCGAGCTGCTCGCGGCGGGCGCTGCCCGAGCACGCCGGCGCGATGCCGAGTCCGTCGCCCGCGACGGTCAGCGTCGGCCCCTGCGCCTCCAGCGCGCCGGCGAGCGCCGCTCGCGCGATCCCGCCGCTCCGGCCCGCCGCGACCGTGACGCCGCTTGCGCCCAGCCCGCGACCCAAGTCGCGCGCCAGCGCCAGCCCGTAGTCGGTCGGCCGCGAGCAGCCGAGGAACCCTGCGACAGGCTGCGCTGTGAGCGCCCGCAGACGGTCGAGCCCACCCGCCACGAACAGCAGATGCGGCGCTCCGGGGTGCAGCAGGCCGCGCGGGGAGTCCTCGTCGTGGCGGCAGACCGTCGCGATGCCGTGCGTGCTCGCCGGCTCCTGCTCGCCGAACTCGGCGTGCCTTCGTCTCAGCTCCGCGCGCCGGCGCCCGCCGAGCGCCGCGATCAGCTCCTCGTCGTCGAGCGCGAGCAGCGCGAACAGGCGACCGTCCGCGCGGCTGTTGCAGTCGAGCACCGGGCTCAGCTCGCCGAGCAGCCAGCTCCGTCGCAGGCAACGCGAGCACGCACCGCGCTCCTGGCGCTCGGTCATCGCTCACGCCGCCCGGCCGCCCGCAAGGCTCCCCTCGCCGCGCAGCGCGATCGCCTGCGCGACGTGTCCGGGCCGCACACGCTCGCAGCCGTCGAGGTCGGCGATCGTGCGCGCGACGCGCAGCACGCGATGCTGACCCCGCGCGCTGAGCATCCCCCGCTCGCGAGCGCCGCGCAGTAGGGTCTCGCCGCGCTCGCTGAGGCGTGCATGGCGACGCAGCATGCGCGAATCCATCTGTGCGTTGACCGCCACCCCGTCGGAGCGCAGCCGTGCGGTCTGACGCTTGCGCGCGGCGAGCACCTGAGCACGGGCCTCGCGCGAGCTGGTCGTCGGCGCGGCGTCGAGGTCGTGCGCCGCGTGGTGCTCGAACTGCGCCAGCAGGTCGATCCGGTCGAGCAGCGGCCCGCTCAGGCGACGCCGGTGGCGTGCGAGCTCGGCTTCGCTGCAGCGGCACCGCTCGCCCACGCCGGCGTAACCGCAAGGGCATGGGTTGGTCGCCGCGAGCAGTATGAAGCGCGCCGGGTAGATCGCCGAGTGGTGCGCGCGGACGATCGCGATGCGCCCGTCTTCCAGCGGCTGGCGCAGCGCCTCGAGCGCCGCGCGCGAGAACTCCGAGAGCTCGTCGAGGAACAGCACGCCGTTGTGCGCGAGCACGCCCTCGCCGACCCAGCCGCGGCCCGCCCCGCCGATCAGGCCGGCCGTCGTGATCGAGTGGTGCGGCGCGCGCAGCGGGCGCTCGCGCACGAGCCTGCCGGCGCCCGCCCCGGCGATGCTGTGGATGCGCGTGACTTCGATCGCCTCGGCGCGGCTGAGCGGAGGCAGGATCGAGCCGAGCCGCTGGGCGAGCATCGTCTTGCCCGTGCCCGGCGCGCCGCTGAGCAGGCAGTTGTGCCCGCCGGCCGCCGCGATCACCAGCGCTCGCACGGCATGGGGCTGGCCGCGCACGTCGCTCAGGTCGAGCGCCGAGCTTGCACGCGCCGAGCTCGATTGCCGAGGCCGAGCCGGACCGGCATCCGGAGCGCCGCCGCCGAGGACGCGCACCGCGCTGCGCAGGCAGTCGGCGACGGCCACCTCGAGTCCGGCGACCAACTGCGCCTCGGCCGCCAGCTCGCCGGCGAGCAGCAGTGTCGACAGGCCGGCCTTGCGCGTCGCCTGCGCGACGGCGAGCGTGCCCCGAGACGGGCGCACGCGGCCGTCGAGCGCGAGCTCGCCGAACAGCGCGTGGCTGCTCAGCCGCTCGGCCGGGATCTGCCCGCTGGCCGCGAGCACGGCGCACGCCAGCGCCAGGTCGAGCGCGGCGCCTGCCTTCGGCACGTCGCCGGGGGCGAGGTTCGCCGTTATGCGCCGCGCCGGGAACTCGTAGCCGGAGTTGAGGATCGCGGCGCGAACGCGCTCGCGCGCCTCGCGCACGGCCGCGTCTGCGAGCCCGACGATCGTGAACGCGGGCAGGCCGCGACGGACGTCCACCTCGACCCCTACCTGTCGCGTTTGCAATCCGTCGATCGTGAACGTGTGCGCTTGAGCAAGCATCGCCTCGGCCGCTCCTCGTGTTGCTCTTTGTCGGAGGAGGCGAGACTAGGGGTCGCTTGGGATGCGACGTTCGGGCGCTACTCGAGCACTCATCGGGGCCTTGGGCTGTCCCGGCGGGCTTGCTCGAAGCGCGGCATTATGCGAACATACGTTCGTATGGGGACGCGATGATCGCGAACGGACGACGAGCCGAGCTTGGTGCTTCGGTCGGCTCGGGCAGGCAGGCGCTAGGAGATCGGCGCCGTTGGGCCCGGTTCCTCCTCGCTGTTCGACCGAGCCTCTTCGCTGGGCACGATTTCGAGGCGCCGGGCGGGGGAGGCCTGAGCGTGTATCGGCGGGAATGCGAGCGCCTCGCGCACGAGCGTCTCGACGCTCACACTGCGGGCGCCGGCGAGGTCGTGCAACAGGCGATGCTCGGCGAGCGAGACCCGCACGCTGACAGTTCGCATATTCGAATCCAAACTATCGCAGAGCGTATGCAGTTGGCCCTACGCGGTCAAGCGCACAGCGGTCGAACGCATGGACCAGGGCACACGCGGCTGCCATGTTTTTGAATATGCCGCGCTCTCCGAAACCCGATCCGGCGCTGGCAGCGGCACTTCGCAGGCTCCGCGAGGACAGCGGCCTGACGCGCGAAGCGCTTGCCTTTCACGCAGGGATTACGACCGCCTCGCTGGCGCGGATCGAGCTGGCCCAATCGACGCCCGGGTGGGACACGATCCGCCGCATCGCCGGTGCGCTGGACCTGTCGATCAGCCGCCTGGCGGCAGCGGTCGAAGCCGCCGAAGAGGGGGCAGCCCGTCCGGCATAGCGCACGCCGGACGGGCTGCGGCAACCAGATCGAGCTGTGGGGATGGTGCTCGGCGCGGCCACGACGGCCGCGCCGAGTGCAGTGTGCGAAGCGCTACAGGCCGGCCGGGTGGCGTACGACGTAGCCGCTGGTGTCACCGACGGAATCCGACCAGCGCGTGCCGGTCTCCTGTTGGGCGATCGTGTCGAAGCGTTTGCCGTCGACGACCATGAACGCGTGCCCGGCGTTGGCGTAGATCGTGATGTACTTGCCGGGGCCGGCCTCGCCGTAGGACTCGAGCGCGGAGGAGTCCTCGGGCGAGCTGAGCAGTCCGCCGCCGTGCAGCGCGTAGGAGACCGAGCCGGAGCAGTCGTAGCCGGTCGACTGGAACGAGCCGTGCCCGCCGCCGTAGACGTAGGGCCGCGTGGCGATTTCATCGCCGGCCGCGATCACGCGTGCGATCACGCCGGAGCCGCCGGAGGAGCTTTCGTGGCTCGAGGAGCCGCTCAGCGCGGAGTGCGGCGGGTTCAGCGTTTCCTGGCTCTTGATCCCGAGCACGCTCCACGTGGCGGGACCGACGACGCCGTCGACGGTCAGCCCGTGGCGTGCCTGCAGGCGCTTGACGGCGGACTCGGTTTCGGGACCGAAGGTGCCGTCGGCGTTGAGGTGAAGCGCACTCTGCAGGCGCGAGACGGGATCGCCGGAGGCGCCTTCTTCGCCTTCGCCCGATTCGCTGTCGGCGACGTTTGCGGTGTAGGCGCTGTGGTGGGAGGCGGTCCGCGCGGAGGCCGGCGGCGTCAGCGTTTCCTCTTCGGAGATCCCGAGCACGCTCCACGTGGTGGGACCGACGACGCCGTCGACGCTCAGCCCGTGGCGGGCCTGCAGGCGCTTGACGGCGGACTCGGTTTCGGGGCCGAACACGCCGTCGCTCGGCAGATCGAGCGCGCTCTGCAAGCCTGAGACGGCGTCGCCACTGCCTTCGCCTTCTTCTGCGGGCGTGAAGTTGACGGCGTCACGTCGCACGCCGGTCGAGGCGGCGTGCGCGGAGGAGTGCCCGCGCAGCGCGGCGATCGTGGCGGGGCCGACGATCCCGTCGACGGCGAGCCCGTGCGCCGATTGGAAGTCGCGCACGGCTTCTTCTGTTTCGGGGCCGTAGACGCCGTCGGCCGAGATGCCGAGCGCT
>DATINR010000067.1:0-7636 GCA_035473995.1 Solirubrobacteraceae bacterium
CCGCTACACAGGCCTGAAAAGAGAGCTCGACACCTACCTGCGCTTCTACAACACCGACCGTGTTCACCACGGCCGACTCACGCAAGGACGCATCCCCGCAGAGATCGTCTACGGTGCCCGAAAGATGGAGGGCAGATGAGCGGCTGTCGGCACATCTTGGAGGCTGCCCAGGTTAGACCCTCGGATCATCCAGCGACGGTCAGCGCAGGAACGGCGGAACGTCGATGTCGTCGTCGGAGATCTCCAGCGACGAGCGCTGGCGGTCGTCGATCCGCGGCCCGCGGTCGCGACCGCGCGAGCGGCTCTCTTTGCGCGCGCCGCGTCCGGGGCGGTGGTCAAAGCCCGTGCCGATCACGGTCACGCGGACCTCGTCGGACATGCTCTCGTCGATCACCGCGCCGAAGATGATGTTCGCGTTGGGGTCGGCCGCGTTCTGGATCGTCTCCGCCGCGTCGTTGACCTCGAACAGGCCGAGGTCCTTGCCGCCGGTGATGTTCAAGAGGATCCCCGTCGCGCCGTCGACCGACTCTTCGAGCAGCGGCGAGGAGATCGCGACCTTGGCAGCGTCGGCGGCGCGGTTCTCGCCGCCCGCCGTGCCGATGCCCATCAGGGCCGAGCCCGCGTCCGCCATGATCGTGCGCACGTCCGCGAAGTCGAGGTTGATCAGGCCCGGGATCGTGATCAGGTCCGTGATTCCCTGGACGCCCTGGCGCAGCACGTTGTCCGCCTCGCGGAACGCGTCGAGCATCGACGTGCGCCGCTCGACCACAGTCAAGAGCTTCTCGTTGGGGATCACGATCAACGTGTCCACGACCTCGCGCAGGCGCTCGATGCCCTCGGTGGCCTGGCGGCCGCGCTGGGAGCCCTCGAACTCGAACGGGCGCGTCACCACGCCGACCGTCAGCGCGCCGATCTCGTTCTTGGCGATCTCCGCGATCACCGGAGCAGCGCCCGTGCCCGTGCCGCCGCCCTCGCCCGCCGTGACGAAGACCATGTCGGCGCCCTTCAGCGCCTCCTTGATGTCGTCGCGCGACTCCGAGGCCGCGCCGAGGCCGACATCCGGGTTGGCGCCCGCTCCGAGACCCTTGGTCGACTCGTGGCCGATGTTCAGCTTGATGTCGGCGTCGCACATCGCGAGCGCTTGGGCGTCGGTGTTCGCCGCGATGAACTCCACGCCGCGCAGTCCCGCGTCGACCATGCGGCTGACCGCGTTCGTCCCGCCGCCGCCGACGCCGACGACCTTGATGACCGCCAGATAGCTACCGCTGCTCTCCATGATGGTTCTGTCCGAACCCTTCAGTAGAAAATTAGGGTTCGCAGCATACAGGCTTGCGAACCGCCGAGATCGTCACGTTATGCAGGGAACTTCGCCCTGTCAACGACGCTTGCCAGTTCCGCAACGTTCGTTGCAGAACGGCCATCTCTCGACCACTGGGTGAGAATCGTCTCCGACCTACAGTGAACCTCAAGTTGAGGTTGATGGTCTGCTCCAGCTGACGCGGCTCGGCTCAGCCGGAAGATTCCGTGCTCGTGCTCGCGCTCGTTTCGCCCGAGGATTCCGATTCGCCTTCGCCCGCCGGCGAGGATTCCGATTCGCCCGTCGACGCTTCCGACCCGCTCGACGAGGCTTCTTCTTCTTCTTCTTCGGAGTTGCCCGCCTGCTTCGCCGTGCTCGAGCCGCCGACCGCCGTAGAGAGTCGTTCCGCCAGCGACTGTTCCGATTCGCCGCTCGTCGTCGACGTCGCAGCTTCGCCTTCCGCGCCCGCCACCGCCGGCGGCGTGACGCCCGCCGGGAAGCCTGCCGCCGGTCGTTCCGGCACGCGCACGTCGACATAGCTCGCGCCCGCCGAACCGGGGTCCGCGAGCACACGCGCGAGCGACGCCCACTTGGCGTGCGGGCGGGATGAGTCGCCGAAGTACACGCGCAGCCCGCTGTGCATCACCAGCGTCAGGCCCTTCGAGCCGCTGTAAGCGCGTTCCGCGGCCCTCGCCAGCGCCTTCGGCGCCGCCCCGAGCACCGTCAGCTCGCCGAGCAGCGCTGTCTCGCGTACGTGCTCGCCCGGCGTCAGCTGCACCTGGCTCGTCAGCGTCGGCAGCGAGCTCGAGGCGTGCGCTTCGCCCAGCACCACGCCGTCCGCCGCGACCGCCGTCTTCACGCCGCCCGCCGTCAGCGTCGCCACCGGCGCCTGCTCGATCACCTCGATGCTCAGGCCGTGCGGGAAGCTCGTATGCACGCGCACGTCGCCGACCACCGGGTAGGACGCGACCGCCGCGCGCAGCTTCGCCGTGCTCACGTCGAGCGTGCTCATGCGCTTCGCAGCGCCCGTCAGCGCCGCCTCGATCGCCTTCGCTTCCGATCCATGCACGCCGCTCACGCGCACGTGCTGCACCGCCACGAGCGAGGAGTGGCGCAGCCACAGCCAACCGCCGCCCAGCAGCGGCAGCGCGATCAGCGTCGCCAGCACGGCGATGCGCAAACGCCTGCGCGCACGTACCAACGTCCAGCCACCCGACAGCCCTCGCGCGAGCGTCGAGGAGGCGCGCAGCAGGTGCGCGATCGCAACGTCGATCGGACGGGCTCCCGCCCCCCCGCGCGCGCCGCGGCCGCTCGCGCGCTTGCGCGTCGCGCCAGCGCGATTCGGGCGCGCCTTCTTGCGCGCTGGCGGACGGGTGAGGCTGCCGATTCCCAGCCGGCCGGCGAACGAGCGATCCATCGGCCTCTTCCTTCGACCTCCGCGCGCGAACCCCTACAAGCTACTCACGCCATCTCCGTCGGCGTCGCGACGAGCCTGCGCGCGAGCCCATCCACGTCGCCCGCGCCCATCACCAGGCACACGTCTCCCGCGCCGAGCAGGCCGTCGAGCACCGACGCCGCCGCGTCGAAGCCCGGCAGCCAGTAGACCGGCCTGCCGCGCGCCGCACCGGCCGCCGTCTCCGCGATCAGCAGGCCGCTCACGCCCGGGTGCTGCTCGGCGCGCTCGCGCGCCGGGTACACGTCGAGCACGACCGTCACGTCCGCCCGCGCCAGCGCGCGGCCGAAGTCGCGCGCTAGCAGCTCCGTGCGCGAGTAGAGATGGGGCTGGAACACCGCGATCAGGCGCCCGTGCTCGAGCGTGCGCGCCGCGTCGAGCGTCGCCGCCACCTCCGTCGGGTGGTGCGCGTAGTCGTCGTACACGAACGCCCCCGCGCGGCTGCGCCCGAGCAACTGGAAGCGACGCCCCGCTCCCTGGAACTCCGCCAGGCCCGCGATCGCCCCGGCCATCTCCGCACCGGCCAGGCGCGCTGCCTCGAGCGCCGCCGTCGCGTCGAGCACGTTGTGCGCCCCCGGCACCGCCAGGCGCACCTGCTCGCCGCGCCAGCCGAAGCTCGAGCCGCCGCTCAGCAGCGTCGGCGCCTCCGCGTCGAACGGCACCATCTCGACCCCGTCCGGCGCGCGCGGCGCGAGCGCCAGCAGCTCCGGCCGGTCCCACACGACCCGCGCCGCGCTCGCCCGCGCCAGGAACGCCGCGAACGCCTCGCGCAGCTCCGCCAGCGACGCGAACGTCGCGTGGTGGTCGAGCTCGACGTTCATCAGCACCGCGATCTCCACCTCCAGGCTGAGCATCGAGCGATCCGACTCGTCCGCCTCAACCACCAGCCACTCCCCCTCGCTCCAGTGGGCGTTCGGCAGGCCGCCTCCGATCGGCGCGCCGATCAGCCAGCCCGGGTCGAGGCCCGCCGCGCGCAGCGCGTGCGCGAGCATCGACGACGTCGTCGTCTTGCCGTGCGTGCCCGCCACCGCGACAGTGCGGCGCAGCGCGCTCAGCTCGCCCAGCAGCTCCGCGCGCGGGCGCTCCGCGATCCCTCGCTCGCGCGCCGCCGCGCGCTCGGAGTTCTCCTGCGGAACGGCCGAGGAGTAGATCAGCTCGACGCCCTCTCCCGCCGGCACGTTC
Organism: Solirubrobacteraceae bacterium; assembly: GCA_035473995.1. Lineage (GTDB taxonomy): Bacteria > Actinomycetota > Thermoleophilia > Solirubrobacterales > Solirubrobacteraceae > Palsa-744. The sequence continues at coordinate 3,933 of DATINR010000067.1, forward strand.
GCCGCGTCGTGGCCCACGTGCGCGTCGAGCACGCCGTCCTCGCGCAGCCGCGTCAGATACGGGCTGCTCGCGCCGTCCGAGCCGCTCACCTCGGCCCCCAGCGCGTGCGCCGCGCGCGCGTACGCGCTCATGCCCGCGCCGCCCACGCCGACGAAGTGAAGGCGCCGCCCCTGCCACGGCTTGTCGCCGCTCATCCGCGCGCCGCCTGCAGCAGCTCCCGCGCGACCTCGGTTGCCGCATCGGGCCGCGCCAGCGAGCGTGACGCCGCCGCCATGCGCGCGAGCCGCTCGCGGTCCGCCAGCAGCTCCGTCACCTGCTCGACCAGGCGAGCCGCCGTCAGCTCGCCGTCCGGGATCACGACCGCCGCGCCGGCGTCCGCCATCCAGCGCGCATTGGCGCTCTGGTGGTCGCCCGCCGCGTGCGGATAGGGCACGAGCACCGCCGGCACGCCGTGCGCCGCGATCTCGAACACCGATCCGCCCGCGCGCGCCACCGCCAGGTCGGCCGCCGCCAGCGCATCGGCGAAGTCCGGCTCCTGCAGGTACTCGCGCAGGTCGTAGCCCGGCCGCAACCCGCGCGCGAGCAGCTCCGGGTAGTCGCGCTCGCCCGCGATGTGCAGCACGCGGAACGCGCCGACCGCCGGCGCCGTGGCGGAGCTCGACGAATCGCCCGCGAAGGCCCCCGCTGCGGCCTCGTTGATCGAGCGCGCCCCCAGCGAGCCGCCGAACACGAGCACGCACGTCTCCCCCGCGCCGATCCCCAGGCGCTCGCGCGCCGTGCGCTCGTCGCGTCCCGAGGACGGGATCGGCCGGCCCGTCACGCGGTAGCGCGCGCCGTCGCGCCCTGCCAGCGGGAACGACAGGCAGACGCGTCGGGCGAACGGCGCCATCAGCCTGTTGGTCAGGCCGAGATGGCTGTCCGCCTCGGTCAGCACCAGCGGGATGCGCAGCGTGATCGCCGCCAGCGCGACCGGCCCCGCGACGTAGCCGCCGCCGCCCATCACCGCATCCGGCGCCAGCCGCTCGAGCAATCGCCGCGCGCGCGGCAGCGCGAACGCCGCGCGCAGCAGCGCGCGCAGGGCCTTCAGCGGGTTCGTGCGGCTGAGACCTTCGACCGCGATCGTGTGCAGCCGGTATCCCGCCGCCGGCACGAGCGTCGCCTCGGCGCGCCCTGCGCCGACGAACTCGACCTCCGCGCCCTCAGCCCGCAGCGCGGCGGCCACCGCGAGCGCCGGCACCACGTGCCCCGCCGTGCCGCCGGCGGCGATCATGATCCTCTTCTTCCGGCTCACGGTCCCATCGTGCCTGTTCGCGCGCCCGTGCGTCGGCAGAGCGCTTGCGCGGGCTCGCCACCGCGCGCACGTGCGCCGTGCCGCCGTTGGCCACGTTCAACAGCAGCCCCATCCCCGCGAGCATCACGATCAGGCTGCTCGATCCATAGGAGACGAACGGCAGCGGCACGCCCGTCAGCGGCGCCAGGCCGAGCACCGCGAAGACGTTCAACAGCGCCTGGGAGACGATCAGCGAGGTCACGCCGACCGCGATCAGCGCGCTCTGCATGCTGCGCGCGCCCTTCGCCGCGCGCAGGCCCGCGTAGGCGATCAGGCCGTAGAGGAACAGCAGCGCGCACACGCCCATCGCGCCGAGCTCCTCCGCGACGACCGCGAGGATGAAGTCCGTCGGCGCCTCCGGCAGGTAGAAGATCTTCTGCACCGACTGGCCCGGGCCGACGCCGAACAGCCCGCCCGAGCCGATCGCGATCTGGCCCTGCACGGCTTGAAAGCCACTGCTAGAAGCGTGCGCCCACGGGTCCAGAAACGACGTCAGGCGCGCCCGCGCGTATGGTTTGACGAGCGCGTACATGACGACCGCCGCGAATGCGCAGCCGCATACGATCGCGAGGTTGCGCATCGGGATCCCAGCCGCCACCAGTAGCGAGATCGTGATGAACGCGATCACCATCGACGTGCCGAGGTCCGGCTGGGTGACCACGAGCAGGATCGCCCCGCCCACCACGACCAGCAGCGGCCGCGAGAGATCGCGCAGGTCGTGCACGCGCTGCGGGCGCTTGGCAAGCAGCGTCGCGCCGTACAGCACGAGCGCGATCTTCATCAGCTCCGAGGGCTGGAACTGCAACGGCCCGGCGCCCATCCAGCGTTTCGCTCCGTTGACGCTCACGCCGATGTGCGGCACGTGCACGGCCAGCACGAGCGCGAACGAGATCGCCAGCAGCGGGCCCGTGATCGCCTGGACTTTGGCCACGCCGTCGCGCGCGAGCACGCGCATCAGCACGAGCCCGATCGCGCCGTAGATCAGGTACTTGACGAGGTAGCCGCTGCCGTTGCCGTGACCCTGCAGCAGCGAGGTCGCCGAGGACGCGCTGTAGACCATCACCGCGCCGAACGCCAGCAGGCACAGCGTCGCCGTGATCAGGATGCGCTGCTCCAGCGGCTGGCTCGCCGCCTTCGCGCTCTTGCGGCCGCGTTTGCTCCCTCGCAGGGATCGAGCTGCCCCGGGAGGACCGGCGCTCCGTGCCGCGGCAGATGGCATTGGAGCTGACTTCGCTGCCGGCGGGGCTAACCCTGCAATTTTTCGACCAGCTCGCGAAAGCGCTCGCCGCGGGCTTCGAAGTCGGCGAACTGGTCGAAGCTCGCGCAGGCCGGCGACAGCAGCACGACCGGCCCGCTCTCGCCCGGCCCGCCGGTCGCGTCCGGGTCGCATGCCGCCGCCTGCGCGGCCGCCGCGAGCGCCCGCTCCAGATCGCCGCACTCGAGTACGGTCGGGGCGATGTTCGCGAGCGCCGCGGCGATCGTCGCCGCGTCCTCGCCGATCACGTAGACCCCGGCGCACGCGCGCGCCACCGGCCCGCGCAGGCCCGTGAAGTCCTGGCCCTTGCCCTGCCCGCCCAGGATCAGGTGCAGCGGCCGCCCGGCGAACGCCTCCAGCGCGACCAGCGTGCTCGCCACGTTCGTCGCCTTCGAGTCGTTGACGTAGAGCACGCCGTCGAGCTCCGCCAGCTCCTCCAGGCGATGGGCCACGCCCGGGAACGAGGCGAGCCCCGCGCGCACCGCCGCCGGCTCGATCCCGCGCGCCAGGCAGACCGCCGCCGCCGCCATCGCGTTCTCCACGTTGTGGCGCCCGCGCAGGCGCATCTGCTCGAGCGCGATCAGCGCCCCTCCACGCCACCACAGCTCGCCGTCGAGCTCGAACAGCGCCGCCCGCGGCTCCCAGCCGAACTCGACGCGCTGCGCCTCGCCCGGGATCGCCGGTGCGCCGGCCCAGTCGATCCGCTCGCCCAGGTCGGCCGGGAAGACCGCTACGTCACCCTGCCGCTGGCGCGCGAACGCTTCGAGCTTGGCCGCCGCGTATGCCTCGAGCGTGCCGTGGCGGTCGAGATGGTCCGGCGTGATGTTCAGCAGCACCGCCGCCTGCGGAGCGAACTCGAGCGTGTCTTCGAGCTGGAACGAGGACGCCTCGCAGACGACCGTCGCCTCCGCGTCGAGCTTGCCGATCAGCGAGCTCAGCGCCGTGCCGACGTTGCCCGCGACCGCCACCGCCAGCCCCGCCTCGCGGTGGATGTGGCCGATCAGCTCGACCGTCGTCGTCTTGCCGTTCGTGCCCGTCACCGCCACGAACTCGTTCGCCAGCAGGCGCCACGCCAGCTCGAGCTCGCCGAGCACCGGGATCTCGCGCTCGCGCGCCGCC
>DATINR010000068.1:0-24209 GCA_035473995.1 Solirubrobacteraceae bacterium
GGAGGCACGACCGTGCCCGAGAGCGAGACGATGTCGTTGAAGCCCCACGAGGCGACGCCGGCGACGGTGGCGACGAAGGCGGCGAGGAAGACGGCAGCGGCGGCGTAGGCGAAGGCGGCGAGCACCTTGGCGGCGAACACCAGCCCGCGATCGACCGAGCGCGTGAGGATCGTCTTCAGCGTGCCGTTGCCGTCCTCGTTGGCGACGATGTCGCCGCACACGAGGGCGGTCGACAGGGGCAGGAAAAAGGTCGAGGCGAGGATCAGCGAGAGCACGGGCGTGACGAGGCCAGACTGCGTGATCTCGGAGAAGAAGATGCTGTCGCCGCCGTGGCCGTGGTGCTGGTTGAAGTGCTCGGCGATCACGAAGAACACGGGCACGACGAGCGCGATCGCGAAGCCGAGGTAGGTGCGCTTCTGCGCGGCGAGCTTGCGCAGCTCCCAGCGCCAGATCGCGAACGTGCTCGGACGGCGGGCGCTCGTGCGCGGCGCGAGCGCGGCAGGGGCGGCCGCGGAGGCGCTCATGCGACCTCGACCGGATCGCGCTCGGGCGCGGGCGCCGGCTGCTGCTGCCCGGCCGGGGCGCCTTCGGTGAGGCGGAAGAACAGGTCCTCGAGCGTGGCCAGCTCGGGCGTCAGCGCGAGGATGCCGATGCCGGCGCGGGCGAGCGCGAGCGACAGCTCGCCGACGGTGTGCTCGTCGGCCTGGAAGCCGAGCCCGTGCTCGCCGCCTGCCGCGTGCTCGATACCAGGCTGCTCGGCGAGGATCCGCAGCGCCAGTGCGTCGTCGGTCGTGCGCAGCCGGTAGCCGGCGCCGCCCTGGCGGCGCAGATCGGCGAGCGCGCCCTCGTAGACGACACGGCCGGAGTCGACGATCGCGACGCGGTCGCACAGTTCTTGCACCTCGGGCAGCTGGTGGCTGGAGAGCAGCACCGTGATCCCTTCGCCGGCGAGGCGGCGGATCAGCAGGCGCATGTCGCGCATCCCACCGGGATCGAGACCGGTGGCCGGCTCGTCGAGGATCAGCAGGCGCGGCCGGCGCAGCAGCGCGGCGGCGATGCCGAGGCGCTGTCGCATGCCGTGCGAGTAGCCGCCGACGCGGTGCTTGGCGCGGGGCGCCAGCTCGACGACGTCGAGCACCTCGTCGATCCGCTCGCGTGCGCCGCCGCCGTCGAGCGCGGCGAGCATTTCGAGGTTCTTGCGCGCGCTCATGTAGGGGTAGAAGCGCGGCGCCTCGACGAAGCCGGCCACGCCCTCCAGTGCGCGCGCGCCCTGGCGCAGCGGATCGCGCCCGAACAGCTCGACGCTGCCCTCACTCGGCGTGATCAGCCCGAGCGCCATGCGCAGCGTCGTCGTCTTGCCCGCGCCGTTGGGGCCGAGAAACCCGTAGACGTCGCCGGTCTGGACGTTCAGGTCGACGTGGTCGACCGCGAGCACCTCGTCGTAGCGCTTGACGAGCCCGCGTGCGCGGACCGGTTGCGGCTCGTCGTGCCCGACGGCGTCGGCCGCCTTGGGCACGGCTAGAGGCCTCGCGCGACTGCCTCGATGTCGGCTGGGGTGACGGCGCCGGCGAGCACGTAGCGCACGCCCGAGCGCTCGAAGCTGAGCAGCGTGCCGAGCGCCGTCGGCAGCTCGGTCGCGGTCGTCGTGCCGTCGATCTTCACCTTCGGCAGGCCTTCGGGAAGGCTCGCGGGCTTCTCACCGGGCTTGAGCTTGCTTTCGATCACGGCCACCGAGGAGACGCCTTGACCGTGCGTCGTGACGTTCGGCTTGCCGTGGTCGCCGCTGGCGCCGTCGGTGTGCTTGCCGCCTTCATAGCTCGACAGCTTGACTTCTTCGACCTTCGCGCTGGCCGGCGGCGTGAATTCGAATACCGAGCCGTCGACGGGGCCGAAGGAGACTTCGGTCGCGGCCAGTTCGATCACGGGCGAGGAGCTCGTGGAGGAGTACAGCGCGGCGCGCAGCGGCAGGCCGTTCTCGGCGTCCCACGAGACCTCGGCGCCGCCGAGCAGGCTGCCGCCTTCCTTGGGCGAGACGCGCGCCGTGTAGGCGGGCCGGCCGGCCACGTTGGCCGGCGTCGCGCCGGAGACGTTGACGTGGTCGAGCTTGGCGATCGCTTCTTCGATCTTCGCCACACTCGGGACTTCGTGCTTGCCGGCTTCCTCGGGCGAGGAATGTGTGCCGCTGCCTTCCTTGTCAGTCGGCGGCGTGAAACGGTAGAGCGTGTTCGAGGAGGCGTCGTAGACGGTCAGCGTGTGGCCGTCGTAGAGCACCTGCGTGTCGCCCTTTTCGGCCTGCAGCTCGAGCCGCACGCGCCCGTCCTTGGCGACCCACAGTCGTCCGGAGGCGCCGGAGAGCAGCGGGCTGGAGGAGAGCTGGCCTCCGGCTTCGCCGGCGGCGCTCGTCAAGCTGGCGCCTTCGAGCAGGTGGTCGGTCAGCGTGACGTTGGCGCTGACGCCTTCCACGGGAGGGGAGGAAAGGGCGTCGTGGATCGCCTGTGCGAGCGGCTTGGGCGGCGGCTTCGCGCCAGAACCGAGCGCCAGCGCGATCGCCGCGAGCGATCCTCCGAGCACGGCGACGAGGCCACAGACGAGCAACAGTCGGGAGAGCGGCAGGCGGCGGAGGATGTTCATGACTGCGCGTTCATGGTCAATGCCTCAAAGCTCGAATGAGCCCGACTTCCAGGGTAGCGCCGGACCTTGGCGCCGTCTAAAGAGAAGCTCGAGGGGCGCGCCTGGCGGGCACGTACGGCGGCTTCGATCGACCGTCCGGCGCCGCCAGGCGATATGTTCTCGCGCGCATGGTCATCGTCATCGTCCTCAGCTGGGTCCTGCTGGGCCTCGGCGTCTTCTTCGTCGCGATGCGCGGCGGCCCACGCGGCGCGCGCCAGTCGCTGCACACCGAATCGAAGGTCAGCCGCCGCTCGGTGACGGCAGGCGTGATCGTGCTGTTCGCCTTCGGTCTCGCCGTGCCGGCGATCGTGATGGCGTTCAACGGCGAGCACAAGGCGAGCGTGGGCGTCGGCGGCGTGCACCTGAACGCCGGCGAGCAGAAGGGCCGCGAACTCTTCTCCAAGTCCTGCGCCGTCTGCCACACGCTGGCGGCGACGAAGTCGGTCGGGCTGGTCGGCCCGAACCTCGATGTTCGCGTCGGCGCCGACATCTCGACGCCGGCCGGGCGCAAAGCGCTCGTGCTGAGCGCGATCGGCGAAGGCCGCGCGCGCGGCCTCGGGCAGATGCCGGCCCTGCTCTACCAGGGCAAGGAAGCCGAAGACGTCGCGAACTTCGTGGCGGCGGTCGCCGGTCACTGAGGCGTCCGATGGCCTCGCTGGCCGATCTCCGATCGGTCGGCGTCCTCAGTCGCTCGCGTGCTAGTTCGCACGCCGCGCTCCCTGCGTCCTTGGCACGCTCGACCCTCGAAGGCCTCAGACGCGTTGCTGCTCTCGATTTAGCCAACCGTCGATACCGCCCGGCGGGGCCCGTCGATAAGGTCAGACGGGCATGACGGAGTCGCCGAAAACCGCGGAGGACGTCAAGGCGATCGTGGCGGAGCGGGAGATCCGCTTCATCCGCTTCTGGTTCACGGACGTCCTCGGCCAGCTGAAGTCGTTCTCGATCAACGTCGAAGAGCTCGACGACGCGTTCGAGAACGGGATGGGCTTCGACGGCTCTTCGATCACGGGCTTCAATGCGATCGAGGAGTCGGACATGATCGCGATGCCCGACCCGTCGACGTTCGCGATCCTGCCGTGGCGACCGGAGGAGCAGGGCGTGGGCCGGATGTTCTGCGACATCGTGACGCCCGAGCGCACGCCCTATGAGGGCGACCCGCGCCACGTGCTGCGGCGTGCGCTGGAGCGCGCCCACGGGATGGGCTTCGACGTCTTCAACGTCGGCCCCGAGCTCGAGTACTTCCTGTTCAAGGACTCGCGCTCGACGGAGGTGCTCGACGAAGGCGGCTACTTCGACCTGACGACGCTCGACGCCGGCTCGGATGTGCGGCGCGAGACGGTGCTGGCGCTCGATCAGCTCGGCATCCACGTGGAGTACACCCACCACGAGGTCGGCCCCTCCCAGCACGAGATCGACATGCGCTACGCCGACGCGATGAAGATGGCCGACGACTGCATGACCTACCGCATCACGGTCAAGGAGTACGCGATGAAGTACGGCTGGCATGCGACGTTCATGCCGAAGCCGCTGTTCGGCGAGAACGGCTCGGGCATGCATACACACCAGTCGCTCTTCAGCGGCGGGCGCAACGCGTTCTACGACGCCGATGATCAGTACTTCCTCTCGGACGTCGGCAAGGCGTTCATCGCGGGCCAGCTCAAGCACGCGCGCGAGATCTGCTCGATCTTCGCCCAGTGGGTCAACTCCTACAAGCGCCTGGTGCCGGGCTTCGAGGCGCCGACGTACGTCGCCTGGTCGCGGCGCAACCGCTCGGCGCTCGTCCGCGTGCCGCTGTATCACCCGGGCAACGAGAAGGCCACGCGGATGGAGCTGCGCTGTCCCGATCCGGCGTGCAACCCGTACCTGACGTTTGCCGCGCTGCTGCAGGCGGGCCTGGAGGGGATCGAGAAGGGCTACGAGCTGCCGGAGCCGATGGAGAAGAACCTGTACCACCTCTCCAGCGAGGAGCGCCGCCGCCTCGGCGTCGATCAGCTGCCGGAGAGCCTGGGCGAGGCGATCGAGATCACCGCCGAGTCCGAGCTCGTCCTCCGCACCCTTGGCGAGCACATGTTCAACCGCTATGTCGAGATCAAGCGCCAGGAGTGGGACGACTACCGCGTGCAGGTCACGCAGTGGGAGCGCGACCGCTACCTGGCGATTCTCTGAGCTGCTCGCAGGCTAGGCCCGCGCCGGCACTGCGCAGGCGATCGGCCGCGCGGGGGAGAGGTACCAGTGCATGACCTGCAGCAAGTGCCCGAACGAGCTCGGGTGGCGCGGGGCGATCTCGGCGAGCAGGCGCAGCACGGAGACGGCGTGGCGCTCGTAGCGCTCCTCGCCGGTCAGCTGGGAGAGGCGCAAGAGGCCCATCGCGGCGCTCGACCCGCCTGCCGGGATCGGCGAGTCCTCGAGATCCTTGCGCCGAGCGATCAGCGGCTGCTGATCGGCGGCGGTCGAGAAGAAGCCGCCGCGCTCGGGGTCTGAGAAGCGCTCGATCGTCTCGTCGGCGAGCGCGAGCGCCTCGCTGAACCAGCGCTCATCGCACGTTGTTTCGAACAGCACGAGCAGCGCTTCGAGCAGGTAGGCGTGGTCCTCGAGGTAGGCGCCGATCTTGGCGTGGCCGTCGTTGTAGGTGCGCAGCAGCCTGCCCTGCTCGTCGCGCAGGTCGCCCAGGACGAACTCGGCGCACGCGACGGCCGCGGCGAGCAGGTCCTCGGCCAGCGCCGGGTCGAGACCCTGCCCGAGCTCCGCAGCCGGAGCGTCGCGCAGCGCGGCGCCTGTCTCGGCCAGCGCGCAGATCATCAGTGCGTTCCACGACGTCAGGCGCTTGTCGTCGAGCCCTGGGCGCACTCGCTGCGCACGCTCGGCGAGCAGCCGCTCGCGCACCCGTGCCAGCGTGGCGTCGTCCAGCTCGCCCTCGGCGCCGCGCGGCCCCTGCAGTACGTTGAGGCCCGGCTCGGGGTGATGGGGATCTGAGAAGTTGCCCTGCTCGGTGGCGCCGAAGCGCTCGATCGCCGCCTCGGCATCCTCGCCGAGTGCCTCGCGCAGCTGCGCGAGCGTCCACACGTAGTAGCGGCCCTCGACGCCCTCCGAGTCGGCGTCGAGCGCCGAGTGGAAGCCGCCCTCGGGGCCGCGCATCTCGCGCAGCGCCCAGCCGAGCGTGTCGAGGCAGACGTCGAGCAGGCGGCGCTCGCCGAAGCGCTGCCAACCGTGCAGGTAGGCGCGCGCGAGCAGCGCGTTGTCGTAGAGCATCTTCTCGAAGTGCGGCACCGTCCAGGAGCGGTCGACGCTGTAGCGGGCGAAGCCGCCGCCGATCTGATCGTGGATGCCGCCGGCCGCCATCGCGCGCAGCGTGGCGAGCGTCATCTCGCGCTCGCCGCGCAGCGTCAGGAACTCGAGCGCCGAGGCGTGCGGGAACTTGGGCGCGGCGCCGAAGCCGCCGTCCCGGCGGTCGAAGGACTCGCGCAGCCGCTCGACGGCGCTGCTCAGCGCGGGCTCGTCGATCGGTTGCGAGGAGGGCTCGAGCAGCGCCCCGCCCGACAGGCGCTCGCGCAGCTGCTCGCCGCCGGCGCGGATCTCATCGCTGCGCTCGTGCCAGGCCTCGGCGATCGCCTGCAGCACCTGCGTCCACGCGGGCATGCCGTGGCGTGGCTCGGGCGGGAAGTAGGTCCCGCCGTAGAACGGCAGCTGCTCGGGCGTGAGGAACACGTTCAGCGGCCAGCCGCCCTGGCCGGTCATGCCCTGCACGGCCTCCATGTACAGAGCGTCCACGTCGGGGCGCTCCTCGCGGTCGACCTTGACGCAGACGAACTCCTCGTTCATCAGCGCCGCCGTCTGCTCGTCCTCGAAGGACTCGCGCTCCATTACGTGACACCAGTGGCACGAGGAGTAGCCGATCGAGACGAGCAGCGGCTTGTCCCGCTCGGCGGCGCGCCGCAGCGCCTGCTCGCCCCACGGCAGCCAGTCGACCGGGTTCTCGGCGTGCTGGCGCAGGTAGGGCGAGGTCTCCTCGGCGAGCGCGTTGGTCATGCTCCGGCCAGCCTAGTACCGCGCCACACGACCCCGCGCTCAGCGATGCCGGGCCTCAATCGAACGAGCCGACTCGTTGTCGTGGCCGCGCTCAGGGCAGGTCGTGCGAGCCTTCGCGCACGAGGCCCGGCAGGGGGAAGCGTGCGCGCTCGGGCCATTCGCTCTCGCCGCCGCCCGTGCGCGAGAGCTTGACCTTGGTGAGGCTCACGTTGAAGCGCCGGCCGCCGAGCACGCCGGTGACGCGTTTGTTCGAGGACAGCCTGACGCTGCCCTGAGCCGCGCTGGCGCCGGAGATGCGGATCGTGGCCGGCTGCAGTTCGTGGTTCTTGACCGGGAACGTCCCGCTCAGTTTGACGCCGGCTACGAAGGAGAAGTTCCGCAGCGTCGCCGCCGAGGAGGTGAGCTTGGCATAGCCGCCGCGCAGCCCGCCGAAGCTCGATCCGCTCGGCAGTTCCTGCTCGGCCTGCAGCGTCGCCGCGACCACCTGGCGGTCGAGGTCGACGATCGCGTCGAGCACTGCCGTGAGCGTGCGCCCCGGCTTGCCGGCGAGCCCCGGCGGCGAATGCAGGTAGTCGAGCTTGCGCGGCGCGACCGGCGTCGGCGCGAAGATGTCGATCGTCGCCGTGCACGGCTGTACGGGCGTGCTCGTGAAGAACGCGCCGACTGCCGTCTGGGCGCATCCGCTGAAGTCGCTGCCGAGCACCGAGTGCCCGGTGTAGGGAACCGTGAGCACCTGCGCGTCGGGGATCATCGCGGCGACCGCCCTGGCGCCGGAGGTCGGCGTGCGCAGATCCTGTTCGCCCGAGAGGATCAACGTCGGCACGTTCGGCAGCGGGCTGGCCGCAGGCGGCGCCGGCGCGGCGTCGGGCCAGGAGTCGCACACCGGCACCAGGCTGCTCTGCAGCGCCGTGGTGGTGTCGAACGGATAGAAGTCGCTGCTCGGCAGACCGTGCAGGGCATTGATCGCTTCGGCGAGCTTGGTCTGCGAGGGGCCGGTGCGCTGCCACGGGAACAGCGTCTCCTCGCACGACGTCGCGATGAACAGCGCGTTGTTTTCTTCATCGTTGCCGACCCGTTCGCGTTCGGGCTTGGTCGGCACGCTCGGGACGAGACCCTCGGCGATCAGGTTCAGGCGCAGCAGCGGGTCGGGATCGCCCTTCAGCGCCGAGTGCACGGCGGCCGGGAACAGCGCGCGCAGCGCCGGGTTCAGATCGCCGGCCTGCAAGATGTCGAGCACGTCGAGCTCGCCCATCGACACCGAGTGGCGCCTGCCGGTGCCGTCGAAGGCCGAGCCGCTGAGCCGGTGCTTGCGCAGGCGCGCCAGCAGCTTGGCGAGGTCGCCGACCGGGCTCGTCGTGATCCCGGCGCACGCACGGTTGGCGCACAGCTCACTCAGCACCGGCGTGACGGCCTGCAGGCGGTCGATCCCGAACGCTTCGGGACCGGAGCTGGGCACGACCGAGTCGAGCACGAGCGCTTCGACGTGCTGCGGGTAGCGTTCGGCGTACTCGAGCGCGACCTTGGTGCCGTAGGAGGTTCCGTACAGGATGAGCTTCCTGTAGCCGGCCGTGTGGCGGATCGACTCGATGTCTTCGACCGATTCCTGCGTCGTGAACGCTCCGCGCGCTTGGCCGATCTGCAGCGCGCACAATTCGATCAGCGAGCCGAGCGTGCTTTCGGTCGCCTTCTCGAGCGCGGCTTCGTCGTTGAAGATGGGGCAGTTCAAGGGGCTCGCGCGCCCTGTGCCGCGCTGGTCGAACACGAGCAGGTCGTGCGAAGTCAGCGCCGGGGCGATCGCCGCGGCGAGCTCTTCGCCGAGCGGGTTGGCCGCCTGTCCGGGGCCGCCGGCAAGCGCGATCACGGCGCTCTGGGTCTGGATCGTCCCTGCCGATTTGCGCTCGATCGGCAGCAGGATCGTGCCCGGCACCTTGCCGCCGCGGTCGAGCGGCACGGGCAGCGAAGCACAAGAGAAGCCGGCGATGCTCGAGCACGGAGCGAACGGCAGCGCCGCCGCGGCCGGGGCGGCGGCCGTCGCGGCGAGCAGGCCGGCGGCGACCGGCACGGCGAGCATCCAGGTGAGCGTTCGCCGTGACATGCCGGCCAACGTTAGCGGCAGCCGTGGTCGAAGGGACGCAGTTGCAGGGGGATTCGCCATTGCCTTTGCGCTACCCGGCGGCACGAGGCGCCCAACCGGCGGCGCGATAGCCTCTGCTCGATGGCGGGCGAACGTGAGATCGTCGATGCGGCGGGGGCGCCTGCCGCGGTCGGCCCCTACAGCCACGCCGTGCGCGCCGCCGGCCTCTTGTTCTGCTCCGGGCAGATCCCCTTGGACCCGCGCAGCGGCGAGCTCGTCGGCGACACGCCGGCCGAGCAGGCGCGGCGCTGCCTGGAGAACCTGAGCGAGGTCTGCGCGGCCGCCGGCACCTCGCTGGCGCGGGCCGTGCGCCTGACGATCTACACGACTCGGCTGAGCGCGTTCGCCGAGATCAACGAGGTCTACGGCTCGTTCTTTCAGCAGAGCCCACCCGCCCGTGCGGCGGTCGGCGTGGCCGAGCTGCCGAAGGGGGCGCTGGTCGAGATCGACGCCGTCGTCGCGCTCTAGAGAAGCGCTGACCGGCGCGAAACGTTCTAAGCGGCGCTGACGCTGAGCGGCTCGGCCGGCTCGCAGGCCGCGTCGAGCTCGGGCTCGGCGCCACGCAGGGCTTGGCCGAGCAGGCGCCAGAGCGTGGCGCGCTCGTCTGAGTCGAGCGCCTTGAGCACGTCGTCCTCGATCGACTCCTGCCGGTGCTCGGCGTCGTTCAGCGCCTTCGCGCCGACCGGCGTCAGGTCGACGAGGTGGCGGCGGCGGTCGCTCGGATCGCGGCGGCGGCTGACGTAGCCGAGCTCCTCGAGCTCGTTGAGCAGCAGCACGACGTTGTTGGCGTCCATGCAGAGCGCCTCGGCGAGCTCCTGCTGAGGGCCGCCGTTGTGGTCGCGCACGTAGCTGAGCGACATCAGGTGGCGCATGTGCATGCCGAGCAAGTCCTCTGTGCTGCGCCTGTAGACCTGCTTGGCCAAGCGCGTCAGCAGGGCCATCGAACCAGGAGCACACGGCCTCTCTGCACCCATCGCGGCGTATTTTACACCATCTCGCATCGCTTGTCACTATAGCAGCGATGTTAAATTTTAGATTGATCTTCCTTGTTATAGGGATGATCCTTGCTATGGTGTCCCAGATCGCAACTGAAGGGAGCCACATGGCCACGATCATCGAACAGCTCGAGAAGAGAAATCCAACCGCCCGCAGGCGTCGCCGGGCTGCGCAATCTGGCGCTCTGGCGCAGGGTCGGACCGCAGTGGGGGCGCCCGAGGCGCCGGCGCTGGAACGGGGAGAGTCGGGGTCAGCCGCCGGCCGTTACGCCGACGCAGAGCTCACGGGCGCTGCGGCCGAGATCGCCACGAGGAGCGAGCGCCGTCGCTGGATCGCGCTCGCCGTGCTTTGCCTCGGCCAGCTGATGATGGTGCTCGACTCGACCATCGTCAACGTCGCGCTGCCCTCGATCCAGCACGATCTCGGCTTCTCCCAGGGCAACCTCACGTGGGTGATCGATGGATACCTGATCACCTTCGGCGGCTTCCTGCTGCTGGCCGGGCGCCTCGGCGACCTCGTCGGTCGCAAGCGCGTGTTCCTCGGCGGACTCGTGCTCTTCACGGTGGCCTCCGTCCTGTGCGGGATTGCCGACAGCCAGGGCTTGTTGATCGGCGCGCGCCTCTTGCAGGGCGTCGGCGGCGCAGTGGCATCGAGCGTGATCCTGGCGATCATCGTCACCGAGTTCCCCGAGAAAAGGGAGCAGGCCAAAGCGATGGGGCTGTACGCCTTCGTCTCGGCCGGCGGTGGCTCGATCGGCCTGCTCGCGGGCGGCGCGCTCACGCAGTCGCTCGACTGGCACTGGATCTTCTTCGTCAACGTGCCGATCGGCATCGTCGCCTTCGCGCTCGGCTCGCGGCTGATCGTCGAGAACGATGGAATCGGCCTCAAGGGCGGCGTCGACTGGCTCGGCTCTGTGCTGATCACGCTGGCGACGATGGCCGGCGCGTTCGCGATCGTGAAGTCAAGCGAATACGGGCTGACCTCGGCGCGCACGCTCGGCGTCGGCGGCGGCGCGCTGGTGCTGCTCGCCGCCTTCCTCCGGCTCGAGTCGCGTCTCGAGAACCCGATCATGCCGCTGAGGATCCTGCGCCTGCGTGCCCTGATGGGCTCGAGCCTCGTGCGCGGGTTCCTGATCACGGGCATGTTCTCGGCGTTCTTCCTCGGCTCGCTCTACCTCGAGCACGTGCTCGGCTACGACGCGATCAGCACGGGGCTGGCGTTCATGCCGCTGACGATCGCCATCGCGATCATGTCGATGGGCGTCTCGGCGCGGATCGTCGAGCGCTTCGGCGCGGTCAACACGCTGGCCGCCGGGCTCGTCGGGATCATCGCCGGGCTCGTTCTGCTCGCCACTCAGGGCGTGCACGCGAGCTACTTCCCGGGCCTGTTCTTCGCGTTCCTGGCACTCGGTCTCGGCGCCGGCGCATCGTTCCTGCCGCTGCTCACGATCGGCATGTCCGACGCGCCCAAGCGCGACGCCGGGCTGGCCTCGGGCATCGTCAACGTCTCGGTGCAGCTGTTCGGGGCGATCGGCCTGGCCACGATGGGCACGATCGCAACCGACCACACGAAGGCGCTGACGGCGAGCGGCCACGCGCTGACCAGCGCGCTGACCGGCGGCTACCACCTGGCCTACGTCGTGGCTGCCATCTCAGTGGCGGTCGGCATCATCGCCGCCTTCGTCACCCTGCGCCCGCCGTCGCGCACGGTGATGCAGGAGGTCGAGGAGCTCGAGCACGACTTCGGGCGCGCGAGCGCCAGCGCCCAGACCGCGGAGCAGCTCGTCTGAGCCGCCGCCCGACGCGGCGCCCCCCGTCGGCGCCGCCCGCAGCCCGTCGCCCTTCCCCGGGGCGGCGGGCTGCTTACGCTTCCCCGGGCGTCGGGCGCTAGCTCTCCGAGCGCAGCAGCGCGCGCTTGATCTTGCCGCTCGCAGTCTTCGGCAGTTCAGGGGCGAAATCGACGATCCGGGGGTACTTGTACGGCGCCGTTTCGCGCTTGACGTGCTCCTGCAGTTCGCGCACCAGCTCCGGGGACGGCGCGTAGCGGTCGTCGCGCAGCACGACGACCGCGCGCACGACCGAGCCGCGCTCCTCGTCGGGCGCCGCGACGGCCGCCGCTTCGGCCACGGCCGGGTGGGCGACGAGCGCCGACTCGACCTCGAACGGGCCGATGCGATAGCCCGAAGAGATGATCACGTCGTCGTCGCGCCCCTGGAAGCGCAGCCAGCCGTCCTCGTCCTGCTCGACCAGGTCGCCCGTGCGCCAGACCGGCCCCGTGCGGCGGTCATCGACCGTCCACGAGCCGTCCTCGCCGCGCAGAACGTGCTCGCCGAGGTAGCCGAGGAAGAACGTCGGCACCGTACGGGGGTTGGCCGTCAGCTCGCCGTCTTTGACCAGCAGTCCGACCCCCGGCAGCGGCTTGCCCATCGACCCCGGCCTGGCCGGTTCGCCTGGCGGGGCGCCCGTCAGCTGGCCGGTCTCGGTCTGCCCGTAGCCGTCGCGGATCTCCAGGCCCGTCGCCTCTCGCCAGGCGCGCAGCACCTCCGGGTTGAGGGCCTCGCCGGCCGCCACGAGCCCGCGCAGCTCAGGCATCGGCTGCAGCTGCGCGCGCTTGGCGATCACGCGGTACTCGGTCGGCGCCATGCAGAGCACGTTGACGCGCTCTCGCGCCAACAGCTCCAGGCGCTCCTGTGGATCGAAGCGCCCGTCGTGCAGCAGCGCCGAGGCGCCCTGCAGCCAGGGCGCGATGAACACGTTGCGTGCCGACTTCGACCAGCCGCTGGCGGCCGTGCACCAGACCAGCTCGCCTGCGCGCGGCCCGAGCCAGCTCTCTGCCTGCAGGCGCTGCCCGTTGAGGTAGCGCTGCCCGTGAACGACGGCCTTCGGCTCGCCGGCCGTGCCGCTGGTGAACGTGATCAGGCACGGCTCCTGCTCGGAGAGCTCGGCGACGGGCGCCGGCTCGGCCTCGTACAGGCTCTCGTCGGGGACGAGCACGACCTCGCACTCGGGGGCCGCCGCCTCGAGCTCCGTGCGGTTGCGCTCGTCGGCGACGATCAGCGAGGGGCGCACCGCGTCCAGGCGCATGCGCAGGTCTTTGGCGCGCAGCTGCTCCGTGCACGGCAGCACGACGGCGCCGATGCGAAAGCACGCGAGCATCGCGAACACCCACTCCGGGCGGTTGCCGATCAGCGTCATCACGACATCGCCGCGTCCGATGCCGCGCCGCGCGAAGGCGCCCGCCATGCGCGCGCTGCGATCGCTCACTTCGCGGAAGGTCCACTCGCGCCGCTCGCCCTCGTGCGTCAGCTCGAGCAGCGCCAGTCGCTGCGCTGGCATCGCTTCGACCACCTCGCCGGCGAAGTTCATGCCGGTATTCTCCCTTTACCAAGACAAAAACGACTTTGGAGCGCTAATCCGCATGGCCGTAGCCGCGACGCCGTACACAGACAAGACCGACGAGCAGAAGGCGATCACCGAGATGGTGCATCAGTTCGTGGACGAGCAGATCCTGCCGAACGCGGAGCACTACGACCACGAGGACTCCTTTCCCGAGCCGATCGTCGAGCAGATGAAGGAGCTCGGGCTGTTCGGTGTGACGATCCCCGAGGAGTACGGCGGCATGGGGCTCGACCTGACCACGTACGCGATGATCGTCGAGGAGCTCTCGCGCGGCTGGATCTCGATCTCGGGCGTCGTCAACACGCACTTCATCGGCTCCTACCTGCTGATGATGTTCGGCACCGACGAGCAGAAGCAGAAGTACCTGCCGCGGATGGCCACGGGGGAGATCCGGGCCGCGTTCTCGCTGTCCGAGCCCGAGCTCGGCTCCGACGTGCAGGCGATCAAGACCTCGGCCAGGAAGCAGGACGACGGCACGTGGGAGATCAACGGCCAGAAGATGTGGGTCACCAACGGCCTGCTGTCCTCGCTCGTGTTCACGCTCGTGAAGACCGACCCGGACGCCGACCCCCGCTACCGCGGCATGACCTGCTTCATCTGCGAGAAAGAGCCGGGCGTCGGCGAGAACACGGGCGAGCTGAAGGGCTTCAACGTCCCCCCGAAGATCAAGAAGATGGGCTACAAGGGCGTCGAGTCGACCGAGCTCGTGTTCGACGGATACCGCTGCCCCGCCGAGAACATCCTCGGCGGCGAAGAGGGGGGGCTGAACAAGGGCTTCGTGCAGATGATGGACGCGCTCGACCTCGGGCGGGTGAACGTCGCCGCCCGCGGCGTCGGGCTCGCCCAGCGCGCGCTCGAGCTGGCGCTGCGCTACTCGCAGGAGCGCAAGACGTTCGGCAAGCCGATCGCCGAGCACCAGGCGATTCAGTTCAAGCTCGCCGACATGGCCACGCAGGTCGACGCCGCGCGGCTGCTCGTGCGGCGGGCGGCGGCGATGAAGGACGCCGGCGAGCGCTCCGATCTGGAGGCCGGCATGGCCAAGCTGTTCGCCTCCGAGGCAGGCCGCTTCTGCGCCGAGGAGTGCCTGCGCATCCACGGCGGCTACGGCTACTCCAAGGAGTACGAGATCGAGCGCATCTACCGCGACGCGCCGCTGCTGCTGATCGGCGAGGGCACCTCCGAGATCCAGCGCATGGTGATCGGCCGCAAGCTACTGCAGCGGCATAAGATCTGATCCGATGGCGGAGGATGCCAAGGCGCTGATCGAACTCGGCACGCGACGGTTCATCGAGGAGGTGCCGGCGCTCGCGCCGATCAAGCTCGTCGTCGGCGTCGAACTGCGCGGGCGCGGCGACGTCCAGCACTTCCGCCTGGAGATGCCCGACGTCAAGGTGACCAAGGGCCCCGCCGCCGACGCGCGCGTACGTCTCGACATGCGCCGCGAGTTCTTCAACGTGATGGCGCGCGAAGGCAAGGTGCCCGACTGGGTCGAGGCCTTCGCCTACGGACAGGCCAAGGCGACCGGCCCCGAGCAGATCCTCAAGCTGATCGTCAACGTCGTCGAGCGCCAGCAGGAGCGCGAACGCACGCGCAAGGCGCGCAAGCCTGCCTGAGAGCCGGCGCTCGGATCGGGCCGGCGTGATCGCATCCGCACCGAACTGGGCCGAGCAGCTGACCGGGATCGGCACGGCCGTGGGCGCGCTCGGCCTGCTCGGGGCGATCCTCGCCGCCGTCTATGCAGGACGGCAGGTGCGCGAGGCGCGGATCGGCCGCGAGGCGCAGACGGCGGTCGAGTTCTTCCGCCGCTGGAACGACGACGCGCTGGTGGAGGCCAGGCGCCTGCTGGCCACGTTCCAGACGCCCGAGGAGCTGAAGGCGGCGTTCGCGCGCTACGTCGCCGAGGACGCCCCCGAGGCCTACGTGCTCTATCGCGAGCTCGACTACTTCGAGCAGCTCGCGGCGCTGGAGAAGCGGGGCGCTTTCGATCTCGAGCTGATCGAGCTGCTGCTTGGACGGATGCTGGTCGAGCGCTGGCAGATGTGGAAGCCGGCGATCGCCGCTGCGCACGGCCCCGGCGTCTACCCGCTGTTCGAGGAGCTCGCCGGCAAGATGAGCAGGCGCTCGCCGAGGGCGGCCGGCGGCGGGCGCTAGTGGTAGGACGTCAGCTGCTGCGCGAGGAACGCCAGCGAGCCGAGCAGGAACAGGCACATCACTATGAGCGAGAAGTTTTCGTTCATGGCTCACCGGTCACGATACAGCGCCGGTGTGCGGCCCGCCAGGTGCCGCCTCGCGCCGCACCGTTCGCGACGATGTAGGGATAATCGATCGATGTCCGATCCGAACACGCTCGGGGCCGAATTCGCCCATGCGCTCGCGGAGCGAGATGCGCCACGCATGAGCCGGCTGTTCGCGCCCGAGCTCGACTTCCGGGCGATGACGCCGAACAGGACCTGGCAGGCGCACGACGGCGACGGCGTGCTCGAGATCGCGTTCGGTCACTGGTTCGAGGACAGCGATCGGATCGAATCGCTCGAGCGCCTGGAGACGGACAGCTTCGCCGACCGCGAGCGGGTCGGCTACCGGCTCGCCGTCAGCAACCCCGAAGGACGCTTCCTGGTTGAGCAGCAGGCCTACCTGTCCGAGGGCGAGGGCGAAGGCGCGGGCAAGATCGCGTGGATGCGCATGCTCTGCTCCGGGTACCGCCCGTCCGCGGGTCCCTAGCGTCGGCTCCCAAGCGGCGGTGGGCGCCGAGCGGCGCCCGCGCTCACAGCGTCGCGCCGTTGTCGTACAGCTTGATGATCTTCACCGCGCCGTCGGGCGCGGCGTCGAGGCACAGGCGGCAGAGCACGCACTCGTCGAGGTTCTTCTCCACGAGCTCGAGCGTGCCGTCGTCCTTCTGCGCGTAGATGTCGACCGGGCAGGCCTCGGTCAGCTTGCGCGCCAGCTCGGCGTCGGCGGCCGCCGCGTCGTCGACCTCGACGGCGATGAAGAGGGCGTCCTTCCTCATGTCCCGCTCCGCTCCGCGATCTTGGCCTTGACGAGATCGGGGATCTCGTCGATTCGCTGCACGACGGGGATGCCGGCCGCCTCCAGCCGCGCGATCTTCTCGGTCGCGCTGTCCTCCTTGCCCTCGACGATCGTGCCGGCGTGGCCGAAGGACATGCCCTGCATCTCCTCGTCGTCCATGAACTTGCCGGCCATGAAGGCGATGATCGGCAGTCGCGAGTCGTTCTCCTTGACCCACTGCGCCAGCTGGGCCTCCATCCGCCCACCGGGCTCGGTGTAGATCACGATCGCCTGTGTCTGCTCGTCGGCCTCGAAGTAGGGCATCAGCTCGGCGTAGGTCGAGCCGATGATCGCGTCGCCGCCGATCGAGACCGCCGTGGAAACACCGAGGCCGGCGGCCGTCAGCGTGGAGGAGATCTCCGTGGTCATGCCGCCGGAGCGGCTCATCACGCCGACCGCGCCGGGCTGGTAGGCGACGGCGGCGTTGCGCGCCGGGCCGCCGATGCCGCCCATCTTGGCGACGCCCGGGACGATCACGCCTAGGCAGTTGGGGCCGATGATCCGCGCGCCCTTGGCGTCGGCGAGCTCGACCATCATCGCGACGTCGCGGCGCGGGATCCGCTCGGTGACGATCACGATCGCCTTGATGCCGGCGTGCAGCGCCTCGAATACGGCGTCTCGCGTGCCTGCGGGGGGGACGGTCACGACCGAGCCGTCCGGCACGACGCCGCCGTTGTGCTCGACGACCTGCTCGACGGTGTCGAACACGGGAACGCCGTGCACCTCGCGGCCCTTGCGCCCGGGGGTCACGCCGCCGACGATCTTCGAGCCGTAGTCGAGACACTCGCGGGTCAGGTTGACCGCCTCCCGGCCGGTGATGCCCTGGATGATGAAGGTCGTGTCCTGGTCGATCAGGATGGACATGGCTAGGCCGCGGCTCCCTGGATCTTGGCAACGGCCCGGCCGGCGGCCTCCCACAACGACACCGAGCGGTCGCAGTACTCGATCCCGTACTTGTCGAGGATCTTGAAGCCCTCCTCCTCCCAGGCGCCCGGGATGCGGAAGATCGCGATCGTCTCGCCGGGGTCCTTGCCGAGCTCCAGACAGGCCTTGATCACGCCGCGCGCGACGATGTCCACGCGCGTGTTCGAGACGATCGACATCATCACGGCGATCTTCTCGACGCCGTCTTTCTGCAGGACCTGCTTGGCCAGTCCGCAGGCCTTGGCGACGGAGGGGTTGCCGCCGATCTCGGAGTAGTTGGCGGGCTGGCCGCCCTGCTGGCGCACGGCGTCGGTGAGCGTCAGCGAGCCGCCGCCCGCTCCGATCACCAGACCGATGTTGCCGTTGAAGCCGGTGTCCTTTCCCTGGATGACGCCACGATGATCGGCGGCGTCGATCGCCTTGACGGCCTCCTCGAATGGGGTCGGGGTGTGGCCCTCGCGGGTGCCCTCCTCCTCGCCGATGCCGAGCGCCTCGAGCAGGCCCTTCTGCCGCGGCATGCCCTCGTTCTCCATCTCCATGTGCGCGTCGAGCGCGACGAACGAGCCGTCCTTCAACTCCGTCAGCGGGTTGATCTCAGCGAGCGTCATGTCGTTGTCGAGGAACAGCCGGGCCAGGCGGGCCAGCACGGGCGTGGCTCGCTGCAGGGCCTTGCCGGTGACGCCGGCCGCGGCGATCACCTGCTTGGCCTGGAAGTCGGAGAAGGGCTCGAGCGTGGAGAAGTGGCCGCGACCGACGTGGTCGGGGTGCTCCTCGGCGACCTGCTCGATGTCGATGCCGCCCATGTCGCTGAACAGCATCAGCGGCTTCTTCGCGGTGCCGTCCCAGACGACGCCGGCGTAGTACTCCTGCTCGACTTCGGCCTTCGGGTCGACGAGCACGCCGCGCGGCATGTGCCCGCCGATCTCCAGCTGCAGGATGTCCTTGGCGTAGGACTCCGCTTCGGCCGGCGTGTCGGCGAACTTGACGCCGCCGGCCTTCATCCGCCCGCCGGAGAGCACCTGGGACTTGATCACCGTCGGGCCGCCGATCCGCTCGGCGATCTGCGCCGCCTCGGCGGGGTCGGTCGTGAAGCCGTAGTCGGTGACGGGGATGCCCGCGCGCTTGACGATCTCGCGCGCCTCGAACTCGAAGAACCTCATTTGCTTGACCTCATGCGGCCGGGAAGCCTATACGCCGACGTTGGGCGGCGACTTCAAGCGGCGGCCGGGGCAGGGGCGAAGCCGTAGGCCTCGGCCAGCTCGGGGTCCTTCTTGGCGAGCATCTCGGCGAGGTTGACCATCACCTTGCACTGCTTCCAGGTGGCGTCGTCCTGCATCTTGCCGTCGATCATGTGCACGCCGCGCCCGTCCGGGATCGCCTCGATCACCTTCTTCGCGAACGCCACCTCCTCGGGCTCGGGCGAGAAGACCTTCTTGGCGATCGCGATCTGGCCCGGGTGAAGCGACCACGCGCCGACGCAGCCGAGCAGGAAGGCGGCGCGGAACTGCGTCTCGCAGCCCTCGGCGTCGGAGATGTCGCCGTAGGGGCCGTAGAAGGGGAGGGCGCCGACCGACGTGCACGCGTCAACCATGCGCGCGATCGAGTAGTGCCACGGGTCCTGCTGGTAGGAGGGGCGCGGGGCGTCGGGGTTCTCCGGGTCGGGGTCGGCGATCGTGCGGTAGCCCGGGTGCCCGCCGCCGACGCGCGTGGTCTTCATCCGCCGCGAGGCCGCCAGGTCGGCCGGGCCGAAGCTCATCCCCTGGATGCGCGGCGAAGCGCTTGCGATCTCCTCCAGGTTGGCCACGCCCTGCGCCGTCTCCAGCACGCAGTGGATCAGGATCGGACGCTGCACCCCCGCCTTCGCCTCGAGCTGCGCCAGCAGGCGGTCGGCGTAGTGGATGTCCCAAGGGCCCTCGACCTTCGGGATCATGATCACCTCGAGCTTGTCGCCGATCTCCGTGACGAGCTGCGTCAGATCGTCGAGCACGTAGGGCGATGCGAGCTCATTGACGCGTGTCCACAGCGCCGTGTCGCCGAGCTCCATCTCCTTGCCGACCTTGATCAGCCCGGCGCGCGCAGCCTCCTTCTTTTCAAGCGGCACCGCGTCCTCGAGGTTGCCGAGCAGGATGTCCACCTTCGGCGCCAAGTCCGGCGTCTTCTCGACCATTTTCGGGTTCGAGAAGTCCATGAAGTGGATCATCCGGGACGGCTTGAAAGGGATCTCGCGCGCCGGCTCAGGGGCGTCGATCGCGAGGGGCTTGAAGAAGTCGCGGGGGTTGCGCAAGTCGGCTCTCCTGGGTCTGCGGTTTGGACGCGATCTCGCGATCGCTGCCGACTGAACGCTATCGGCTCGGCATGGCCGGGGCCGTGCGAAGGCCGGAGGGGGAGGAGCCTGGAGACCGGGCCGCTATGCCGGGTTCGCGGCCGCCCAGGCCGCGATCTCGCGCGAGCCGTCGATCACGGCCCCGTCGTCGAGCACGAGCGTCGGCACCTCGAAGTTGCCGGTCAGGCGCTTGACGTGGCGCCTGCCGCCGAACAGCGGGTCGGTGCGGTAGCAGCCGTACGTACGCGACACCTTCGGCGCATGACCGGCGGCCACGAGGGCCTTGTGGGCGCGGGCGCAGGCGTGGCGCTCAGCCGGCCCGAACGTGCCGTAGCAGACGTACAGCGTCACGCGCCGATCGTACTCCTGCAGCCCGAACGCTTCGCTGCGGAATACTGCTCGGGCGATGCCCGGGGCACCCGCTATCCGCGACATGGCCGAGTCTGAGTAGGCGATGGCACGGGAGAACGCGGAGATCGCCAAGCGAGCGATCGACGCCTTCAACAGGATCGACGTCGACGCCTTCACCAAGCTCACGACGGCGGACTTCGAATGGTCTCCCTCGATGGTGGCCATCGAGAGCGAGATCTTCCGGGGGAGCGAGGGCATCGCGGCGTACTTCGCCAGCCTGGGCAACGCCTGGAAGGAGTTCTTGATTCTTCCGGGCACGTTTCGCGAGGCAGGCGATCTCGTGATCATGCTCGGGGGCCTGAGGGGACGCGGACTGAACAGCGACGTCACGGTGGATGCATCGCTCGGCATGGTCTTCGACCTCCGTGACCGGAAGATCTCCCGGATACGAGGCTTCCTCGACCATGCCGAGGCGCTGCGAGCAGCCGGAGCAGGCGAGTAGGCGACTGCGTGCAACTACTATGCTGGCCCGCGATGCGCGACCGATATCGCGTGATCGAGCCCTGAGCAAACGCCGAGACGCTAGGAACCCATGAGCGAGACGCAGACCGTCGAGACCGACCAGGCCGCACGCGAGGCGAGCGGCGCCCACCCGTACGGCCGCTACCTCGAGGAGTTCGAGGTCGGCGCCGTCTACAAGCATTGGCCGGCCAAGACGGTCACCGAGTCAGACGACCACCTGTTCTGTCTGATCACGATGAACCACCACCCGCTGCACCTCAACGACGTCTACGCGGCCAAATCGCAGCAGGGCCGCAACGTCGTCGTCGGCCCGCTCGTCTACTCGCTCGCGCTCGGCATGTCGGTCTCTGACGTCAGCGGCAAGGCGATCGCCAATCTCGCGACCGAAGAGCTCAAGCACCCGGCCCCCGTGTTCCATGGGGACACGCTGTTCTGCGAGTCCGAGGTGCTCGAGAAGAAGGAGTCCAAGTCCAAGCCCGACCGCGGCACGGTCAAGGTGCACACGCGCGTGCTCAACCAGGACGGCGTGCTCGTCGCCGAGTTCAAGCGGCTGGTGCTCGTCCCGCGCAGGAACCCGGGCACGAGCGGCGAGGCCGAGGGCAACGTCGAGTAGGCGCGCCGCCGGACGGCCGTCCGGCGGCTGGCCCCCCGGCGGGGGCGTGCGATACCCTCTGGACGCCGCCCGCACGGGCGTTTTTTCCGTTCCCGGGGCCATCGAGGGCCCTTCGGACGGCGCCGACCGACAGACGAGCGCGTCGGCGTGCCGATCATGACCGCGATCGAGGAGCCGCTTTACCCCATGAACACGACCGCCTCCGCCCCCACGACTAACGAGCGCCTGCTGACCTGGGTCGGCGAGGTGGCGTCGCTTACAGAGCCCGACGACATCCACTGGTGCGACGGCTCCGCCGAGGAGTACGACGCGCTCTGCCGGGAGCTCGTCGAGGCGGGCACGTTCGAGAAGCTCTCCGACGCCAAGCGCCCCAACTCCTACCTCGCCCTTTCGGACCCGGGCGACGTGGCGCGCGTCGAGGACCGCACGTTCATCTGCTCGCAGACCGAGGACGAGGCCGGCCCGACGAACAACTGGCGTGACCCGGAGGAGATGCGCGGGACGCTGAACGAACTGTTCTCCGGCTCGATGCGCGGGCGCACGATGTACGTCGTGCCGTTCTCGATGGGGCCGCTCGGCTCGGACAAGAGCTACGTCGGCGTGCAGCTGACCGACTCGATCTACGTCGCCGTGAGCATGCGGATCATGACGCGCATGGGCCAGGACGCGCTCGACGCGCTCGGCTCAGAAGGCGAGTTCGTGCCGTGCGTGCACTCGGTCGGCATGCCCCTGGCCGACGGCATCGAGGACGTGCCGTGGCCGTGCAACGCCGAGAACAAGTACATCGTCCACTTCCCCGACACGCGCGAGATCTGGTCGTTCGGCTCCGGCTACGGCGGCAACGCGCTGCTCGGCAAGAAGTGCTTCGCGCTGCGCATCGCATCGGTGATGGCGCGCGACGAGGGCTGGATGGCCGAGCACATGCTGATCCTCAAGCTGACCTCGCCCGAGGGCGAGGTCAAGTACATCACCGGCGCCTTCCCGAGCGCATGCGGCAAGACGAACCTGGCGATGCTGATCCCCACGCTCGAGGGCTGGACGGTCGAGACGATCGGCGATGACATCGCGTGGATGAAGTTCGGCGAGGATGGCCGTCTCTACGCGATCAACCCCGAGTACGGCTTCTTCGGCGTGGCCCCGGGCACGGGCGAGGAAACCAATCCCAACGCGGTCCGCATGATCGAGCGCAACTCGATCTTCACCAACTGCGCCAAGACCGACGACGGCGACGTCTGGTGGGAGGGGCTGACGAAGGAGCCCCCGGCCCATTTGATCGACTGGCACGGCAACGACTGGACGCCCGAGTCCGACGCCTCCGCGGCGCACCCGAACGCGCGCTTCACGACGCCCGCCGCCCAGGACCCGGCGATCGCGCCCGAGTGGGAAGACCCCGAGGGCGTGCCGATCGACGCGATGCTGTTCGGTGGCCGCCGCTCGACGGTTGTGCCGCTCGTGACCGAGGCGTTCGACTGGGAGCACGGCGTCTTCCTCGGCGCGGTGATGAGCTCCGAGAAGACCGCCGCGGCGGCAGGCACGGTGGGCGAGCTGCGCTTCGACCCGTTCGCGATGCTCCCCTTCTGCGGCTACAACATGGCCGACTACTTCGGCCACTGGCTCCGGATGGGCCGCCACCAGGGTGCTCAGCTGCCGAAGATCTTCTACGTCAACTGGTTCCGCAAGGACGAGGGCGGGCGCTTCCTTTGGCCCGGCTTCGGCGAGAACTCGCGCGTGCTCTCATGGGTGTTCGCGCGCTGCGCCGGACACGGCGCGGCGACCGAGACGCCGATCGGCTTGATTCCGCCGGTGGGAGCCGACGGGATCGACACGCGCGGCGTGGACGTCTCGGACGCCGACATGGCCGAGCTCCTGCGCGTCGACGTCGACCAGTGGAAGGCCCAGCTTCCTCAGCTGCACGCGCATCTGGCGCAGTTCAACCGTCTTCCCGACGCGCTCAACGTGCAGCTGCAGGCGCTCGAAGAGCGGCTCGGCTAGTAGCCGGGCAGCGACGGCGCGCGCTCGCGGCGACGCCTGCGGGCGCCGAGGCACGGGTCGGCGCCGAGTTGCGAGAAGCGGCTGCGCACGCGCTGCGGGTTGCACGCCGCCACGCCCCAGTGGTAGCAGTGGCGGCTCCTGTCGCGGCGCTGTGAACGGAGCTTGGGCTTGTGGCAGTTGCGTCGCATCCCTCTGAGATCCATGTTCGCTTGCTTTTGGGGGCTTAGTCGCCGAGCCGTGCGCGTCGGTGGCTAACGTCAGAACTGCTTGACCTGCCCGTAGAACGCTGGGATGGCAACCGCCCGACCACTACTTTTTGGCGGTCAGCGTGACGTTCGCGAACCCGCTCGCTTTGGCCGTCAGAGTGTTCGTGCCGCCGTTGACTCCGTGGTGCAGCGTCACCGACCCGCTCGTCGTCGCCGGGGCAGTTATTTTCGCCGGTTCACCAGCCGTGATGCTGAAGGTTCCATCCGAGTTCGTAAATGTGATGCTCAGCGCAGACGTTGGGGCCGACGGGTTGCCGAACGAGTCTTGGGTCTGCATGTTGAACGTCATGTCGCTGTTGTTGCCCACGGAAATCGGCTGACCAGAGCAGTTTTCCGCTCCGACCGAACAGTTGACGAACGCCATCGTGCTCGCCGTTCCAGTACTCACGGTTATCGAGAGGCCGGTGCCGTTGTTGATCGTGCCGTCGGATACGACGACTTTCGCGGATTCGGCTTTGTAGAGCCTCAGCACGCCGTTCTTCGTCGTTTCTTTGACCGTGGCAACACCGCTGCTGAAGCTGATCGCCGTTTTGGTGCCGAAGTTCGTGGCCGTGCCGGAGCTGTTGCTGACGGTCGGGTTGTTGGAGCCGATCGCGCTCGCACCGCTGAACGTCAGTTCGTGCACGCCGGAGTAGGTGGTGGCGACGTTGCCACCGGCGTCTAGGGCCGTGATGGTCAGGTTGTCGGCTTCGCCTGCGCCGGGCGTCGTCGAGGAGGCGCCCAGCGTGAGGCTGGCCGCCGTGCCGACGGTGATCGTCAGCGAGCTGCTCGTCGCAGAGGTCAGGCTGCCGTCTTTGGCCGTCAGCGTGTAGGTGCCGGCCTTGTCGATCTTGCAGCCAGCGAAGCTGGCCACGCCGGAGCTTGCGGCTAGCGGGTTGCTCGTGCAGGTCAAGGTCGCGCCTTCGGGGGTCGTGATCGAGAGGGTGAC
>DATINR010000069.1:0-1890 GCA_035473995.1 Solirubrobacteraceae bacterium
GGTCAGGAAGCCGACGCCGTGGAATGCCTGGGCGCCGGTGGCGACGAGCAGGTAGATGACGAGCAGCAGCACCGTCGAGATCACCGCCGCCTTGCCGGGACCGTTGGCGGGATCCTCGGACTCCTCGTTGACGGCGACGCCGGAATCCCAGCCCCAGTAGATGAAGACCCCGAGCAGGATCCCGTCGAGCAGGTCGCCGAAGTTGACGGCGAGCGGGTTGAACCAGTCGGCGGTCGGCTTGATCGAGCCATGGGGGGCGCTGCCGCCGTAGACCTTCGCGAGAGCCACGATCGCGAACACGGCGAGTATCAACACCTCGAACGTCAGCAGCGCGCGCTGGATCGCGGCCGAGAGCTCGATGCCGCGCCAGCAGATCCACGTCATCAGCGCGATCCACAGAATGGCGATGAGCAGGATCAGCCCTTTTGATTCTTCGATGCCGAACAGCTTCAGCGTGTAGATCGCGGCGATGTCCGAAAGCGACGCCATCACGATGATGTCGGCGAGGAAGATCGCCCAGCCGTTCAGCCAGCCGACGCCCGGGCCGAAGGCTCGGGTGGTCCAGGCAAAGCTGGTGCCGGCGTCCGGGTCGGCGCGATTGAGGTATTTGTAGGCGACCGAGACCAGCAGGATCGGGATGAACGAGGCGAGCAGCACGGCGGGGGCGTGGACGCCGATGCCGGAGACCAGCGCGATGAAGCCGAGCGTGGCGGCGAGCGAGTAGGCGGGGGCGGTGGAGGCGACGCCGATGACGACGTTGGAGATCGAGCTGATGGCGCCTTTTTTCAGCCCCTTGTCGATGACCCCGTGATGGCCGTGCTGGCCGGAACCCGTCGGTACGGCGCCGCTCTCAGTGGCCATCGATCTCGTCCTCTCCTGGGGGTGGTCGCGCGAACTGCGCAAAACCTATGCCCCCGGCCGGTCACGGGCAATGGGCGCTTGTCCCAAAGCGGACCAGGCTGTTTGTACGCTCCGTACAACGGTTCGTCGGTCTCTTGACCTCAGGCTCACTTGATAGGCGCTTCACGGCGCAGTACGGTTGTCCTGAGTGTCTATCGGCGACGGCCGGGCGCACTGGCGCCTCGACAGGGAGTGGATGCAATGAGCGACTCCGCAGATCTCGATCAGATGGCCGGCGCGAGCGCGACGGCCGGCTCCGAGCAGCAGGACGAGTCGACGGGGACGCCGTGGGCGCCGGGCCCGGCGGGCATGGCGCTGGCGGAAGACCCGGATCGACTGCAGCAGCTGGCGCGCCGCAACCTGTGGATGCACTTCACGCGGATGGGCTCCTACGACGAGCACCACTCGGTGCCGGTGATCGTGCGCGGCGAGGGCTGCTACGTCTACGACGAGCACGGCAAGCGCTACCTGGACGGCCTCTCGGCGCTGTACTGCGTCAACGTCGGCCACGGCCGCGTGGAGCTCGGCGAGGCGGCGGCGGCGCAGTCGAAGCAGCTCGGCTTCTACACGAACTGGAGCTACGCGCACCCGCCGGCGATCGAACTGGCGGCGCGGATCGCGCAGCTGGCGCCGGGCAACCTCAACCGGGTGTTCTTCACCTCGGGCGGCTCGGAGTCGGTGGAGTCGGCGTGGAAGCTCGCCAAGGCATACCACCGAGCGCGCGGCGATCAGATGCGCCACAAGCTGATCTCACGCAACCTGGCCTACCACGGCACGTCGATGGGCGCGCTGACGGCGACGGGGCTGCCGCCGCTGCGCGAGCCGTTCGAACCGCTGACGCCGGGCGGTGCGCACGTGCCGAACACGAACTCCTACCGCTGGAGCGAGGACCGCGATCCGCTGTGGGCGGCGGACGCGATCGAGGAAGCGATCGAATTCGAGGGCCCGGACACGGTGGCTGCGGTGATCCTCGAGCCGGTGCAGAACGGC